>CALEHF010000059.1 GCA_937876125.1 uncultured bacterium
CGCAGTCACCGGTCGCGGTCATGCAGAACTCACCGGCGGCGCAGTCGCCGTTGGTCGTGCAGCCCGACGGCACCTCGGGACAACCGGTCAGCGGGCCCGCGCAGTCGAGCGCGTCCGAGGTCGGGTCGTCACCACAGTCGGGGAACGGCGCGCTCGGAGCGGCTCCGCCGCTGAAGAGGAGGCCGAGTGTGAAGATCGCGTCGGCGATGTTGTTGCCGCCATCGTCGTTCGCGTCCATCGCGTCGAGGCACGGTCCCGGGCCCTGCGAAAACAGGAAGCCCAAGTTGAAGATGGCGTCCGCGATATCCACGTTTCCGTCACCGTTGGAGTCGCCGCGGATAAAGGACCATTTCAGCGTTGGCCGGCGCGGCCACGGCGAACATGGCGACGAGGAGAACCCCGCACATGCCAAGCTTCGTCGAACGTTTCAGAAGCATCGCTACCTCAATTTCTGGGGGGTTGCCCCACATGGAAAATTCCAATCCCCCGGGAGAGCTGGGGGATTCCTCGAACCCAAGGAAATGATAACCATGCAGTGCACATTTACCAGGCTCGCGGGAGAAGATCTTAAGTCGTTTTCCAGTAGCTAATTAGATGCGTAGTGCAGCGGGTTTGGTACCGATTCTACCAATGTGCCGGGCGGTAGTCCTTGAGGAACTGTCCCCAGACGTGGCTGCCCCGATTGGTGCCGTCGAAGATGGGGTCGAGGATCCGCGCCGCCGCATCGACATGATCGAGCGGGGGATGGAAGCCATGCTCCTCGGTCTTCCGCACCGAAATCGCGAGCGGGTCCTCGTCGGTGATCCACCCGGTGTCCACCGCATTCATGTGAATCCCGTCCGTGAAGTAGTCGGGTGCGGACGTGCGCGTCAGCATGTTGAGTGCGGCCTTCGCCATGTTGGTGTGGGGGTGCTTGTCGGTCTTGAAGGAGCGATAGAACTGCCCCTCGACCGCCGACACATTGACGATGTGCTGATCGCGCGTGCCTGGCTTGATGAGGAGCGGCTTCAACCGCGCGTTGAGCACGAAGGGCGCAATTGCGTTCGTGAGATGCACCTCGAGGAGTTCCACCGTCGGCACTTCGTCGAGCGCGAGCCGCCAGCTGTTCTTGGTGCGCAGGTCCACCTGCTGCAGGTCGGCATCGAGCCTCCCGAGGGGGAACAGCTGATCGCCACGATCGGCGTCGCCGTCGATGAGGACCAGCTGAGACAGCGCGGCGGAGAGTTCGAGACCGGTGCGCTTCGAGACGTGCAGATCGGTCGCGATCGCGCGATCGGAGGTTTCACCGACCGCGGGGGTCTCTTCGAGGAGCGCGCGGTAGCCGTCGAGCATCGGTAAGAGCTCGCGGTCGACTTCGTCCCAGGGGCGTGCTTCGAGCGCCATCATGTGGTCGTAAAAGCCCGGCGGGCGGCGCACCGTCTGACACGCGTTGTTGATCAAGTAGTCGAGCCGATCCTCGGTCGCGAGGAGGTGGGCTGAAAACGCTTCGACACTCGGTGTATGGCGCAAATCGAGTCCGTAGATCTGCAATCGGTTCCGCCACGATTCGAAGTCGGATTCGCGTCGGTAGCGATCCGCCGCGTCGCGGGGGAAGCGGGTTGCGACGACCAGTCGAACCCCCGCGCGCAGGAGCTTGATTCCCGTCTGGTATCCGATCTTCACGCGCCCGCCGGTCAAGAGCGCCGTGCGGCCGCCGAGGTCGGCGGTCTGCTCGCGCTTCTGCCAGTTGAACTCGGCGCACTCCCCGCAGAGCGAATCGTAGAATGCGTGCACGGCGTTGAAGTCGCTCTTACAAATGTAGCAGTTGCGCGCCTTGATCAGCGGGGGAGGCTCTCCGTTCTGCCACTCGGGGAGAACCGACTCCGGAGGATGGGGAGAGGGGGTCGGGTAGATGAGCGCTTCTCGCTGCCGCCGCATTCCAGTCGAGTCGAGGATCTGCTGATCGTGCGCGCGCCGCTCCCCTTCGTCACGCTTTCGGCGGGCGCGGGAGAGTTCACGCTTCGAGGCGCGGTCGGGGTGGGAGATCCGTCCCGTGGCTCGGCGGAGTCTCGTGCGGAGCTTCTCAGGGAGTCCGGCGAGGAGCCCGTGATGCGCCGCGATCGTCTCGAGGAGTTCGAGGCAACGCGTCAGCTCCCCGTGGTCGACAGGCGGTACTTCCGGCTGTGCATCCTCGGATGGACTCTGCGCGAGGGAGTCGGGGGTCGGGTCGGTCACCGGAAGTGCTCCTTCGATGGAAAAGGGCAGCTCAGTCTAACGACGCCCCCCCCGAGGGATAGCGATCCCGCCCTATTCCCCCGCGCTGAGCCGAATCGAGAGCACGGGCTCGGTCGGGGGGGGCGCCACAGCCGATAGAGAGATGCACCCATTTCTCTCCTCGGAAGGAGCCCCCCCGTGTCCCGAATTTCGCTCTGTTGCGCCGTGCCGATCCTCATGCTCGCAGCCCTCACGACCACTTCCTGTGATAACTCGGGGAACCGTGGGCCGCGGAGCGCCGCGGCCCAGAACGACCGCTCGACCCCGCTCGGGACGGCAGAGAGTTTCGTCGCCGCAATGAACGCGGCTGACACCGCCGCTCTCGAGAGAACTCTGACTCTGAAAGCGCGGGCGGGGATCCAGGAGGGGAGTGGGTGGAACGTCGGGGGCGGCAAGCTCGAGCGGGTCGTCTACGGCACCCCGATCGAGAATGCCACCAGCAGTCAGATCACACTCACCGCGACCCGGGAGGGGAAGGTCGAGGACGTCACTCTGCACATGCGACCCGAAGAAGGGGAGTGGCGGATCCACGCCTTCGAAGTACGGGTTCCGGGGCAGGGCTCGATGAAGCTCGACCTCGAGATGATGGGCACGATCGCCGACGAAATCGCCACCGCGATGGGGGAAGGGCTGAAGCAGGCATTCGAAGATGGGATGCGCGAGCAGGAGTTGCGCGCCCGTCTCGAGCGGCGCCACACGTTCGATCTCCTTCGACCTCTCTCCCCAGAAGCGATCCAAAGCTCGTGGATCGTGACCGAGGATCATCGCGGGAAGCCAGCGACGACCGTCATCGAGATTCTGGCTCGCGAACTCGGGATCCCGGTCCGATTCGGAGCTGCCGCCAGTCCATTGAGCGCGCCGGTCGCGAGCGACCTGGTCGGACTCTCACGCCTCGCCGCCATCGATCGTGTCCTCGGGGATCATGGGTGTCGCGCGACGTATCCTGACCCGGAGGCTCTCTCCGCAAACCCGATCGAACTTCCCCGCGCCGCCGAGGTGACCCCTCCGCAGCCGGCTGAGAGTCTCGAGAGCGGCTACGGAGACTCGTGGTCAGAGTCGGCGGTCGAAGCAGAGTCTTCCGCTCTCGTCGCCATCGAAGTCGCGGTCGGCCCCGAACCGTGGCCGGTAGAGCACTCTGGTCCCTTCCGGGTCACGATCGCGGAGATCGAACAACAGGCACAGTACGCCACCGGATCGATCACCGTCGTCACGCGCGCGTTTGGCCTCGACCCTGCGATCGGGGGAGCGACGGGGAGCGTGAGCGAGACGATTCGTTTCGAGAGAGTGGTCGACGGTCGCGGGCGAGACTTGCGCACGAACCCCGACGTTCACTTCCTCGGTGGCGGAAACATGGTGCGCGGGGCGATGGGGAGCCGCACTTCGCTCGACTTGAAGGGGTTGCTCGTCGACGTTCCCGAAGTCAAAGAGCTCACCGGTTCGCAGCACATCGCTGTGCCGATTGCGGTCGAGTCGTTCACCATCGATCCGGTTGTCGTCGGGGCGACCGGGTCGGTCGCGGGCTTGAAGTTCGAAGTGAAGAGCGCGGGAACATCGATCACGATTGTGTTTCGCGGTGAGAAAGATTCTCTCGCTGGGCTCCACTGTCTCGCGATGCCGATCGACGCAAGTGGTGAAGACATCAGCGTCGACTACGACAGTACGATGGGGTGGGGGGGGGACGATGTTCAGTATCAGCTCGACGCGAAGGAAGAACCGGTGAGGCTCGAAGTGAAGTGCGTCCTCGCCGCCACGGAGATGAAGTTTCCCTTCCGCCTCGAGTCGATCGCGCTGCCCGACCATGCCTCGGCTCCCGCGGCACTCCGCTTGCTCGAGTTTGCCGGAGCCTCGGCCCCGGTGTCGATCGAGTTCCTCGGCCTGAAGAACGAGAGTACGAATTTCCCGGTCGTCCAACTCTCGATCACCAATCACTCGAACAAGGATGTCGCGACGATCTCGTGTCAGTTCGACTACCTCGACGCCAAAGGAACGCTACTCGAGGACTTTCCCCACTCCCTCGCCGGGCCGGGGAGTTTCGACGGACCGATGCCGTTGGTCACGGCGGAGAAGACCACTGCCCATGAGACGACCGCGTTCTTCCTCCCCGAAGGGACGAAGAAAGTCCGCGTGAGGATCCGGGAGGTGCGCTTCCTCGATGCCACCGTCTGGGCTCTTCCGCGCGACTGAGTCCGATGATCGCCAAACGCCAAACGCCGGGGAACTGCCGGGATCTCGCGACAGCGGGGCCCCGGCAGTCTTCATTCTGTGCTCTCCCCCCCTCCGGGGCTTGCCCTCTGGGGCCCGGTCCGGTTCCATCGGAGGAGCGGGCGCGCTCCTCTGGGACCGGGCGCCCCTCGGGATGGGACACCTATGCAACTCGACTTCTCGCGCGTTCGCGCGGAGTCGCGCCACACTCTGGGCGCGATCCTCGTCGGCGGGCTGTTCGTACTGATCCTTCTTCTCACCCTACGGGGATCCGCTGTCGCAGATGTCCATCCGATCGTCATCGACGGTGACTTTTCCGATTGGGGAGGGATCGCACCGGTCTCAACGGATCCCAGCGGAGACGGGGGAGGTTCCGGCGTCGACTTCGGAACTCTCAAGATCGCCGACGATGATCGTCACCTGTTTCTGTTCCTCGATTTCGGGACGTTGACTCCCCTCGACGAACAAAACGATCTCGTTCTCTATCTCGATACCGACGCGAACGCCTCGACCGGAGTCCCCATCGCGGGGATCGGCGCCGAGCTCGAGTGGCGGTTCGGGAGTCGAAACGGAGACTTCCGTCCTCTCACCGGTGGTGTGATTCCGATCTTTCACAATGCGATCCGGTTCCATAGCTCGCCGACCGTGGCCGGTGTCGCGCACGAGATCGCGATCGGTCGTGACACCCTCCCCAACGGATCGGAGCCGCTCTTCACGGCGACCACGATTCGTTTGGTGGTGCGCGAAGAATCTCCTGGCGGAGACCAGATTCCGGACGCGTCCGGCGGGGTGAGTTACACCTTCGATGTCGGCGGTCCCGTGCCGATCGGAGAGATTCCCATCGCACGAGAGCTCGCGACCGACCTGCGCCTCGTCACGTGGAACGTTCTCAACGACACCCCGTGGAATGCGGGGGAGGCGCCACGCTTCGGGAGAACCCTCGCAGCGATCGATCCCGACATCGTCTGCTTCGAAGAGATTTACGATCACGATCCGCCCGAAGTCACCACGCTCGTCTCGAGCTGGGTCGCCCCCGATCCCGGCGGTACGTGGCAAGGGGTGCGCACCCACGATTGTCACCTGGTGAGTCGCTTTCCGATCCTCGGTTCGTGGTCGATCGGGAACAACCTCGCCGTTCGGGTCGACGCGACCGCGCGGATCGGCAGCGAAGTGTTCGTCGTCGTCGCCCACCTCCCCTGTTGCACGAACGAAGCGGGGCGACAGTCGGAGGCGGACGAGATCCTCGAATTCATCCGCCAGGCGATCGCCCCCGGGGGTGTCGTGACCCTGCTCCCGGACACGCCGATCCTGATCACCGGAGACCTCAATCTCGTCCTCGGTCCTGGGCCGCGCGACTCACTCCAGACCGGAGACATCGATGACAACGCAACCCACGGTCCCGATTTCGACCCCGATTGGGACGGGACTCCGCTCTACGATGTTCTTCCTCGCCTGTCGGGAGTGCGGCTCGGGTACACCTGGCGAAACGACAGCAGTTCGTTCTGGCCGGGACACCTCGACTACTGGCTGGTGAGCGACTTCGTGGTCGAAGTGGCGCACAGCTTTGTGCTCTACTCCGATGAGATGTCAGCCGCAGCGCGCGCCGCAGCGGGACTTCAAATCGACGACTCGACTCGATCGGACCACGTCCCCTTCGTCCTCGATCTGCGCCCGGTGGGACCGACGGCTCCGGGCTTCGCGCGGAGCGATTGCAACGGCGACGGAGGATTCGATATCTCCGATGCGATCGCGGTCTTGGGCGCGCTCTTCGGAGGCCCCGCTCTGGCGTGTGTCGATTCTTGCGATGGCAATGACGACGGGATCTTCGATCTCGCCGATGCGATCTTCATCCTTGCTCATCGCTTCTCGGGAGGCCCCGACCCGTCGGCACCGTATCCCGCGTGTGGAGTGGACCCGACTGCCGATGGAGTCAGCTGCGCGACGCCGCCGGGCTGTTAGGAGGCCGGGCTGTTAGGAGGCTGTCGCGCGTCAGCGGCGGACCCACCAGCCGACGAGCCAAGGCATTGCCGCGATGAAGGAGCAGATCGCGACCATCAGCCACAGGGGGGTGATCGCCATCGGTAGGATTCCCAAGCAGATCGCGCACAGGGTCGCGACGATGTTCCCCTGCCGTCGGCCATAGGTCCAGTAACCGAGCGACAGCGGCCCAAATACTAGGATTCCCCAGGTCCAGCTCTCGATCCCAGCTCCCTCCCTGGTGTGCTCCCGTCCCCGGCGACCAAGCTACCCGATGAAGCTCGATCTCCCGAGCCAACCGCGAAAACCTGAGATTGTCTGGGCCCCTGTGCCACTCGATTGGGGTCGAGAACCACGGCGAGAGCGCGTTTCGGCGAGCACCGTTCCTTTCTGCAATGAGAACGATCCTTGCAGAGCGCCCGGGTCTTGCGCACCCTGATCCTCTACGGCCGTGGGGTGCCGCGGTTCACTCTGGGAAGGGTTGGGCATGTCTCGTCAGTTCACCATCGGAATCATCATCGCGTTCGTCATCTGCGGCGGGCTGTTTTTCTTCCTGCGACCATCTCCGAACGGACCGGATGAGCAGGGGAGCGGGAGTTCGAAGGAGCGCGGGTCCGAAGACACGGCCTTCGATGACTCCTCTCTGGACTCCGCCTCATCCCTTGGGGATCCGACCGGCGATCTCACCGAAGTCGCCCCTCCCGAAGATCTGACAGAACCGCCGATCCTCGCCGGCGATGTCCTCGGGGACGGCGCCGGCATCCCAAATGCGAAGGTCATGCTCTTCTCCGCACAGCGAGTGGAAGCGGTGATCCTCCGCGCCGAGTCAGAGCTCTCTGGACTCGCCGGGGGGGGTGTCCCCGACATCGCGGGAATTCTCGGCTTTGTTCGCGCGGAGCTCGAGTCGTTCCGCCGCTCGGCGATCATCGCGGAAACCGATGAGACCGGTCATTTCGAGGTTCGCGGCATTTCTGGCGGAGGCTATTTCCTCCTGACCGTTGCTCCGAAGTGGCTGTTCCGCTACGGCGACGTGGTCGCCCTCTCCGAGGAGCGCACCGAAACGATCACTCTCGAACTCGATCGCGGCGCCTCGGTCGCGGGACGCATCGTGCGCCCCTCCGGTTCTGGGATCGGGGGAGTGCGAGTTCTCGCTGAGTTCGCCCCCGCGAGCACCACCGGTATCGGCCCCTTGGTGCGTCGCGCGCTCCGTTACGTCAACGGCGAGTTCTTGAAGGGACCTTTCGAGACGGTCTCTGGCCCCGACGGCGAATTCGAAATCTCCTCTCTCCCCCCCGGTACCTACAACATCACAGCGTACAACAAGAAGGGGCTCGAAAGCACAGCCCAAGGGGTGGTCACCGGCACTACTGGCGTGGTCGTCCTCTTTGGCGATGGCGCTCTGATCAAAGGCTCGCTCGCGACTCCGCGCGGCTTCCCTCTCGCTGAGACTCCCATGCGACTCGAGCGGATCGAGCAGGTGATCCAGCTCCCCATCCCCGGTGCCGCCGACTTCATTGCGATGGCAGAGCGCCTGCTCGGGATGCCCCCGCGCGAGACCACCTCCGATGCCGGCGGCGGGTTCGCGTTCAAAGACCTCGGCGCGGGCCGCTACCGCCTCACCGTCGAGACCCCTGGGCTCAACCCCTACCAGCAAGAGGTGAAGGTCGAGTGGGGGGAAACCCTCGACCTCGGCGAAGTACTCATCGATCCGGGTCTCAGTATCCGCGGCCGGGTGATCTCAGTGGCGACCGCGGCTCCGGTCGAGGGCGCCAAAGTGTCCGCCGTTCAGAGCAACGGTGGCATGATGAACGGTGGGGTGATCTTTCGTGATCTGGTGAGCGGTCGCCTCTCCGCCACCAGCGACAAAAACGGCACGTTCGAGATCTTCGGCCTGCGCCCCGGCTCCAACTACACCGTGAGCGCAAGCCTCGACAAGTTTGCCGGCGAGTCGGTGCGCTCGGTCCCGCCGGACGGTGAACCGATAGAGATTGCGCTCGCCCCCGGCCAGCGGGTGACGGGCGTGGTTCTGGGTGCCGACACCGGGGAGGGTTTCGCCGGGGCCGAAGTTCGTTCCGGCGGGGCGAAAACGGTCACCAATGCCGCGGGAGAATTTGTCCTCGAGGGTGTGGTCCCTTCTTCCCGGGGGGAGATGCGCTTCATGTTCGGGGGTCCGCGAGCCTTCAACAACGATACGGAGAAGGCGCGGGAAGCATCGGTCAGCGCGCGCGCCCCGGGGTTCATCGAAGACGAAATCTCGGTCGACCTCGATCGCGGACGCGATGGAGTGGTGTTGACGATCACGCCAACGATCCCGATCACCGGAGTGGTGTTCGATCCGACCGGCGCGCCACGCGTGGGGGCTCTGGTGCGCTTGATCCCCGACGTGCCCGACGACATGGGACCGTTTCAGTTCGACGCCTCGCTGATCTTCTTCGCGGTGGTCGTCACGAACGAACTCGGCGAGTTCACGATGGATCGCTACTTCGCCGACGAGAATGCGCGCTACCGAGTGATCGCCGACTTCCCCGGTTACACCCGTGGCAAGTCAGAACCGTTCGACCTGGAAGAAGTGGCACAGCTCTCACCGCTCTCGATCGGGCTGCGCGCCGCGGCGACGATTCAGGGAGTCGTCACCGGTGGGGCCGGTCCCGTGCCCGGCGCGATCGTGCGACTCTCCGCGGCGCGCGATGGCGGGAATCCCCAAGAGATGATGATGATGCAGCTCCTCGGCCTCCCGAAGGGGGGCGAAGTCGTGCACGCGGATTCCGAGGGGCGTTTCACCTATGAGGCGCATGAGCCGGGAGACTTCGACATCGGAGCCGAAATGGTGGGGTACTCCGACAGCGCGAGTCAGAACTTCGCGATCGCCGAAGGAGAGACGGTCGAGATTGCGTTGGTCCTCGACCCCGGCTCCATTTTGACCGGAACCGTGACCGACGACCTCGGAAACCCGATTGCGGATGCCTCGGTGCGCGTGCTCGAGGAGAGTGGCATCGAGGAGGAAATCTTCGAGGCGCAATTGCTCCTCGGTGGGGCCCTTCGTTCGACCCGCACCGCTTCCGATGGCAGCTACGAGATCGTGGGTCTGGCCGCGGGAGGCTACGCGGCGGTCGCCGAGAAACGCGGGTTCGCCAAAGGAATTTCCCAAGGAATCTACGTCAACGGCGTTGCAACTCAACACCTCACACTTCTTCCGTCGGCGTCGTTGCGCGCTCTCGTCACCGATACGGCGACCGGTCGACCGGTTTCTGAGTACGAAGTGTTTCTCTCTCTGCAAGAGAGTTCAGTCGACTTCGGCAACGGGCTCGAGCCGGTCAGCTCTCCAGACGGCAGCTTCGAGAAGAACGACCTCGATCCAGGCGACTACGATTTGAAAATCCGAGCCGCCGGATTCGGGTCGACGAACATCGAAGTGTCGCTGATGCCGGGCGTGCTCCACGAGGAGCGCATCGAACTCTCGCGCGCCGGGAGCATCGTGGGGCGGGTTGTCGACGCGGTGACCGGGGATCCGATTCAGGGCGCGGAGGTGGGGATCGCGAACCCCTCCTCTGACGACAGCGATGAGGAGACGATGCGTTCGTTCGTGCGCGACATGATGCTCGGAGAATCGGACCGCACCGACGCGAACGGTGAGTTCCTTCTCGATACCGTGCCCCCCGGCGCCGCGCTCCTGGTGGTGAACCACACCGACTACGTACAATTGCGCAAAACTGCGCCGTCGGTCGGGTCTGGGCAGCAAGCGGAAGTCTCTCTCGAGCTCTCCCGTGGGAAGTCGGTCAGCGGCCAGGCGCGCACGGCGACGGGTCAGATCGGGGCGACGCGCTTCCTCATGCTGACCGGGAACGACGATGCCACTCGCGGGGTTCGAAAGACCACGTTCACCGATGAGGAGGGGCAGTTCACGTTCGAAGGGCTCGAGCCGGGGACCTACCAGATTCGGTTCGGCTTTGGACGTCAGGGCGGGGAGTCGATGGCGGTCGAGGTGAGCGGGAACGTCGAGGGGTTGCAGGTGACAGTTCCCGACGAAGAGTGATCGCAAGTGTGTCTGTTCCGGTCGCGGCGCGGGGATCAGTCTCCCGAGGTTTGCGCGGCCGGTGCAGTCACCGCAACCACCTGAAAGAGCTGGCCGACGGGGACGAGAGTGTAGTCGGGCGCGAGTTCGGCGACCGGGTACGCTTGGGGCTCGTTATCGACGAAGAGGAGTGGGCGCCCCGCATCGACCGTGCTCGCGAGTAACTCACACAGGCTCTCTCCGTGAACCCCCTCGCTCGCGCGCACGAACACATCCCCCTCGAGTCGACCGACGTAGTAGGACAACACGGTGAACGGTGTGAAGTCGGCGACGACACAGCCGCCGGCGGCGCGTTCCAGCACCTCCTCGGCGAGCTCGCGTGGTCCTGTGTTGTGACCCTTCGCGGGGAGCAGAAAGTAGCGCGCGTTGTCGCGGTAGGGGAGGTCGCGGCCGGGGACCGGATCGACTTCCGCGAGCGCGAGCCCCGAAACGAACATCGGGTAGACGGGGATCGGCGCGATCGCTGCGAACGCGGCGCAAGCGAGGCACGCCCGCTTCATGAGTCGGCGGTCTTCTTTGAGGACTGAGAGGACGCGGTCGAGTCCGATCGCGGCGAAGAACGCCCAAAACGCGAACACCGGCAGCATGACGAACACCGCTCGCTGCACCATGTAGGTCGAGCAGAAGAGGTATGTGCCGATCAACATTCCACCGACCCAAAGGAGCCAAGTCGGCTCCCTTCGCGCGAGGGACACGACCCCTGGCACGGCAAAGAGGAGGAGTGGGGAGGGGAACTGATACAGGGTCAGACCCCCGAGCAGGGTCAGTCCTCGGAGCGCCTCGAGCGGAGCATTCCAGAAGAAGGTCGATGCGTATCGTCCGTTGAGTGCGAGCGACGTCGCCTCGGCCGCGCTGAGGGTGCCGCGAGAGACGTACCAGAGCCATGGTCCCCAGATCAGCGCAGTTCCGAAGAGAAATCCCCCGATCAGTCCGACCGCCGACCGCACCGGAGCGCGGCCCCAGGTCTCTCGGCGAAAGACCGCGACCAAGACGACCAAGAGCCCGAAGTAAGCGATCATCAGCAGGAAGTTGCTGACGACGAGGCCCGAGGTGAGCCCGAGCCAGAGGAATCGTCGCGGGGACACTGCAGTTTCTGAGCGGCCCATCGCAGTGCCTGGATGCTGAGTGAAGAGGGGTCTCGCGAGCCGCACTGTGAGCAGAGTCCCGAACAATGAGAGCGTGTAGGACTCGGCTATGACACTGAGATGCCATTGGGCGTGGCTGAACGCGAAGGCGAGGGCGAACGCGCTCGCGATCCACGACCGAACCCCTTCTGCGCGCAAAAGATCGCGAAGGAGGACGACCGAGCCCGCGCCGATCAGTGCACTCAGCAAATTGAGCGCGAGGGCGGGGTCGTTCCCAGGAACGATGCGCACGAAGAAGGACGCGATCAGGGAATAGAGCGGGTGGTAGCCCCCATCGATCGAGAGGTCCCAGGTCGCAGAGTGGATCACGTACTTCGCCGAGTCCCCCCACATCGCACCCGGCGCGAGGGTGATGCAATACGTAGCGAGGGCGATCGAGAAGACCAAGACATCGTAGCGTCGTTCGAGCGAGATCCTCGGCATGGCGCCCCTCCATTCCCGTAATGCTCAAGGGACCGCTCGGTCCCTCAGTCGCCAGCGACGCTCGCGGTCTCCTTGTTTTCCATCCTCTGGCGACCCGCGCCCTCTCGACTTGCATCACGGGCACGTAGGACCGCAAGGCGCTGCCCGAGGGTGGTCTCGCGCGTCAGGGCGGAGCGCAGCTCATCTTCGCTGCGGAAGCTCGGTTTCTCGAACCAGGAAGCGCGGAGGATGTGCCAGATGGCGGCGATTCCGTCCTTCCAAGTGATCTTCTTCCCCTCGTCGTACCAGCGGCCGTAGTAGGCGATGGGGACTTCATAGACCGTGCAACCGACCTGTGCGATGCGCGCTGTCACTTCGGGCTCGAACCCGAACCGGCGCGAGCGGAGCTCTATGTTCTGGATGATCGGGCGTTTGAACGCCTTGTAGCACGTCTCCATGTCGGTCAACGCGAGCCGCGTTGTCCAGTTGGAGAGTGTGGTCAAGAAGCGGTTGCCGAGTCCGTGGCGGAAATTGAGGACGCGACGGGGGCCGTGTTGGAAGCGGGAGCCGTAGACGACGTCCGCGAGTCCCGCCTCGATCGGTTCGATGAGTGCTTCGTAGTCTCCCGGATCGTACTCGAGATCCGCATCTTGGATCAGGACGACATCGCAACGTGCGGCGCGGATGCCATCGGAGAGCGCGGCGCCCTTGCCCTCGTTCTTTTCTTTCATGATGACGCGATAGAGCGGGTGCTCGGCGTACTCGAGGAGAACTGTGCGCGTGCCATCGGTGGAGCCGTCATCGACGAGGATGATCTCTCCGACGCGGGGCTGCGCGGCGACCAGTGTGAGAATGTCTCGGATCGTCTCGATCTCGTTGTAGACCGGGATCACGACCGAGAGCTGGAGTGGAGTCTTCGGAGTCGCCACGGTGCTATCTCTACTTCCCACGGAACGGTTCTACCGAGCACTCTTCCATGCCTCTGGGGGGCCCGGAGAGAAAGGGTCGCTTCGATGGCCGTATCGGCGCTTCTCGCTCCTCCCTGAAGCAGTTTGTCGGGAACATCGTCCGACCATTCCCCCGGAGTTCTGGCGCTCGGGCGGTGTGGCTCGCCTTGGAAGGTTCGGTACAATGGGACCGCTCGCTTCACCGACTCTGCTGAGGGAGGATCCTATGCTTCGGACGACCCTTTTCGCCGGAATCGTCGCCAGTGCCCTGCTCGCCGCCTCGCGTCCCGCCGAGGCACAACTCCCCGAGAGCGCGGGATTGGTGGTTGATACTGTGACCGTCACCGGCGGCACCCTCGGATCGAACTTCCTGATCACCGGTGTTCTCAATTCTACAGTCGCCGATCAGATTGCGACGGGGGCGCTCCGCACGCTCCTGGAAGTCAGAAACCTGCAAGATCCGACCGCCCAGAACGACCCGGTCGTCGATGCCGCGGTGTACGTGGGCGTCGACCTCGATGCCGATCCCCTCGATGATTTTTCGGGGACGGAGGAATTCGATATCGATCCAGCGTCCCTCGACGCGAGCGGTGATCCGGTCGCGCTCTTCGACATGGGATCGATCGTGGCAGGGCATCTCATCGCGGGGCCCTCCACCCTCGACATCGGATTGGGAGCGCCTCTCCAAGGCGTGACCCTCGAGGGAGACATCTCCTTGAATGCGGTCTCCTTCGGCAGCGTGCCTCTCGACGGTGCGGTGCCGCTGGTGGTCATGCAGGGAATTCCGGCGCCAGCCCCTTTGACCGGATCTCTGGCGGACGTCCTCGCCTCGGTCGGGATCGTTCCGGACATCGATCTCGACATGGACACGGTTTTCGATGCGTACTCGGTCGAGTTTACGGTGACCGCGGTGTCGTGCGTGATCATCCACGCCGTCGGCGATCCTGTGCTGCAGCGCGGGGACGCGAACGGGGACGGCAACGCCGACCTTGGCGATGCGATCTTCATTCTCGCCGAGCTCTTCACGAGCGGCCCGACCGGCCCGTGCGCAGCGGCGGGGGACGTGAACGACGACGGAATGAAGAACGTCGCGGATCCCATCTCGCTTCTCGGCCATCTCTTCTCCGGGGATCCCGCGCCACCTCCGCCCTTCGGGTTCTGCGACTTCGATCCGACTCCAGACTCTCTGCCTTGTGACTCCTCGCCGAACTGCCCCTAACTCGAGACTGCTCAGTTTGACAGCCTCTTGGGCGAGTACTCCGTCGAACGGCCTGATCGTGCACCGACAAGAACTGTCCGGATTGGTGGGCACCCCTTGCCCGAGCGGAGGGGACGGTCGAGAATCCCGCCCCGGCACAGCCTTCTCGCTCAGGGCTTCAGCTACCCTCTTCCGACCCTCTCGATTCACCCCAGCTCCTTCGAACCCGCGCGGGCCTCGGGGGGGACGCCTTGTGGAGACCTCATGTCCGACCCGTCCATCCCCGCGGAGTACTCAGTCACCGCGGAGTGCCGGAACCAGCTCGCCCATGAGATCGCGCTCGCAGGGGGCAACGAGGTCTTCTTCTTCGGGTCCGTCGATGCCGAAGGACGCCTGGTCGAGGTGGAAGTCGTGGCGCGAGGGCACGCGGGCGCCGTCAACGTGTTCCTCGAGCGCGCCGGCGATCACCACGTCCTCATCCATAATCACCCCGGCGGTGACCTGACCCCTTCGGGCGCGGACATGGGGATCGCGGCGGAGGCGGGCGCTCGGCGCCTCGGGTTCTTCATCATCGACAACGCCGCCGCGCGCATCTATCGCGTCGTCGAACCGTTTCCCGCCGAGAAAGACACTCTCCTCGATCTCGATGAAATCGCGTCGATCTTCTCCGCGGGGGGACTGCTCGATCGCGGGATCCCCGCCTTCGAGGATCGAGAAGGGCAGCGCGATCTTGCTGTCGCCTGCGCGCGCTCGCTCAATCAGGGGCAGATCGCAGCGTACGAAGCGGGGACTGGCATCGGGAAGTCGTTCGCGTACCTGGTGCCGTCGATCCTCTGGGCGATTCGGAACCGGAGCAAGGTGGTCATCTCGACGCGCACGATACATCTCGGTGAGCAGCTCATTACGCAAGACCTCCCCACCCTCGCCCGCGTTCTGCCCGACGAGTTTCGCTATGCGCTGATCAAGGGACGGTCCAACTACGCGTGCCGCAGAAAAACGGGCCTCGTGCGCGCGGCGCCCGAACTGTTCAACGACGCAGAAGACGCCGATGGTGCAGACGATGAGGAATCCCAGAGCCCGGATGAGCGGCAGGGGTGGATCACCGAAATCCTCGCTCGCCTCGCGGTCTCCAAGGATGGGACTCGCTCCGATCTACCCCACGAGCCTCCTCCCGATGTCTGGAGCGACTTCGCTTCGACCTCGGACCAATCTCTCAAGGCTCGCTGTCCCCACTACCGCGACTGCTTCTACTACAGCGCTCGGCGCCGCGCCTTCGGGGCGCACATCATCGTGGTCAACCACCACCTCCTGTTCGCCGATCTCGCGGTCAGGCGGGGCTCGGGGGACTTCGAAGGAGATTTGGTGATCCCCGGCTACGGCCGGGTCGTCTTCGACGAGGCGCATAGCCTCGAAGAAATCGCCGCGACCCACTTGGGGCGCGAAGTCTCGCGACGCGGAGTCGCGCAATCCCTCGGTCGGCTCCTCTCGCCGCCTCGGAAGAAACGCGGCCGCGAGCGCGGGCGGCTGCCGTGGCTCGTGAAAGAGCTTCGTGAAGTCCACCGCGGGACCAGCCTCGAACACCTCGAGCTCGAGCTGCTTCCGCGCGTACGTGAAGTGCGACGCAGGGCAGAGGAAATCTTCTCGACTCTCGAGATGCGCGTCACCGAGCAGTTCGAAGAGGGGGGGGGCGCGTTCGGCGACGACGGGGGAGGCGGACTCGGCAATGCGATGGCGCGGTTGGGGGACGGCCCGGGGCGCCTGCCGATCGACGTTGTCGATGCGCCCCTGGTCAGCTTGCGCACCGCTCTCGATCGGCTGAAGGGCACGATCAGGAAAACCGCTCTTCTTCTCGAAGGGGAACCGTTCGAGCCGAAGGATCGCTTCGAAGGCGCTCTCGTCGAGCTGCGCTCGGCTCAGCGTGCCGTCGATGATCCAATCGCAGCGATCGACTTCATCCTGTCGGCAGAAGGACCGATCCTCCCCTGGGTCGAACTGCGGGGGGGGCGCTACGGCAATCTCAGTTTCAAAGCGGCACCACTTCACATCGCGGAGATCCTCTCGAAAGATCTCTATCCGCCCCTTCAGTCCGTGGTGATGACTTCGGCCACGCTGACGGTCGGCGACAAGTGGAGCTTCCTCTCCGATCGACTCGGCTGGGATCGGATCGAAGCGGGGCGCTTCGACTCCGCAGTGTTCCCGTCCCCGTTCGATTACGAGAAGCAGGTGCTCCTCGGACTTCCTGAAGACCTTCCCTCCCCGGGGAGTCGCAGCTTTGCTCCGGCCTTCTCTGAAATGCTGCTCGAGGCGCTGAACGCGGCTCGGGGTCGGGCCTTCGTACTCTTTACGAGCCACGCCACGCTGCGCGATGTGGCGAAGCGGATCGAACCGCGCCTGCGCGATCTTGGCTTTCCGCTGCTCGTCCAGGGTACAGAGCCGAGGACCGAGCTGCTCTCTCGCTTCCGCAAGGCGGGAAATGCAGTCCTGCTCGGAAACCAGTCGTTCTGGGAGGGTGTCGATGTGCCCGGCGCAGCGCTGTCGCTGGTCGTGGTCGCGCGACTGCCGTTTCGGATGCCGAATCACCCTCTCGAGCGCGGTCGCGCCGAAGAAGTCGAGGCGCGCGGGAAGAGTGCCTTCGCGCACCTTGCGCTTCCCCAGGCGGTCCTCAGTTTGAAGCAGGGGTTCGGCCGACTGATTCGGACCCAGACCGATCGCGGCGCCGTATTGATCGCCGACAGCAGGGTGCTTCAGAAGTCCTACGGAAAACGGTTTCTGAATAGTTTGCCTAGTTGCGAGCGTGCGCAGGGGCCGTGGAAACAGGTGCGCGCGCGCCTCGAAGGTTTCTTCAGTGTGGAGGGGGAGACGTCTTCCGAGAAGAGCGTCTCCGCACTCGCACCGCGCTCACCCGATGATGTCGCCGAAGAGGGCGAAGTGGCGAGGTCCGAGCCATGAAGGTCGCTGCCATCGTCCTCGCAGCGGGCTCATCGCGTCGGATGGGAACCCCGAAGGCGCTCCTCATGTGGGAGAGCGAGAGCTTCTTGGCCCGCATCACGCGAGTCTTCGCGGAGGGAGGGGCCGTTCCCGTTCTGGTGGTGGTGGGGGGAGATCATCAGCGGGAGATCGAGACCGCCGTCCAAGAGCTGACGACTCCTGTCACATCGATCGAGAACCCCGCTCCAGGGGACGGACCGATCACCAGCGTGCGGCGGGGGATTGCCGCGTTTCCCGACGTCGATGGGTATTTGATCCAGCCCGTCGATCTGCCCGGTGTGGAAGTGTGCGACGTCCGAGCGATCCTCGCGGCCGCCGCGGCGCAACCGAATGCAGAGGCGGTGGTTCCGTCGGTTGCGATGCGGCGCGCGCACCCGTTGTTCCTCAGAACGCACGCAGCGCGAAAACTCCTCGAGGAGCCCTCGCGCTACGCGACGGTCAGAGATTTGATTCGAGATGGCGGGCTCGAGATCGCGTACGTGGTTCGGGAGAACCGAGCACTCCTTCGAGACTTCGACACTCCGCGCGATCTCGATCACGACGATCGCGCACAGATCCCCGGCTAGTCCGCGTAGACTTCGCGCGCGCCGACAACCTCGCGCCGCACCAGCGGCAGGAGGTCGTAGATGAAGCTCCCCGGCTTGAACAGCGACGCCGAGTAAAGCAGCTTCATGTCGTCCCTCGCGGTGAGAATGATCGTCGCGGAGTCGAGGCTTTCCTCGCCTCCCGACATCACGCTATCTTCACCCATGAGGGCTCCGACAATGGTCATCGAACCACCGTTTGCGACATTCACCGACGGTCGCCACCCCGCCACGATGACGAGACCGGTCCACTCGAGAGTTCCACTGACGGTCAGTGCGGCACTTGTCGAGGGAGTGTTGTTGGTGTCGTAGTTCGGGTCGAAGTCATCGCGGATGACGAGGATTCCCGCGCCCTTGAACGTCTGGCCCGCTTGGACCTTCAGGTGGCCGGTGACGAAAGTGATCGAGGGAGTGGTGAGATCGCCGTACGTCCCCTGCCGGTATCCTTGGCTGAGCAAGGTTGCGCTGGGATTCGTCGCGTAGGTGCTCCACAGGCTCCAAGCATAGTCTTGAACGTCGGCGACCGAAGAATCGACCGGAAGCACGTACTGGTCGGAATTCGGGTCGCTGGAGTAGTTCGCGGTCGGAGGCGTGAGCATTCCCCAAGCGGAACCGCCCGCGGCGGAGTTGTCGAACCACGCCTGGATGTTCATCTGCCCGATGTCGGTCTGGGAGGTCCACGGCGAGTAGTCGTGGTATCCCACTCCTGCGACCGGGGTCGGGGTTCCTCCGTTGTAGAGGAAGTCGAAGGGGTGATCGAGAGAGTTGATCTCGAGGGCTCCGCCCGCTGCTTGGTACGACGAGGGATTCGAGGTCACCTTCACCCAGGTGCTCGGATCGAACACGTCGACGCTGTTCCCCCAGTTGAACCCGCCGAGGGGCTTTTCCACCCCGCCGTTTCCGAAGTACGCCGGCGACTCGGGCAGGTAGCGCGAGCTGAGGACCGAGACTTCGATCCCGTGGGTCGTGTAGCCCGTTCCATCCCAGTTCGCGTCATCCGGTGAGACGACGCTCGCGCTCACCGTGTTGGTGATGCTGGTGCTGTCGGGGACGCGGCCCCAGACGGTGATCGTCGAAGTCTGGTTCACGGCGTCGGAGTCGGTCGAGTAGTAGTAATCTCCGTTGGAGAACGAGACCCACTCCGCGGACGTGCTATGCCCCGATACCGGTGACGTCTGGCCCGCCTCTTTCAGGCGCGCGAGCGCTTCGGCGAGACCCGACTCAGCGACCAGCCGAGACCGAAACATCGTCGTTTCGCTATTGCGAACCGTGGCGTGAGCGCGAGTCACCTCGACGCTCAGGGCGGTGAACCCGATCAGTCCTATGGTCAGAACCAGGGCGAGGACCAGCGCGATGCCGGACTCTCTGGGATTTTGGTCTGGATGGGTCAAGGCGTTCCCCTCATGAACAGCTCTGTCGTCGTCGTTACTCAGTCGTTTGTGAAAAGCGGCGATGGAATGTTTGGACGATGGTGCCGCGCTCATCGGTGTAGCTGTCGGTGATCTCTGCGGGGATCATCTGCAGATCAGACCCGTTCGATTGTCCGCCAAGGTTGTCGTTCAAATCGCCGTCGAAGTTGAGATCCTGGGGCCCGCCGAGATCGCTGGGGACCGTGGCTTCGTTGGCGTAGATCGTGACGGAAATCCTCCCCTGTGGCAGATCGGCGACAGTGCGAGTGAGACCGTCGTAGATGGTGTAGATCGCTCCGATCCCCTCGAAGGCTGTGAGGTCTTGATCTTCGTTCGCCTGTTCCTGGATCTCCGCGCAGATGTCCCGTACTGCGCGCAGCGCAGCCGAGCCCTCTTCCGATTCGTCCTGAGAGCGCATTCCCATCAAGACGGTCAGTCCCGCGGTCATGATCGCGGTGGTGAGGATCGTCGCCGCGATGACCACTTCGAGGATGGTGAAACCCGCCTCGAGCTTCTCAGTCGGACCTCGGTTTTCAGTGTCGATCACCATCGCAGGGAGACCCTTTCCGAGAGGACGAGGTCAGCGGCTCGGAGGTAGGTGCCATCCGTCCTTCGAAAGTTGCAGCGCAGCGTGATCGTGATCATTCGACCCGCCGAGGCCGGATCCACAACAAAGGTCAGCATGCGACCGGTCTGGGGCGCATAGACACTCGGCAACAGCAGTTCGACAGCGGGGTTGCCCGCCACAAACGCTGCGGTGACGTTGTCGTCTTCGGTCCCGAGCCAGCCATCCGCGCCCTGGGCCGCATCGTAGATCGAGGTCATGTCCGGCCCGCGGCCGATCACGATGCCGGAACACGGGGTCGCGCCCCCATCCGGGCCGAACAGGTGATACACCAATTTATCGTCGTAGTTCGCAACTCCAGCCGTGACCGAGTTGAGCTCTCTGAACTCGAGGCACCAGGGGTCGGTGCCAGTGGTCGGATCGCGCAGGGCGAAGCGAGCGTCGGTCGTCACCGCGGTCGAGCAGAGTCGGGTCAATCGATCGATCGCCGAACGAGAGCGGAACAGCAGGTCGGCTTCTGTGAACTCGTCATCGACCGCGGATTGAATCGTGTAGAAGGACGTCGTGATCCCTCCGGCGATCAATCCGAGCAGTCCGACCGCGACGACCACCTCGATCAAGGTGAAGCCGCGGCTACGAGATGATCGAGAATCGCAGTGCATCGAGCCTCCGACAGGTGGGGGATCCGAGATGGTTCCCAGTGAATTCTATGATTGAGAATACGATGCTCTCGAAGAGCGAGCCGGGTTTTGGGGTGGGAATGGGGAGCTTTTGAGCGAAGTTTCCGAACTTAACGGGCCCCAGACTTGCCCTCGGCAGCGAAGGAGGGGCGAAGAGCGCTCAGCGCGCCCCGCCCCTCCCTCTCGGGGTCATCGATCAGCCTCAATAGAACTAGTCCTGGAATCAGCGCTGATCACGGCTGCGGCTTGTCGATTCGCCGCAAGACCGGCAGTCTCGGGTGAAGTGCTGTGGTTTCAAGTTTACGTCGTCACTTCACCCGAGACTGCCTCATCGTCGCACCATCGGCGAGGACCTCCTCAGGTCGATCACCTGGGTGCGCCTCGCTCGCCATCAGCGCTGATTCCAGGACTAGTTATCGATCTTCTTCAAGTACTCCAGGTGGTCGAGCCAGGTGTCGGGGCTCGTCCCGGCGCTCGACGCGAGGTCGAAGTGACTCTTTGCGATGTCGTGGTTCCCTCGGTAGAGGAAGAGGATCCCGAGCGGGATCAGATAGCTTGGGCTGCCCTCGCCGTGGAGGGCTTGGACCAGGTCGAAGATCGTCTGGTCGGTGATTTTCTCGACGGCGAGGGGGAAAATGGCACCGTCGACATTGATGAAGACTTCGTTGCCCGCGACGCGATCGACTTTGCAGTTGTAACGACGTCCCCGTGCCGAGTTGCCGATCGGCTTCATCTCTAGTTTGACGAGCCTGTCTTCCGACTTTGTAGAATCGAGCTGGGTGAGCGCGTCGCGGTTGAATTGGTCGAGGAGCGCGAAGCCGCTCAGATCGGTCTCGAGCCGGTTCCTAATCTCCTCGGTCGACATCTCGGCCTGGAGCTCGATCGCTGCGCTGATCGCATCCTTGAAGTCCCGCGAAAGAGCAGCCTCGCGAAAGCGCGTCAGAACTGTCGCGTACCGGCGCTTCTCTTCGGTGAGGCGGCGGGCGGTCTCCGCCTGCGTGTACTCGCGCTGCTCGGTCTCGATTTCCGTAGCGAGCTCCTCGGCCTTCGCCACCGACGTCGGGTCCGCGTAGCTTGAAACTCCATTCGCGAGCTCGAGAGCACCGTTGAAGTCCTTCCGGGCCAGGCGCTTCTTCGCCTCCTCGAGGTCCTCGGCGACCTTATTGTCGATCACCTCATCGAGATCGGAGAGGTACTGCTCTATGACCTGGTTCATCTCCTGATCCTTGCGCGCCTCGCGTTTTCTGTCGTCGAGGAGCAGGTACCCCGTCCAGATTCGTCCATCCGCGACAATCTCCTTCGCTTGGGCCAAGAGATCGGAGGGGCCAGAGATGCGAGATTCCCGAGTCATATTCTCGACTTTCTCGATCTGAGCGATGATCAAGCTGGCGGCCATGCGGTCGGGATACTGCTTGAGCGCGTTCTGAAGTGCGCGGCGACGCAGTTCGTCGGTCCGTGGATTCGTGAATGCCCGCTCAGCCGCCTCGCTCGCGAGGCGCTCCTCCTTTTCGTGATACTTCTTCCACTCCGCGATCCGCAGTTCAATCTTCTTCTCGGCGAGCCGTTTGAGCTCAGCCTCGAACTTCTCGTCGACGGTGGGGGCCCCTTCGTTCCCGCTCGACTTCGAGATCGTTGCAAGGGTGACGATGACCGCTAAGAGGACGCCCACCCCCACCCCGACGAGGCTTCCCGTGCGGTTTTTTTTCTGGAACGCGGCGCGCCTCGAGCTCGGGTGCGCGCTGGTCAAGATCTCGACCTTCTTGGCACGCGGGGTTGGAACGCGGTTCTCGCCGGCGTTCTCAGGTCCCCCTGCGCCCGCGGGCGAGCGCTTGCGGCTCTTCGGTGCGGCTCTTGGTGCGCTACGGGTCGCCGCCGCCGCCTCCTTCGCGGCGGTGGCGAGTGCGCTCAATACGGCCTCGGCGGAGGAGTAGCGAGCGGCAGGATCCTTCGAGAGCAGTTTCATGATGACCGCGTCGATGGGAGAGGCGCTTCCGGCAGCCTCTGCGATCGGGGTTGGATCTTGGTGCACGTGCTTCGTCAGGATCTCCTTGACCGAGCCCCCGGTGAAGACTGGCTTCCCGGCGAGGCATTGGTAGAGGAGAGCGCCCAGCGAGTAGAGGTCACTGCGCGCATCGAGATCGCCGCTTTGAGCTGCCTCAGGGGAGAGATAGAACGGGGTCCCCTGTTTCTTGTGTTCCGCGGCGAGCAATTCGGCGTCGTCGACCGGCACGGCGAGGCCCAGGTCCGCAATTCTCGTTCGGCCGTCGTTTCCGATCAGAATGTTGTCGGGCTTGATATCTCGGTGCAGAAGACCATTCTGATGCGCGTGCGACAGCCCCGAGGCGACCTGCTCCGCGATCGACATCGTTTCTCCGAGCGAGAGCTTCCCCCGCCGCTCGAGCTTTTGTCTGAGGGTCTCCCCGTCGACGAACTCCATGGCGAAGTAGTAGCGCCCATCCTCGGACCCGGCATCGATGGCGTGCACGATGTTCGGGTGGTTCAGCTTGGCGACCGCCTTCGCCTCACGCAGGAAGTCAGCGACGAACCGCTCTTCGGCAGTGTGGTTCGGATGCAGAAGTTTGACGGCGACGATTTTGTCGAGGGAGAGCTGCTTCGCTCGGTAGACCGTCCCCACCGCGCCCTTCCCGATCGGAGCCTGGAGCTCAAATCCCCCGACCCGGCTCGGCGGGACCGCGCGCTCGACCGCCTCACGAATCTTCTGCGCGTTCGCCTCGGACATCAGCTTGAGTTCCGCCGCGATGTCCCAGGCGTGCTTCGTGACCCCGATCTCTCTTCGCTCGGCGATGGTCGCAAGGACCCGCTCGCTCTGGGCGGGGTCGAGGAAGCTGTTCTGGATTGCGATCTTCAGGAACAGGGTGTCGCGGTTTTGGGGCGCATTACTCAAGTGGCTTACCTCCCGAAGGGGGTTCGAGGTCAAGATCCCGTTGGCTGGTGGCCGGCGGCCCGGCGGACGGGGGAGGACAGTGAGGCATCATGGCATACGAGGGTCAGTGGATTCTGTACGTCCGGAGAGGGTGGGGCGATGGTGCGCCCGAGCGATGGTTCGCCCCCGGATGAAACGCGACCGTTTCCGGCGAGTCAACGGCTGAGCAGAAACTGCGGCAGGAGAAGGGGAGTCGGAAGGCCCGATCCACCCGCTTTTGCCCCAGCAGCCTCCTCTTAGCGGCACCTCTGTCCAGGCCGCACGATCTCTTCTCGACGCCCCCGGGGGGCGCGGAGAGAGTGTAGAATGCCGCCCCTCAGGCTCTCGAACAAGGCACTGCTCTCGGTCCGAAAGGGCTGCGATATGAACGCGTTCCCCCCCTCGGCTCCCCCGCGATCCCTGTCATCTTGGCGGTGGATCAGCATCGTCGCGCTCGCGATATTGCACAGCTCGTTCGTGATCGGGGCGCCGCCCCCCGGAGCGAATCATCGGATCTCGGTGGCCATCGACCCGAGATCGGGCTCACTGGCGGGCAGCGACGCGATCGAGGGAGCGCTCGGCGAGAGGGTCGAGTTCACGCTGAACGCAGCGCTCACGGTCAGTTCCGGGAGCGATGCGTGGCGCATCTCCGAGCTGACTACGCCTCCCAAGGGGGACCGGGTCGGGATCAACGAGCCCGGTCATGGTTCCGCGCTGCCCCTCCGAAGATACCTGGCCGAGCGCGCAGCGGAAGGCGCGTTGGTCGTCTCGTTCGCCGGAACGATCACGCACGCCGTGACAGCCGAAGGGGAAGAGTACGCTCGCAGCTTCTCATCGACGCCGGGGATCATCGGGCTCGATGGGGTCTACCTCGGCGGCGCAGCGGCTTGGATTCCTGAGGTCGTTTCCAGCTCACCGCTGTTCACCTACGAGCTGACCGTGACGCTGCCGAGTGGTTGGGATGCGGTGAGTCAGGGCGCGCGGACGGAACACGAGCGTGACGCGGAGAGCACGCGGGTCCAGTGGACCGTCGACACGCCGACAGAGGAAGCACACCTCATCGCAGGGAAGTACTTCGAGTACACCCGATCGACCGGGGCAATCGAAGCCCAAGTGTTTCTCCGCTCGGATGACCCGAACCTTGCCACGAAGTATCTGGAAGTGACCGCGCAGTACGTGCAGATGTACTCACAGTTGATCGGCCCGTACCCCTACAAGAAATTTGCGCTGATCGAGAACTTTTGGGAGACGGGCTACGGCATGCCGAGCTTTACCTTGCTCGGCCCGCAAGTCATCAGGTTCCCCTTCATTCTGCACAGCTCGTACCCGCACGAGATCTTGCACAATTGGTGGGGGAACTCGGTTTTCGTCGACTACGCGCGTGGGAACTGGTGCGAAGGGCTGACCGCCTATCTCGCCGATCACCTGGTCAAAGAGGGGCAAGGGCAAGGAGAGCTCTACCGACGAGACACTCTGAAGAAGTATCGCAGTTACGTGGGGGAGGGAGATGAGATTTCTCTCGCGGAGTTCCGCTCTCGTCACTCTGGTGCAACCGAGGCGGTCGGTTACGGCAAGTCGCTGATGCTCTGGCACATGCTCCGGCGAGATCTCGGAGATGAAGAATTCACTCGCGCGATCGGGCGGATTTACCGCCGCCATCAGTTCGAGTCGATCTCTTTCGATGAAATTGAGAAGATCTTCTCCGAGACTTCTGGACGCGATCTCGCCCCGATATTCGCGCAGTGGGTCGATCGCAAGGGAGCGCCCGAGTTGACACTGGGGGTCATGCCTCCCGATGAAGCGCACCCAGATTACTCGATCGTGGTGACTCAGACACAGAGCGACGATCCGTACCACCTTCGCGTGCCGGTGACGGTGCTCTACGAAGGATCTGATGCGGCACAGTCGTTCACCGTGCCGCTCCATGGGATCAGTGGTGGTCCCGCCCCGCGGAGCCTTTCCGTCTCCCTGACCGGCGGGAGACGTCCGCTCTGGATCGGAGTGGATCCATCCTTCGATCTGTTCCGCCGCCTCGATCGCGAAGAGATCCCCCCCTCGATCGGCGAGATCTTCGGCGCGGAGAAAGCCGTGATCGTGGTTCCCGTCGCCAGCGAGATCGACGCGGAGGTCCTCGTCAACGCCTGGGATCCGGAAGGTGGGCAGTTCTCCGTGGTGCGGGATACCGATCTCGAATCAATCCCGACCGATCGGCCGACATGGATCGTCGGGCGAGAGAACCGGTTTGCCGAAGGCGCGCGCGCGCGGGCGGAGGCGCGGGGGGTGACGATCGGCGAGGCACGGCTTCGATTCGGCGCGGAGTCGGTGGCGACGAGTGGACACTGTTTCATCGTGGTCGATCGACACCCCGAGGCGCCCGCGCAAACGGTCGGCTGGCTGGGCCTCGATTCGCTCGCCGCCCTTCCCGGGCTGGCGCGGAAGCTCCCGCATTACGGGAAGTACTCCTACCTCGCCTTCGAAGGGAACGAGCCGACCAACGTCGTGAAAGGGCAGTGGGGTACCGATCGATCCCCTCTGGTCTGGCGCCACCCCGATTTCAAAGGCACCCCGCCGACACTTCCGAAGAGGGAGCCACTCGCGCGACTCGCTCCCGTTTTCGATCCCGCGCGATTCCAGTCGATCGTCGAGTCCCTCGCGGATCCGGAACTTGAAGGGCGGGCGGTCGGTACACCCGGTGCAAAGCGCGCGGCGGAGTGGATCGCCTCCAGGTTCCAAGCGGCAGGACTCGAGCCGGGCGGCAGCGACGGTACATGGTTCGAGACGTGGACCGAGCCGGGTCCCCTAGGGCCGCTCACGCTTCGAAATGTCATCGCAGTGCTGCCCGGGACGCGCGACGACTGGAACGAGCAATCGGTCGTCATCGGAGCGCACTACGATCACCTCGGACGCGGTTGGCCCGATGTGCGCGCGGGGCAG
>CALEHF010000060.1 GCA_937876125.1 uncultured bacterium
GTCTACGTCGCCGGAAGGCGTGTGCGGTTGACCGAGACGAATGCCCTCATCGAGGCGATCGAGGCCGCCCTTCAGAGTTCTTCAGGCGCACGCCTAGTTTCGCCTGTCGACACGGTCGTCGATCAACGACAATAGTGTGGGCTTTGGGGCTCCGCTTCGATCGCGCTCCGGCTCTGATGGGAGAGGGCCATGAAGATCATCGCCTGGATCTATCTCGTGTTGCTGCTGATCTCGATCGCCGTCCCCTATGTTTCGGGCGGACCTGAGGCGAGAATCTATGCCGTCGTGCTCTCCGCACCCTGGAGCCTCCTGCTCGGGACAATGTTGGACTCGGTCGGACCCGCCGCGATGGACGCCTATGGAGAGTTCGTGCCGGTGGTCGGCGGGTTGATGAACTTCGCATTGATCCTGCATCTGCACCGCCGAGCGTCGCGCAAGGCGGCTTCACGCTAAACAACTCTGCCTCCCCCTTTCGATCCCGCTGTGCCATGATCGGGGCGATCGAAAGGAACACCTATGACTCGATCTCTGCGCATCATCTCTGCGTTCACTCTCGCTCTTCTGATTCCGACGGTCTTGGGGATCCCCGTCCTTCGGAGCCTCGATGCCGCCGCTCCGCGCCCGGGTTCCGTGACGCTCGTTCGCCACGGCGAGCCCCTTGCGGTCTTCGCCAGCGGCGACGATTGGACACGCGAGGGATCGACTCTCGTCGGGAGCGGCCTCGGAAAGCGCCTCGGATCGGAGTATTCACTCGGTGCCGGCGACTTCCGGATCGAGACACGCCTTTCGATCGACGCTCTCGAGCGCACCGCCGCGACGTTCGTTCTCGCCGGGGAGAGCCACTTCGGCCTCGATGGGGGAGAGGGCGGATCTTTCTTCACCGAGGGGCCTCTTTATGGCGGCGGCCCGACCATCGGCGCGCGTTCTGATCAGCACATCATTCCGGGCACGCTCTTCACTTTTGTCGCAGAGCGAAAGAGGGGAACGATCCACTTTACGATCAACGGCAACGAAGTGCATCGCTTCGAGCACCGCGGATCGGTCTTTGGCATCGCCTGGCGCCCGCACCGCGGCACACTGCGCATCGAGTCGTGGACCCTCGAAGGAAACTTGGACCGAGTGCCGCCGCCTCTCCCCAAGGGGTACTCGATCCCTGTGATCGATCTTTCCTCCCAGAAGCGGCGCCAAGTCATCGTCGATCGCGAGGCGGGGCAGTACCTCGGCCATCCAACGACGGTGCTCCTCGAGGACGGGAAGACGATGATCTGCGTCTACCCGAAAGGGCACGGCAAGGGTGCGATCGTGATGAAGCGCAGTTCCGATGGCGGCCGCACTTGGAGCGAACGCCTGCCGACGCCGGAGAATTGGGCCACGTCCCAAGAGACGCCCACAATTCATCGCGTGGTCGCGCCCGACGGCACCAAGCGACTGATCATCTTCTCGGGGCTCCATCCGATTCGCAGAGCGCTCTCCGATGACGATGGCCGCACTTGGACTCCCCTCGAACCGATCGGGCCCTGGGGGGGGATTGTCGCGATGGGCGCCCTCGAGCACTTGAAGGATGGCACCATCGCGGCGTGGTTCCACGACGACGGGCGCTTCTTTCGCCCGGAGCGCAGTCCGTTTCGCTTCGATGTCTTCCAGACCTTGAGCCGCGATGGGGGACTCACGTGGGAGGAGCCGCGCTCGATTGCGCATCGCCCCGATGTCCACCTGTGCGAGCCGGGGTGTGTCCGCTCACCGGACGGGAAGACGATCGCGCTTCTCCTCAGAGAGAACAGCCGCACCCGTAACTCGTTCGTGATCTTCTCCACCGATGAAGGGCAGACGTGGTCAGAGCCACGCGAGCTCCCCGCAGCGCTCACCGGAGATCGGCATACCGCGGTCTACACCCCGGAGGGGCGATTGTTCATCTCGTTCCGCGACACGACACGGGTGAGCAAGACCGCCGGCGACTGGGTGGCGTGGATCGGCAGGTGGGAAGACATCGTGGCGGGCACGGAGGGTGAGTACCGCGTGCGGCTGATGGACAACCACGTCCGCGGCGACTGTGCCTACCCCGGGGTGGTGATCTTCCCCGACGGGGAGATCGTCACGACCACCTATGGTCACTGGGTCGAGGGAGAGTCGCCGTTCATCGTGAGTGTGCGGCTGAAGGTCGCGGACATCGTGCCGATGGGGCACGACTTCTAGGAGCGCAGTTCCTAGGAGAGCAGTGAGTTTGGTCTACTTCCGATACTTGTCGTGGAGACCCTTGCCGGCGGCGATCATCGGGAGGATCTTCTCGAGGCGCTTCTCCTTCGTCTCGTCTCGCTTCGCCTCCGCGATGTAGTCGGCATACTCGCGACGCCTCCCCTTCGAGAGTAGGGCGAAGCTCTCCGGTTGGAGTGGATCAGAGGAAGAGAAGGATGGCGGATGACCGATCTCTGAGCAACCTTGCTGGGGGCTGCTCGGCCCAGCACGGTGGACCATTCGAAAACCTGCTCGCGGCGAGTCCCCTCTCCACTACTATGGGCTCCGGCCGTTGGGCTCTCGCAGAGGAATCCAATCGGATGGAGAGTGTGTATGTTCTTCAGTTCACCTTGGGCCGCGATCTACCGTTCGGTCCTCGCCTGCACACTCGGTACTCTCTCCATCGCCACTTCGACCGTCGCTGCGCAAGACTGGCTCACCTACATCGACGACTCCGCCGCGCGATTGAGTGTTTCCCCGTCCCTCGGCGTGAGCGACGTCGCGGAGAAAGACTTTGCCTGGGGGGACGTCGATCAAGATGGAGACATCGATCTCGTCTGCGTCCGCAAAGAGCCTTGGATGTCTCCCGGCCGCCGCCGAAACGTTCTCTTCATGAACGAGGGAATCGCCGACGGGCAGTCGATCGATGGCGTGCTCGTCGATCGCACCGTCGATTTCGTGACCGCAGCGACCGATGGCGGCCAGGGATTTCTCGACTTGACCGCCGATCGGGATGTCCAGCTCGTCGATCTCGATGGTGACGGTTGGCTCGACATGATCACCGCCACCGCATTCGGAACCGGGCTTCCGAAGACGATCTCGCACCCGCGGGTGTACCGGAACCTGGGAAGTGCCGGCGGCACCTGGCTCGGATTTCGATATGAGGAGAGCCTGACCCCGCAGATGCCCCAGAGTTTTAACTTCTGTGGCATCGCATTTGGAGATGTCACCGGCGACGCAGCTCCAGATCTCTACTTCACAGAGTACGAGAACACGCTCGAGGACCGGCTGTGGATCAATGACGGCCTGGGGTCGTTCACCGACGAGAGCACTGCGCGGATGACGTTCCAAATGCGTGAGTCGGAGTTTGCGCCGTTCGCGGTGAACGGTGACGTGAACGGCGACGGTGTGAATGACATCGTCAAGTGCCGTTCGAACGCGCCTCCCTACCGCATCAGCATCAGTTACAACGACCCGGCGAACGAGGGCACCTTCAGCGACTTTGAAGTGCCCCTCTTGAGCGCTCCGTATTACATCGAGCTTGGGGATCTGAACAATGACGGCCTTCTCGATCTGGTTGCCCAAGACGATGGGATCGATCGCTACCTGCTCAACCAAGGGAACGGGGCCGACGGTCTCGCCGACTTCAGCGCGTTCTTTCTCCCTCCGGCGAGCAACGGTTTCTCGGGGAAGACTCTCGTCGAGGATTTGAACGGCGATTCCTGGCCCGACATCATCATCGCAGACACCGCGGTGAACGGTTTCGGCTGCACGCGACACCTGAAGATGTGGCGAAACCTGGGAGACGCTCCCAACGTCACGTTCGTCGAGGAGACGGGTGGCTTGTCGGTCGCCGACCGACAAGGAACCTGGGACATCGCCGCGATCGATCTGAACGGGGACGGTTACAAGGATCTGATTCTCGGTCGTTGTGGCGGGATTCGCGTCTGGATGGCGGACCCTCCCGCAGACGTCCAGTTTGAGTATCCGAACGGGTTTCCCACCACGATTCCCCCCTCGGAATTCACCGACCTCGAAGTCGAGTTGACGGGGATCGGGCAGGCCACGATCCTCCCCGGCGAAGTGCGACTCACGACGTCGGTCGCCGGCGCGACCCCATCGACGCAGACGATGGTGCCCCTCGGAGGCGGGCTCTATTCCGCACCTCTCCCTGCCGGGGACTGCCTGTCGCACACCGACTTTTTCATCGAAGTTCTCACCGCCGAAGGTGGCACGTTCACCGACCCGCCCGGCGCTCCCCTCGCGCCCCACCGGGCGATCGCCGCGGGTGCGACGAGCGATGTGATCAACGATCCGATCGGAGCGAGCCCCGCCGGGTGGACCATCGAGAATGACCCGGGTCTCACTGGCGGGTGGGAGGCCGCGATCCCGGTCGGTACGTTCACGGGCACGATCCCCAATGCTCCAGGGAGCGACGCGGGACCGACGCCGGGTGGATACGCATTCGTCACGGGGAACGGTCCTCCGGGCGGAACGGCGGGAGCCGACGATCTCGACGGGGGGCCCGCGATACTGACCTCACCGTCGGCGGACCTCCTCGGGGCCGATGCGTTCATCTCCTACGACCGCTGGTTGTTCACAAACCTCGGCGTGGCGGATGCGCTCGTCGTGTCGATCCGTGCCGACATCGGGTCCAGCTGGATTCCGGTCGAGTCGGTTGCTCAGACGGGGAGTGCTTGGGAGCGAGCGAGCTTTCTCGTCAGCGACTTCGTGACTCCTGGCACGGGGGTCCAGGTGCGATTCGAGGTTTCCGATGAACCGAACGACTCGGTGACCGAGGCGGGGATCGACAACTTCCGGGTCGAGCGACTCGACTGCGCGACCTTCCGCCGCGGCGACTGTAACGGAGACGGTTCTGTTGATGTCGCGGACCCGATCGCACTCCTGACCCAGCTCTTCGGTGGGGGAGGAGTGCTCGGCTGCGACGATGCGTGTGACACGGGCGACGACGGGCAGCTCGATATCGCCGATCCCATCGCCGTCTTGGGCTTTCTCTTCAACGCCGCGACCCCCCCGGCCGCGCCGTTCCCGAGCTGTGGTCCAGACCCGACCTCGACCGATCTTCTCGAATGCCTGAGCTACGGGGCGTGCCCGTAGATCGAGTGGTGAGGGTGGACATTTTGGACCCGGGGTGCACACTCCCTCCCTGCTCGAGCTTCCGATGGAATGAACCAGGGCCGGCAAGGAGGAGTCACACTCCCGCACGGGTCCGCTGAAGAGAGATGACCATGGCAGACTTGAAGAGTCGGCGGTCACGATCCGGGCTCCACCTGCGCACGATGGCGGGGGGACTTCTTCTCTTTCTGCTCCCGAGCTGCGTCACACTCAGCACGGAATATGTGGGGAATCCGATCGAACGCGGTGTCTTGAGCCAGATCGAGATCGGGAAGACGCACCGCGCCGAAGTTCTCCAACTCCTGGGTGCTCCCATGGCGACGGAGCGCGCGGATATCACCGGCCTCACCGAGCGTCTCCTCTCTCGCTTCGAAGGGGAAGAACTCGCGGTCAAATTGGATCCGGCGCTGTTCGATGAGCTCTACATCTACGAGCGCACGCAGATCGAGCGCTTCGTGCTCTTCTTGATCTTCTACAACCGCGTCAAGACCGATCGCCGCTCCGACCGTCTCACCGTGTTGTTCGATCCCTCGGGCCTCGTGATCGGCGTGGGCTGGACACCTGGTACGGATGACCTTTGAGGTGGTTCACGTTGCTCTGGCTGTCGGCGGCGACGCTTTCGGGCTGCATCACGCTGGCGGACAGTACGAATGAGCATCCCATCGATCCCGCCGCCATCGATGCACTCGTGGGAGGCCGAACGACCCTCCCCGACGCGATGCGAATCCTCGGATCTCCTCTCGAGGTGCACGGCCATACCGATGCAACTCTGCTCGTCTATCGCTACAGCGAGAGACGAACCTTCCAGCTGGAACTCGGAATCTCGCAGGCGTTTCGGTTCATCGACGTCACGCGGGTCACGTCGCAGTTACTGGGCAATCTGAGCTACACCTATGAGCGGGTCCATTCCGATGAGAGTCGTCTCGTGCTGCTTTTCGATCGTGATCGCGTGCTCCAGGCGGTCGGGATGACGCTGGTGCCCGAATGATCACGGACGTTCGAAGGAGATGGCCCAGGGGCGCGGGGGTCCTTGCACTCGCTCTCGTCGTCCTCCTGGCGGCGGTTGGCTGCACGATCCGCCGGGAGTTCATCGGCCATCGGCTGACCGCCGAAGACATGGCGCCGCTCCCCACGCTCAAGACCAAGGGTGAGGTTCTCGAGCGCATCGGGCCGCCGAGCGAGATCAAGCTTCGTATCGACGGGAGCGTCTTCGTGTACCGCTACGACCTCGAGCGCGGCAGGGGTCTCAGTCTCTCCGCGTTCGAAGCCAGTTTCGACAACTCGACGAGCGACCGCCGTAGCGACCTCCTCATGATCTACTTCGACAAAAAGGGGATGGTGGATCGGTATGGATTCGCGGGGGCCGGCTTCAGCGAAGAGGAGTGAGTCGGCAGTCACGCTTCGTCAAGATCCTGATCAGACGGCGCCTTCCTACGCCTCGAGAGCCGGCGAACGATCGATCCCATGCCGAGCGAGAAGACATTGGCCGCCACCAGCGCCACCAGCAGGCCAGGCGAGAAGAACGCAGAGATGCCCTCATCTGCCATTTCTTCGAGAGTCGGCAACTGCGCCCCCGCGTAGACGAAAATGCAATTCCCCGGAATCAGACCCAACTGAGTCGCGAGCCAGAACTGCCGGCCTCGAATGCGCGTGGCTCCCATCACATAGTTGGTCACGCTGTAGGGGGCGTGGAGGATACGCGCCGTGAACAGGTAGTGACCACCGTCGCGCTCCACGCCCTGATTGAAGCGTTCCCACCGGGTTCCAAATCGCGCCTTGATCACGTCGTGAAGAATGTAGCGACTCACCCAGAAGCTCACCATCGCTGCGAGGGTGAGACCGAAGTTCACCAACACGAATGCCTGCCAGAAACCGTAGAGCCACCCGACGATGATCGACTTCCCGGTGGTTCCTGGGATCAGACTGATCAGCACGTAAATGGCGAGTCCCGTACCAAAGGCGAACGCCGGCTGTTCAGCGAGTGCGGCGCGGAGTTGAGATTCTCGAGCGATGAGATCGTCGAGAACCCAATAGCGATGCGCGAACCAGTAAACGGCCGCGAGGAGGCCGACGAAGGACAGGAGGATCAGGACCCTCTTCATCGGAGGCTACTCATCTGCATGGTGCATGCGTCCCTCCACGAAGGGTCTTCCGTGGCGAGGGAAGATGTGACGGCTCACCGGAGCGAAATCTTCCAGCTCATCGAAGTACATATAGTGGGTGACGCGGAGCATCTCGTCGTCGATGTTGATCAAGTTCAGAGAGTTCTTCTCTCGTTCCCTCGCCCGACCGCGTCGAGAGGTGGTCGTGCCGCACTGAACGTGCACGATGCCGCGATTCCGATGTCGGCCCGCGTGCACGTCGAGAGAGTTGCCGACATACGCGCGGTGCAGGTGCCCCCCGAGAATCAGGTCGACGTCCAGCTCGACGAACTGATGGATCGCGCGCTTCGCCTTCATCATCGTCTGGTCACGTTCGTAGTCGGGAGCGGGCAAGAAGTGATGGTGCGCCACCACGATCTTGATCGTACTCGCCGCCAGATCGCGAAACGACTCCTGGCAGAACTCCAGCTGCGTCTTGTGAATGCGGCCGTTCGAAATCGTGCGGCGGGGGGAGGTCGAGTCGAGAGCGACGATGACGGCTTCACCGACAGTGACGACTCGATCGAGATCGTTGCAGATGTACTTTCGGTAGAGGCCGTGAGGATCTCCCAGGCGCTCTGCGAGTCGAAATAGGGGTACGTCGTGATTTCCCGGGACGACGACCTGGGTGACTTTCGGCAGACGGTCGATGAACGACCGCGCTTGTTCGAATTGCTCGGGCTTGGCGCGCTGAGTCAGATCCCCACTGATGACCACCACGTCGGGGCCGGCCCGCGGCGCGAACCGGATGACGGCCTCACCGACCCTGGGCAGGTAGGGGGGGCCGAAGTGCAGATCTGAAAGATGCAGGATGGTCAACACGGCGGCTTCTTTCTGTCCCGCTCTCTTCTCTTGTCATGGAGGGCGTGGAACACCGAGGTCACGTTCACTTGAATCCGAGGGATCACGAAGGAAATCGCAATCTGCTCGAGGTTCGTCACGAGCACCGAGATCATGGCGACGCGCAACGGCCAGGTGACATCACTCAAAAACAACGCGGCGATGGCGATCCCGATCAGCAACCAAGAGGTCTTCGCCAGGCGCGTGTGGTAGGTCGGCACGCGACGAAAGCGGCGGAGCGCCACGCACGCGTTCACGGTGTAGCTTCCGGCGGCGAGCCCGATCCACAGCAGCTCGGGTCGGATCTGATCCCACTCGAGCCAGAAGGTGGCGACCAGCGTGCAGGCGTAGAACGTCGCATCCGCGTAGCTGTCGAGCCGGGCCCCGAACGTTGTCTCCTGTTTCAGTAGCTTCGCCAGCTTCCCGTCGACCCAATCGGTCATCAGCAAGGCGAGGAACACCCAGACAAACGCACCGGGCTTGTCGATCCACGCGATCAGGAGCAACAGAGGCGAGCCGACCAGCCGAATTCCCGAGAGGACGTTCGGGACGGTCCAGACCTCGCTCCGTTCTGGCCGCGTGGGCTTTTTCTCAGCCTGCTCATCTCTCATCCGTGGCTTCTCTCTCTAGGCTTAGACACAGAACACGTAGAGGAAGTAGAAGAACAACGGCGCGGTGAAGGTGAGGCTATCGATGCGGTCGAGCACGCCACCCTGACCGGGCAGGAGTGTCCCGCTGTCCTTGGCGCCCACCTCACGTTTCACCGCCGAGATGACGATGTCGCCGAAGAACCCGCCGACGGAGATGATCACCCCGGCCAACAGTGCCGGTAAGTAGGGCACCGTGATTTCGATGGTGCCGGCGTGCATGTGACCATCGGAAAAGGGTGTGAGGAGGCGGCCCAAGAGGCACGCGAGTATCACGGTTGTCGCCGCTCCGAGGAGGAAGCCCTCCCAACTCTTGTTGGGTGAGACCTTGGGGGCGATCTTTCGTTTGCCAAAGCGCCGACCCCAGAGCGCCTGCGCGATGTCGTTGCCCTCGGTCAGAATGACCAAGTAGACGAGAAATCCGACCGCGCCGGCGGCGGGGTTCGACTCTTCGGGAAGAGACAGGATCATGGCCCCGTGCGAGAAGAAGAACACGATGAGCATCATCCCCAAGAAGGTGATCCCGACCGTCTCCATGAACACTTCTGTCTCCCCCGAGACCACCAGATGAACCAACAGCGCAAGCAGCACCCAAACCGGGATGAAGGTCCAGAACGGAGCGAACCAACCGTAGTAGACGATCAGGTAGTGCACGGGGATCGCGAAGGCGACCCCCCACCAAAGGGCGGGAGCGTGGATGCGGTCTCCTGCCAATCCACGAAACTCTCGGAGTCCCTGCAAGCTGGCGAGCATGAACAAGAACACCGCCGCCACAGATCCGATCAGAACGATGGCGGTCAGAAGGAGCGACAGGACCCACCAGACCAGCAAACTGCCGATGCGGTGGGGGAGATTCTCTCGCCCGTCGGGGGAGAGAAGGAGTGTGACGATCCGGATGATGGAGCCGGCCACCATAGCGAGGAGAAGTCCAGCGAGCGCCCACAGCGCGTTCGTGGGTGCACCCGTGCGCTCCGCGATGCGATCGATGTACTCGTTCACAGCGATTCCTCCGTGCCCACGCCGGCGTGGCGCGTTCGGTCGACGGTAGGATCATGTGCAAGACCGCGAATCGAAGGGGCAATCAACTCACTTTTGGGGTGAGCCTCCACGGAAGCTGCGGAGGTCATCCCCCTCGATTGGCTCGAAGCGGTCGCCTTCAGCCATCGGGCGCAACGGAGCGCACCCGGGGGTGAAGAGATCGGTCGTCACCCATGCGAATAGCTGGCCAGGGGACGACAAGCTTCGATGACTTCAGGGCGGGAGAGAGTCGGGCCAGACCCCTCCACTGCAGCCCGGACTGAGCCTGGGAGACCCTCTGAGGAGGCCGAGTTTCCGAATCGGGGTCGCTACTCGAGCAGTCCCACGAGCTCTGGGTCCTTCTTTCTTTCCGCGTGATCGAGCGCGGTCCGCCCGTGGTTGTCCTTGGCGGACTTGTCGGCTCCGTGGGCGATGAGGAGCTTCACGACCTCGGTGCGCTGATTCTGGGTCGCGGTGATGAGAGGCGTCTCCTGGTAGGCCTTCGTCACACGGTTCAAGTCGACGCCACTCGCGAGCAACAGCTTCACGCATTCGGCACTTCCCTTGTGCGCGGCTTCGATCAGGGGAGCGCGGTTTAGTTTGTCCGGCTGATCCGCACTCGCGCCCCGTTCGAGGAGAAGCTGAACGGTGTTCGTGCGACCCTGAGCGCAAGCGGCGTGAAGCGCGGTCTCCCCATTCTTGTTGGCGGCATCGACATCGACACCATTGTCGAGGAGATAGGTCACCCACGCGTCGTTCCCCATGTGAGCGACCACACCGATGGCATTCCGCCCGTGTTTCGACTCGGCGTTGACATCGGCGCCGAGGGAGACCAACCGTTTCGCGAGGGGGAGTTTGTTGGTGATCGCGCACGAGATGAGCGGTGTCTCTCCCTCTTTGCTTCCGAGGTTCACATCGGCACCTCGCTCGAGAAGCAGATCGGTGACGCCATTCGCGGACATCGCGATCGCGATCATGAGCGCCGAGATACCCATATCGACCTCAGCGTTGATGTCGGCACCCCCGTCGAGGAAGTACCGAACAGCCTCGACGTCGCCCGAGTCGATGTACTCGCGCGGGATCGCTTGCCCCGGCGTGACCTTGGGAAGTTTGGCGAGATCAGCCGATGGCCTTCCGAAGGTGATCGAGTCGGGGGAATCGGAGGTGGCGTTGGCACTGTTGGATCCGCTCGGAGAGCAGCCAGTGGACGCGAGAATCACGAGTACAGGCAATGCGAGTGTGAGAACGATGCGCATGGGGAGTCTCCTCAAGAAAGGGTCTTTGAGAAGATGATCGGCAAGCGGGGCGCACGAAGTTGAGGCGCTGGCTGATGAATTAGGGACAAAGCGAGAAGTCAGCGCAGGAGAGCGTTCCACCGGGGGTCAGGTCGGGACCACACACCAAGAATGGCGCCGGCGGAGTCCCCGAGCCGCCGCTGAAGAGGTATCCCAAGAGGTGGATCGGATCTGCGACGTCGACACCGTTGTCGTCGTTCGAATCCAAGCTGAGGGCGCACGGGACGGGGGTCCCTGAGAAGAGAAAGCCGAGCATGGCGATCGGGTCGCCGATGTCGATGGCGCCGTCGACGTTCGCGTCGCCCCGCCGGAACGGCTCCAACTCGCAGGAGTCGGGGATCGAATTGCCGTTTGCGTCTTCCACAGCCCCCGAGGCGATCTCGCACGAGTCGGGGATGTCATTCGAATTGCAATCCTCGCTCGTCCCGGCCGCAAGGTCGCAACTGTCCAGAACCCCGTTCGCGTTGCAATCCCCGCTGGTCCCGGCCGCGATCTCGAACTCATCCGGAATGCTGTTCGAGTTGCAGTCCTGACTGATCCGCGCCGCAACGAGGTAGGACGCACGATCGGTCGGAGTGGAGAGCCCCGCATCGTTTTGCAAGGTCATGCCGACCACGTTGCCCGCGTAGTCGTTGGTGTCGTCGACCGCGGACCAGTAGGCGTTCTCGGTTCCGTTCAGGCCGGTCCCCTGAACCAGGGCTGCCGTGATCTGCGGCTCGTCAGGGAAGCTCACGGAGTTCCCGCTCGAACCAAAGGTTTCGAGGAGCTCCGAGGAGGTGTCGCCGAAGCGCATGTACGTCTGCTGAAACTGCAAGGTCCCCGACTCCATCGCTAGGTAACCGAGCATCTCGTCTGCCCGAGTGGTGTCGAAGTCGCTCCCGACATGCTTGCCGGCCACGATGGTTTGCGACGCAGGGTTGCTCCACCACACCGACCAGTCGGGGTCGTTGAAGCTCATCACTTGCCCGAAGAACACCGGCTGCGCGTAGTGATCGAGCGTGTTCCAGGCCGGCTCGAATTCTTCGCCCACGAGGTTGCCGGTTCGGTCGGTCACCGTGGACAGACGCTTCACAGCTTCCATCTGGATGCCGTGAGTGGCTGCGCTGAACGCGCCTTCCTCCGCGACAATGTAGTTCACGGTCACGCCCGTCACCGGGGCACTCGATCCGTCGGGGCGCTGGAGCCGCAGTTCGAACGAGGTACTCCCCACGTTACGGATTCGAGTGACCAGGCGGGGCATTCCCCCTGAGCGGACATGCTCGGCGACCACCACCGGCGAGACATAGGTGTTAGGCAAACTGATGGGGGTCCACGCGCTCGTCTCCGCAATCGCGACCCCGACGTAGAGTTTCGGCGAATTCGCGGGGTCGAGGACGGTGATCGGCACCGTGGCGGTGAAGTTGTTGCCGGTGCCGTTGACGACGGTGTAGTCGAACGAGTCCGAACCCGTAAAGTCGAGATTCGGCGTGTACTGAAGATCGCCGCTCCCGAGGATGACGATCGTGCCATTTGATGCCTGAGTGACGTTCACGAGAGCGAGCGTGCCATCGTAGGAGAAGTCGTTCAGATCGGGGGAGGGGAGAGTGACGGCGGTATCGCGATGGAGGACCAGCCGTTCTTCAACCATCTCCACCATGTTCCACGCGGGGAGGCCCGACACCGCCGAGAGCGCCGTCGGCGACGGGGACAACTGCCACAGTGCGAAGAACGGCGAGAGGTCGTGGCCGATCTCGTTCGAGTAGATGGTCAGCCAGTTGTCGAGTCTATCTTGATTGGAGGACGGGCTCGTCTGTTTGAGCGCAGCGATCACATCGATGAGCGGGTCCCAGCCGAATGCATCGGCGAGACAGATGAACGGTGTGATCTTCTCGTGGTGATAGGAGTGAGGCGCGGCGGGCCACAGACTCAAGCTCTGGGAATTCTCGTAACGGCGGATGCGCTCCTTCGCGCCCTTCGGCCGATAGGTGAACGGCAAGAAGAAGCGGGACGCGTAAATGCCGCCGAAGTTGGGAGCCGCCTCGCTGAAGTTCTGGATGTGCATCTGGGATGGATCGACGATGTGCCCGTATTCGTGATGCGTCAGCGGATAGCCGAAGTTCACGAGCGACGTGTAGTCAAGCATGACACTCGTGACGCCATAGGACTGCGGGAAGGTCGAGACCCCCCCGGCGGGTTGGTAGTCGTGGTGAATGCGGAGCGGCCGATAGGTGGTGTAGGAGTAGAACTCCTCGATGCGTAGGATCATGTCCTCCCAGATCTGCATGACCTGCTCGGGGTCGGAGAGCGAACGGAGGTGCGCCTCCGACTCGATCACATGGATCGTCTTGTCGGTCACCAGTACGCCAAACGGGGTTTCGCGATCGCGGATGCCGCCGACCCACTCCAGGTCGGTGGTCACGCCGTGCACGTAGTAGGGGGCCTCGACGACATTGTTGAAGCCAAAGACCACGTTCGTGATGCCGTCTTCACCGGCCGCGGCTTCGATCGAGATCAAGCCACCGAACGGGCTCGCGATCGCGACGCTCGGCGCGTTCAAGTCGAAGTAAACCTGCTGGAACGGCATGTGGTAGTAGTTCGAGTCGCCGAGATCGGTGCGGAGGTGGCTGATGCGAACGCGGAGCCCCAGCCCCTGGAAGCCTGCGGGCACCTGAACTGTCACGATCTCGCCGGGAGCGGCATAGAGCCCGGTCGGAATGCGGATGGTGGCGTGGCCATTGGGTGCATGGAGAGTGCGAGTGACATTCACCCGCGGGGCGTTCGTTCCCACCCCAAAGGCGGTGGGGTGCGCGACCGTCTCCGTGACCGGCAAGCTCAGCAAGTTGTTGCTCTCCCAGACCAACAGCGCCTTCTCGAAGGAGTCGCTGACCGGAGTGGTCGGGGAGGGGAAGAGCGTGCCGGCGCTCGCCATCGCCCGTGCGTTCAGCTCGGCTTGGAGAAGATCGTCGTCGGCGAGCACGCTATCGAGTTTGACCAAGATCGCCGCCCCTTGGCTTTTCTGGGCAAGAGTCGCGGTGCTCCAGTCGGTGACCAAGGCGAGCACGTCGGCGAACGTCACTTGGCCCACTCCGCGGTTGATCGACTGAGCCGAACTCCCGTGGGGGCCGTTCTTCGTGAAGCCGATTCCCGCCGCACGCAGAAGCCGGTTGCCGGGAATATTCTCGGTCGCCAGTCCCCACCACCAGTCGTAGCCGATGCCGTAGTCCGCGATGAACAACCCGCCGCCGCTCGTCACGAAGTCGCCGGCGGTTTGGAGGACCGCGGACGAAACACTGCTGCCCAGCCACCCCGCGACGAACACTTCGGCTCCGGCCAGGTTTGCGGCGAGCGACGCAGAGGAGGCGTTCACGACATTGGTAAAACCCTGCGATATCAACCAGCTGGCGTTCGCAGCGCTGTTGTAGGTGACGATGGAGATGTTGAGATCGACGGAGTCGGCGAGCCAGGCGATCCCGTTCTTGTAGAACGTCCCCATGCTGGGGTCGCTTCCGTAACTTCCCAGGTTGAGCCACTGGTGGTCGGGGAGGGCGAGGACGCGCCCCTGGCCGATGGTCGAAGCCGCGATCATGGGATCGCTGAGATCGTTGCCCGGGTAGTTCGAGATGCTGTAGGCAGTGGGTCCGTAGACGACGATGTGGCCCGGCTGAACCGGGTTCACCAGTGCCCCCACGCCGAGCAGAATCTGATCGCGGGCGAGCTCGGGATCGAACCCCGCATTCACTGACACGGTCACGGTGGCGGAGACAGTGGTCCCACCGTCGGTCAGGTCATACGTGAAGCTGTCGATGCCGGCAAAGCCGACGGTCGGAGTGTAGGTGAACGAACCGTCCCCGTTGTCGACCAAACTTCCATTCGGAGGAGAAGTGGTGCTGGTGATGGAGAGCGGATCGTTGTCGGCATCGGAGTCGTTGAGCCGGAAGTCCGCGGTGATCGACGTGTCCGCGAGGACCATCAAGAAGTCGTCCCCTGCGACGGGCTGAGCCGCGCTCGCGCGCGAGGAGCCAGCCAGAATCAAAACGAGCAGAAGCAGACCGCGGCGGAGCGGAGTGTTCATCGGAGCCTCACGCAGCAGGTTGACTGAATGGATCGGGATTGCCCAATTGGAATAGTAGGGGATGAGTTGGCCGGCGGATAGGTGTAGGACTCGGCGAAAGCGGTCTGGGACCCATCTGGGCGCGCCGGAGAGAGGGCGGGGTTCGAGAGCTGGGAGATCAGACTGATATCTGTGATCTCAGACGAGCCCGTGAAAGAACGACGCCGAATCGAAGAACAAAGAGCGCCTCACGACCGACTCGGCTCTATCGGAGAGCCGGGGAGCGAGCCAAGAAGCACGACGCAGCTTGGCACTGCCCTCACCACCCCCACTCCAGACACTGAGTATCGAGTCTCCGGGCGGTAAAACTTGAGCCAAAAAGACGCGGCGCACGACCGCGCTCATTCTCAAGCGGAGTGCAGTCGGGTAGATGACGCCCTTTGAGTGTGAGACAACCCGGTCTTCTCTTATCCCTCACCGCACGGAGCCGATGCGAAACACCCGACTGATCACCGAGATGATTCTCTTGTTCGGCGTCCTGCCGTTGGTGGTGCTCTGGCTGAACACCCAGGCGCTCCTGGCGATTCTCTGGCTGTTCGCGCTCGGGATTCTCGTCGCGCTCCTCCGTGATCGGACCTTCTCGAGACGCGGGCTTTGGAACGCGCAGGCGATGTCCGATCACTGGAAGCCGGTGGTCGTGCGCTTTGGGATTTTGGCTCCGGTGATCCTGTTCGCCACTTGGAGGCTCACGCCCGAGTTATTGTTCAGCTTTCCGAGAGAGCGACCCGCCCTCTTCGCTCTGATCCTCTTCGGCTACCCTGTCGTTTCCGTGTACCCCCAGGGCATCATCTACCGCGCATTTCTCCTGCACCGCTTTCGGCCACTCCTCCGCAACCCCCGCGTGCGTGTCGCGATCGCGGCGCTCTGTTTCGGCTTCTTGCACATCATCTTCAAGAATCCCATCGCGCCCGTCATCACGCTGCTCGGCGGAGTGATGTTCACGTGGACCCACGAGCGCAGCAAGTCGCTGTTCGTCTCGAGCTTCGAGCACACTCTCTTTGGCTTGTGGGTGATGACGACGGGGTGGGGAGCGTTCCTCTATCCGGGGACGGTGGAAGAGGCCCTGCAGTCGTTGCCTTGGAACTGAAGCGCTCTCGGTCGGAGGTCTGCGAGCTGAGTTTGCACGTCCTCGCAACCGCGAAACGTGCACCCCGCTATTCGCGGAGCCGCGAACTATCGACCAGGGACACTCGCTCCATCTTCGGGTAAGACTTGACGCGGGGCGGCCGGCGGCGATCCTGACCTTTAGCCGTGGGCTCGCCCACGCGCTCGCCCCAGTGCGGTATCCTATGGGCAGAAAGAAGAAGGGCAGCACATCCTCATGTTCAAAAAAATACTGTTTGCCAGCGAGTTTGGACCGGTCTCGTCCAATGCCGAGCGCTACGCCATCGATCTCGCCCGTACGTCGCGCGCCTCGTGCCACCTGATTCACGTCATCGAGGCGATTCACCTCGACGATGACCAAGAGGTCGAGAACCTCTACACCAACCTGAAGGCGCGCGCTTCATTCCAGTTCGACAAGATCCTCGAGCGCTTCCGCGAGGCGGAGGTTTCGTGCGATGGTCACATCGAGATCGGTCAGCGTTGGCGGTCGATTCTCGCAGCCGCCGACGAGTATGATTGCGATCTCATCGTCTTGGGCACGCGTCGTTTCGACGATCATTCCCGCCCCTATCTGGGCACCACGAGTCACAAAATCTTCATGACGAGCCCGGTTCCTCTGTTGGTGATTCCGAGCGTGACCACTGTCGCTGCACCGTCGCGAGCCGACACACCGTGAACGCCGAAGAAGGCACTCCGGCGCCACTCGAGACCCTCATCGCGCAGTTACAAAAGCGCCACCGCCCCTGGGCGCGAGAGCTGCCCGATGTCGAAGAGGTCGAGGTGCACTGGAGCCTCTGTGGCCGAGTGCTCCGTTACCATCTGGTTCTGGAGGATGTTGTGGAACCCGACCTGGATCTGGAGGTCACCCGCGATGTGCTGGTCGTGCGAGGGCGCCCTCAGCATCACCGCGAGCGACTGTACTTGGGTGTGCTGCCCGTGCCGCCGAGCTTTGACCCGTATCGACCGCTCATCCGATTCGAGGCGGGCTATCTGGAGGTCACGCTCGTCGAGACCGGGGACCGGGGTGCGTCCGCATGAAGGACTTCTACAAGATCCTCGGCGTCGAGAGGAAAGCCTCTCCCGAAGAGATCAAGAAGGCGTATCGCAAGCTCGCGATCCAGTACCACCCCGACAAGAATCCTGGCAACGACGCGGCCGAGGCGAAGTTCAAGGAACTCGCCGAAGCATTCGAGACGCTCTCGCGCCCGGAGAAGCGTGAGGAGTACGACGCCTTCTCGAGCGGCGGGGGGATCGGCGGGGATCGGCGGAGCCCCGCGGGTCGCGGAGGTTGGGAAGACGCCGGGCAAGGGATGTCGATGGAGGACATCTTGTCGCGCTACAGCGATCTCTTCGGCTCGGACTTCGGGCCGACCTTTCACGAGCGACGGTCCGCAGCGCGACCGGGCCACGATCTCGAGACTGAACTCACGCTGGATTTTCGTACGGCTGCGCTCGGCGGCAAAGTCGACGTCTCGATTCGGGGGCAGGTCACCTGTGAGGCCTGCGCAGGTCGCGGGTACCAGGGGACTCCGAGTCCGTGTCCCAACTGCGGTGGAACGGGCCGGATGACCGAGACCACCGGCCAAAAAGGTCAGTTCTTCACTGTCACCCGACCCTGTGCAGCGTGCAATGGCTCGGGCCAGAGCCCGGGTTCCGCCTGCAAGACCTGTGGCGGCTCCGGAAGCTCCGAGCGCACGCGCCGCCTCAGCATCGACATCCCGGCGGGAGTCGAAGATGGTGCGACTCTGCGGCTGAAGGGGATGGGAGGCGCGGGGAGCGCCGGCGGCGTGGCCGGAAACCTTCATGTCAAGGTGCACGTGAAACCGGACCCCGTGTTTCGCCGGGAGGGAAACGATATCCACTCCGACCTTGAAGTGCCGGTGACCGTGGCCGTGCTCGGGGGCAAAGTACCGCACCGTACGATCCAAGGCGAACTGACGGTTACCATCGCACCGGGAACCTCTTCCGGTGAGCGACTGCGCCTCAAGGGCCAGGGCATCGCGGGCGGCGCGCACATCGCGCGGGTGATGATTCAGGTCTCGAAGGAGTTGAGCGAACGCGAGCGTCAGTTGTACGAAGAGCTGCAGGCGGGGTAGGGGCGAGCTCAGAGAGAGAGAGTTGGATGTCGGAGTCGAGGAGCGCGCGCGGAGGGAACTGGATCCTGTTGTTCCTTCTCATCCTCCTTTCGATGGTCGCCACCCCCGGGGTGGTGACCGCGCAGACGGTGGTGCGGGGGCCGTACCTACAACTCGGCACCGAGGACTCGATGATCGTCCGTTGGCGCACCTCGATTGCGACCGATAGCCGAGTGGTTCTCGGGAGGGCGCCGGGAGCCGCCGCGCTTACAGTGACCGACCCGACGAGCGTCGTAGATCATGAGATCCTAGTCTCGGGACTGACTCCGGCGACCGCCTACTTCTATCAAGTCGGAACGACCACCCAGCTGCTCGCGGGGGGAGACGAGCAGCACGTCTTCCGCACGGCGCCCGCAGTCGGAGCCACGTCGCCCGTTCGAGTCTGGGCGATCGGTGATGCCGGAACCGGCACGCCGGACCAGGTCGCGGTTCGTGATGCCTACTACTCCTACGCGGGTCTCGGCTCGACGGATGTTTGGCTCATGCTCGGCGACAACGCGTACCCCTCTGGATTCGACGCGATCTACCAACTGTTCCTCTTCGACATCTACGAAGAACTGCTGCGCACGACACCCTTTTGGACCGCACTCGGGAACCACGATACGGGGGATCTTTTCGATCTCTGTACCAGCCCCACCGCGGCTGAGGCCGGGGGGGTTCCGTCGGGGACCGAGGCGTACTACTCGTTCAATCACGCGAACATCCACTTCGTTTGCTTGAACTCCATGTCGCTCGATCTCACTCCCACCGGACCGATGCTCCAATGGTTAGAGGCGGATCTCGCGAGTCATCTTCAAGAGTGGACGATCGCCTACTGGCACCACCCGCCGTACACGAAGGGATCGCACGACTCCGATGACGTGACCGATTCAGGAGGGCGCATGAGGGACATGCGCGAGAACGCGCTCCCGATCTTGGAGGCGGGCGGGGTGGACGTGGTTCTCTCGGGGCATAGTCACGTCTACGAGCGATCGTTCCTGATCAGCGGGCACCACGATGTGTCCACTACCTTCGATCCCCTCTCGATGCTCCTCGACGGCGGCGATGGTCATCCGAACGGAACTGGCGCATATCAGAAGCCCGCTCTCTCGGGGGCGAGCCAAGGCGCAGTGTTCGTGGTGATGGGCAGTAGCGGCAAGGTGAACAGTGGATCGCTCAACCACCCGGCCATGTTCCACTCGGTCCCGCTCCTCGGTTCGCTCGTCCTCGACATCGAAGGAAGCACATTGAGCGGAAGAATGATCGGCGCGGACGCGCTGTGCGCAGATGTGTTTCAGATTGTCAAAGGTGGACCCAGCCCAGACTTCGAATTTCAGCGTGGAGATGTCAACGGGAGTGGAACACTGAACATTGCGGATGCGGTGTCTCTCCTTGGGGTCCTCTTCGGCGACGGTTGCGTCCTCGATTGTCAGGACGCAGACGATGTGAACGACAGCGGGGCCGTGAACATCGCAGACCCCATCGCCCTGCTCAACTACCTCTTCCAGCAAGGTGCCCCCCCCGCGCCACCGACCTTTGTCTGCGGTCCAGACCCGACCGCGGATGCACTCAGGTGTTCGGCGGAGAGCGGTTGTCCCTGAGGGGTGGGGTGGCGCGCCGACGCGTGGGTGCGCGCGAGAGGCGGATCAATTGTCTCCTTTCGATCGGAGCTTCGAAGATCTGCGCTACGACTTCTTCGAGGTCTTGACGCCGACTGTGCTGAACACCGGCTCGATCTTGTGGCTCTTGCACTTCGGGCAGCTCTCGCGGTGTTTCTTGTGTTCGGTGAAGCTCTCGACCAACGCGAAAGTCTTGCCGCACTCCCGGCACTGGAATTCGTACATGGGCATGAGGAGCACCTTTCTGTTGGAGCGATACGACGGAAACGGCCAGCGACTTCCGTGCCGCCCGCGCGATCGCGCTCTTCGGTCTTTCCTGCAGTCCAGCCGTGTCAGAGACGGGAATCTGGGCCCCTCGGATATCAATGCTGACAGCGCTCTGCTGGGAAATGCCTCACCCATTGAGCCTTGGGATGGCGACCTCGGCGAGTTCTCACGCGATCAGATCGGGCTGCACACCGTGAGTTTCCTGGCGGGATGACCCCACGCGAGCTGCCGGTGGAGTTAAATTCTCTCTTCACGGACGGCGGGCCGAGGTAGGATCCGCGGTGAACATCCGTCATTCCATCTTCCCGCCCCTGCTCAAGGAGGACCCCCGTGCTTGACTCCCGGCTGCAGGCGTTTCGTCGTGTGTTCCCGTTCGTCTTAGTCCTTTTCGCCCAGCTTGGCTCGTCCGGAGGGTCCGGCGCTGTTCAGGCGCAATGCTCTCCGCCCTTCGGTGGGACCATCTTCATCGACCCCGACATCATCACCCCCGCCGATCCGACCACCTTCATCGATGCTCCTTACGCGGGGCAGGGGATGCGCTACGTCTACGACCGCCGCGTCGGGTGGATCTGGATGAACGCCTACCTCTTCAACGCGAGCTTCGATGACGGTCTGACCGCCGAGGTCCAGGTCAATCCCGAGTTCGGGAGCGAGGCAGCGGCGAGTGCGGTGGCGCTCGAGTACGGCTCTGCGGTGGGTCAGCTCCCCACTTCACTACGGACCGACGTCGACGCCCTCTGGATCCACCAGGGGGTCGAACCGTTCGGCGGGGGGAACAACAGTATTCTCATTCACACCGGGCAGGCGGCGATCTACGTGAGTAGCGGGATCCTGGAGGAGACCCTCGTGCACGAGGCGGCGCACACCTCGCTCGATGCCACCCACGGATCAGCGCCAGGATGGCTCGCCGCGCAGAGCGCGGACAACTGTTTCATATCGACGTATGCGCAAGACTTTCCGAACGGGGAGGACGTGGCCGAGAGCTTCTTGCCGTACCTCGCGGCCGAGTTCCGCGCCGACCGTATCTCGGCGAGCCTCGGGCAGACGATTACGAACTCGATCCCGAACCGCATCGCCTACTTCAACGCTCAACCTCTCGACCTGTACCCGATCACGCCCGCGCTGATCACGTTCCGCCGGGGCGACTGCAATGTCGACGGTGCGACCGACATCGCGGATGCGATCTTCTCGTTGAACACGCTATTCGGATCGAGCATCCAGGTCTGTCCCGACGCGTGTGACGCCAACGACAGCGGCACGATCAACATCGCGGACCCCATCTACTACTTGAGCATCCTGTTCCAGGGTTTCCCCAGCCTTCCACCCGGAAGCTGCGGACCCGATCCGACGGCGGACGGACTGGACTGTCCTGGGTTTACGGCTTGTCCGTAGTGGGCTCGGGGTCTCGGTTGTTCGGCTCTACCATGATCGAGCTGCGCGCGCTCCGACTACGCCAGGGATGCAGACAGGGGCGCGCGCCCTCTCGGACGCGCGCCCCTGGTTGTCGGTTTCTTCGAGTGTTCGGCTCGAGAGCGCCGTCGGCTACACTTCGACCGCGACCCTCTCGTTCGACTTCTTGCTAACGTTGGTCTTGCCGTCGTTCACGACCATCGAGTTGTCCCCGACGGAGTTGACGACCGATCCGGAGACTCCGCAGGCGATCGCGTAGCCGATTGCGCGGAACATCATGCCGTAGCACAAGCAGTACATCATCGGCTCCATGACCTTGGCCACGCCGCTCCACTTCGAGACGTCCCCGATGTACGCGACGCCGAACATGAATGCGCCGATCATTCCAGAGTACCAAGCGAAGGTACCGAAGTTGCTCCAGAAGCAGTTCGCGTCTGCGACATTGCAGTTCGTTTTGCCCGAGAAGCAGTTGAACGCCGCGCTCCAGCACTGGTTGGAGCACGCGATCACGCAGCACGCGAGCGCACTGCCGAGCACGAAGATCATCGAGTTCATATCGAAGAAGTTGAACCCGACCGCACTCGCGACGAATGCGCAAATTCCGACGAACACCACCATCCCGATGATGAACCGCACCAACGAGAAGTTTCCATTGTTCTGCATCGATCGACCTTTCCGTCGAGGAGAGTTTCACCGAGTTCGAGAGGACCCGGCTCTCGAGTCGCATCCCCGCCCCGAACAATTCATCCCTGGGCATCGACATCTATCGGGCGGAGCGGGGTGGAATCTGAAGGGGGGCGCAGGACCCGCACCCATCTGGCGAAGAGGGGGCGATTGACCCGGGCCCTCGGTTCCCCTTCGGTGGGGGGCATGGATGGCAGCGGGAGGCGGTGGTGGTGGCGGTAGACGGCGCGGATCCATGGAGGGCATGGATGATCGAGCCGGAGGAGGCGGCGTCACTCGGGGCTGGCATCTCGGTGGCATGAGCAATGAGGATGGCTGGAACTCGGTTGATCCAGGCATCCACTGAGTGAATAACTGGGCATACTCAGCACAAGCCGGCAAAACAAGCACCTGAGACATCGGTGATGAAGGATGTACCCAGCATGATCGTTCAAGAGGATGCCGGGGGCGACAACGGCGCCGTCGCCATCTTCTACCTGGACAATCCCGGCCCGATCGGAAGCGGAACCATCGAGGTCTCCGCCTCGAATCCGAACGGAGGGATCGGAACGGCCCTTGCCCTCTCTGGAACCGCAGCGGGCTATGGAGCGAGCAGTACTGCCACCGGTAGCGCAGTCACTTCCGTTAGCCTCACAACAGAAGGAGACAACTCAGCGCAGCGTCGTGCCTCGATGCAGTCGACGCGAACGACGACGGTACGGTGGACATCGCTGACCCCATCTTCATGCTCGATGCTTTGTTCAGCGGCGGTCCGGTCCCGGCAGCACCATTCGATGCATGCGGCCTCGATCCGACTCCGGATTCTCAAGACTAGGCTGACTACACGGCGTGTCCGTAGGCCCTACCCGCCCTTCCGCGCGAGCATGAATGTGACCGGAGGGGTGAGGTTCCCCTCGAGATCGTAGGAACGCCAATCCTGTCGGACTCGGCCGTCGTTCTGAATCGTGAGAGTCATGTTGCCCATATAGTGGTCGTGGCTCTCGCGGAGGTTCGAGACGCTGTCGAACTCGAATTGGAAGACTGTCCCCTCTTCGCTCTCCTCGAAGCTCGCTGCAACCATTCGCGGTTGGTTGCCCGCTGCACAGTAGTGAGTGCAAACAAGGACGTCCCCATCCATGTGGTACAGATTCGTCATCTCATGTTCCTGCCCCGGAAACATGATTTCTCGCACTGCCGAGCCACCGCTCGTCACCGCAAACTTGCTTGCGAGGTACTTCTGCCCGCCTTCGTCGGTGAGCTCCCAGTCGCCGGTGAGTTTCGAGATCTCCCCCAGCATTCCCGCGTCGAGGGAGTTGGTGTCGGGGTAGACGGCCGGTGCGGTCGACTGGCAGCCGCTGACGAAGAGCGACACTGTGACGAGGATTGGAAAGGCGTAGCGCATCGGTATTCCCCTTCAGTACAGTTCAGTTCGTGGACATGTAAGAACGGGGCTCATTCTGACTCAGTCGGGCGCGAGACTCCACCTCGGCCCACGGTGAGTGAGGACGGAAGACGCGCGAATTTCCCATTCGAGGGCGACGAGTTCCGCCTGTTTCGTGACGAGGCGGGGAGGTGGACCTTCCATCTTTGACCTGGGTTAGCGGCCGCGCGGGGATCGATGTTGAAGGTGGGGGAGCGGAGGTTTGACAGCTATCGCCCGACGACAAATTTAGGTTCCCGGTTCGAGTCGTGCGGCTCCTCGGCACGATCCTGGGCGACGTCATCCGTCGTCGCGAGGGGGAGCACTGCTTCGCGATGGTCGAGAAGTTGCGCCGCGTCGCGTGGCGGAGCCGTTGTTCCCGCCAGGAATGATCAGGCCTTGGTTCGCTTGATTTCTCCACTCTGGCTCGGCTCGGCGTTTCACGCCTTGCTATTTTTGTCGTACCGCTTGGTTCGCTGGCTTTGATTTCTCCTGCTGCACGGAGCTTTCCATATCTAGCTTCCTCCTCTCCCTTCCCGGCGCGACGACACATTCTGTCTTTCTCGCGACACGACGAAAATTGTCACTAGACAAGAGTCGCCGAAACGGTAGGGGCCATCGTAGTCTTCCGATGCCGAAACTCCCCTTCCACTCCTTGCTCCTGCAACCTCATGAGCCAGAGACGGACAACAAGAGAGGTGCAACATGAGCATTGAGTACGCAACGCGACCGGGCCCTTGCCGACGCTCTGGGTTTACCCTCATCGAGGCTCTCGGAGTCACGACTCTGACGGCACTCCTCAGCGTCGCTCTCCTCGGTGTGTTTTCTTCGACTGGCGACGCGTTCACCAAGATGAACGTCGACGCCCAAGTTGACACCATCGTGCTGCGGGCTCTCGATCGTCTCGAGGACGAGTTTCGCTTTGCGGTGAAGAGCAGCGTGCAGGTTCCGAACACTCAGTCCGTCTCCTTCACCACCAGCGAAGGTTGGGACGGCACCGCCGCGATCGAATCGACCCCTCGCTGGCTGATCGCGGACTCGGGGCGGCTTCTGATTCAGAATTTGGTGTTGGTGGAGAACCTCACCTTCTTCGAGGCAGACCTCGTCGACAACCTGCTCACGATCACGCTAGAAGTCTCTGTGCCTTACACGCGCAACGGAGGATCCGACACCGTGAGTCGCCGGTTTGTCTGGCAACATCGATTGGAGTCATAGCTCGATGACGCAATCGAAATTGACGAAATCCGAGGGTTTCACTCTCATCGAGTTTGCCATGGCATTGACCATTTTCTCGGTAGGGGTGCTTGGAACAGTGGCGACCTTTGGATCGCTCAACAATCTAGGTGACCAGCGAGAACTCGAAGTCAGTCGTTCGACGATCCTGAGAAATGCGATCGCCACCCTTCAAACTGTGGACTACGCCGACGTCCCCGCCTCGTTCGGAACAGGTTCGGGGCAAGAGTCATTCTGGTGCCGTTCCGATGGAAGCGTCGTCTTCACAGATCCGGGTGACGCGATCGGAGTCGGTCAATACATCCTGTTCGTCGACGAATCGGCGATCCCAACCGCGTTTGCCGACCTCTTCCTCGGATTCGATCTCAATGGCAATGGAGTTATCGAGAACGGCCCGGTCACCGATTACCGACTCCTGCCGGTCAGGATCACCATTTCACTCACCGAACAGGGCGTCGTGCTCGCAAAGAGTAGCGATCTTCTCTTTCGGGCCTGGTAGGGAGTCGGTTTGAACACGCGTGAACAAGGGTTCGCACTTCTCACGGCACTCTTCATGGTGGTCGTGCTCGCCGGGATGTGCTTCGCACTCCAGATGACTTCTGTCGCCCTTTTCCGCGCCGCAGAGCAGAAGCTCGATCTGCAGGAGTCGGCCTATGCCGTCGACTCCGGGGTTGCGTACTACATCACCCAACTCGAACTCGACAACCAGATCTTCGTCAACGAACCTGCGCCACACGCACCTCTTGCGCTCGGGCGCGGAACGTTTCAGCTCCTCGACGCCATCCCGGGTGGCGCCGGAGAGTGGGAGCTCGGCCTCTCTTCGAACGTCGACGGGATCGACTACCGCCTGCGAGGGATCGTCGGATACCGACAACTCACGATTCCCCAGGGTCTGGTGATCAACGGAACCGGGGACCCGACCGATGTCACGCTGACGATCACGGGGGCCGCGGAGGTCGCGAGCTATGATCCGACGGCAGGGCCGACCACCCAAAACTCTGATGCGGGCCTCTGGGTCAACGGCAGCGTTGTGCTCAACGGTACGGCAGACGTGCAGGGAGACGCCACCGCCACCGGCACGATTTCTGTCGCCTCGGGGAGCTCGATCTCGGGCTCGATCTCCGAAAACGGCGACGAGATCCCGGTCGATTCCTTCGAGAGCATGGCGGCCCCGATCATCGCAGACTCGCGAGTGAGCAACGACAATGCTCAATTGAACGCGATCTTCGGATCGAGCTGGCATCCCATCGGCGGACCCGACAACTTCGGTGACTGAGCCTCCCCCGCTTTCGTGGACACCCCAACTGACGTCATAATGGCGTCGAA
>CALEHF010000061.1 GCA_937876125.1 uncultured bacterium
CTCTTTTTTTTTGGGCTCTTTTTTTTTGGGCTCTTTTTTTGGGCTCTTTTTTCGGCTCAGTATATCGACAGGTCCATTCTTGTTTTCGGGATCCTTGGGGTGCTCCTTCTCGGCGATGGTGAGTCATGAAAGTTCCGACCACGTGCACGCCCTGTTCCCCACGCCTTCCCCGCTCCTCGCGATCGAGTTCCGCTTCCTACCACAGCTTCTGACGCCGGGGGTGGCTGAACCCGACTTCGCTCCTACAATTGAGGGCGAAGCGCTCTCGGCCCCACATCCCGGGTCCGATGATCTGTGAGCGCCGGTTCAAGCTCATGGGCGAGTGTGATTCCCTATCTCGGTGCTCAGCCTCAGAGCCCCTCTCTCTTTCGCCTGACGTGAAAGAGGAAGGCCTCGGAGGTTGGAGAGGGCGATTTCGATGCATTCCCGCACGGTCAGCTCCCCCCCCTCGTGGGGCGCGGCGACTTCCTGTCCCTCCGTCTCGAGGTTCATCCTCGCGTTCGGTCTCTGGTCTTTCGTGGCCGCGATCGTTCCCGCCTCCTCTTTGCACGCCCAGTGCAACCCGGGGAACGGCGCCGGTGGAGTGGGGCCTGATGTCGTCGTCGGTGATCTCCTCACGCCCGCGTCCTACGGGACGGCGGGGGGATACTTCGCGTACTCTGTTGGAACGACGTCGTGCAACATCGGGACAAGCGTTCTCGCTTGGGATGCCAACACCACTGCGCACCCCGTGATCGCCCAGAATATGTATCGCCTTCGGGACGGTCGCTTCGAGCAGATCGGCTTGTCGTGGTTGAAGCACGGCTTCTCCGCGCTGTTCGACGACGTTTGTGGCTGCGGTTGCGTGAATCCCTTCAACAGTCAGTTGCTCGGGGTCGGTTGCTCCGATCCCTACAGCGCCGGCTTGAACGGAAGTCAGAACACGCTCGGGCCCCGCTCCGAGGTGATCGACTCCGCGACGGGGACCTTCCTCTACCCGCCCGTCCTCCAACCGGTCAACCAAGACCTCACCTGGCGCCGGTTACGGGTTCAAAGCGATGACGTCAATCCGGCCCTCAATGTCGGAGCGCTCTACTTCGTCGAAGGGCACTACATCACCGCGGATGACGCGACCTCCGGAAACGCCTGGAACAACGCGAGCCACCGTCGAGTCGCAGTCGGCACCGACCCGGACCGCACCATCTCCTACCTCGACTCGACCCGCCGTCAGCTCTCCGCGATCCATGCGTGGCAAGAGGCCGACCCTTCGGTCACCCTCGTCGACGTTCCCGACGGCGAAGGCGGGCTCCTCACACTCTGTGTCAAGGTGAGCGATCTCGGCGGTGGGCAGTTCGAGTACGAGTACGCGCTCTACAATCTGAACTCGACCCGCTCCGTCGGCTCACTCTCTGTGCCGCTCCCCGCGGGCGTCACCGCAAGTAACCCCGGGTTCCACGACGTCGAGTATCACAGCGACGAGATCTTTGATGGCACCGACTGGGTCGTGACGAACGGTCCGAGTGCCATCGAGTGGGACACCGACACCTTCGCCACGAACCCGAACGCGAACGCGCTTCGCTTCAGCACGCTCTACAACTTCCGCTTTCGCGCAAACGCGGCGCCGGGAGCGACGACCCTCTCTCTGGGGCTGTTCGAGCCGGGAGTGGGCAGTACCTTGACCGTTTCGCTCCCCGGCCCTGCCACGGTGGTCCCGTTGATCGTGACCCTTCCGAACGGCGCGCTGTCCCTGGTGAACCCCGGCGGCGGCGATACTCTGCTCGTCGACATTACCCCCATCTCAGGGCAGTCGGTGGTTCCGGGGAGTGCGCTCTTCTTCCTCGATACAGGGAGCGGCTTCGTTTCGACTCCATTGACCGCGCTCATCGGCACGGAGTACTCGACGACGTTGCCGGCGACGACCTGCGGGACGACCATCGCGTACTACCTGACCGCCGAGGCCACCAACGGAACGGTCGTCACAGTTCCCGCGGCGGGAGCGACGGCACCGTTCGTCGCGGAGAGTGCCTTCTCGATCATCGACGAGTTCGACGACTTCGAGATCGATCTCGGCTGGTTCCCAGGACCACCGAGCACCGCAACGCAAGGGACCTGGGTCTACGGCGATCCGAACGGCACGAACGCGCAATCGGAAGATGACCACACCGTCGGCGCCGGCACCCAGTGCTGGTTCACGGGTCAGGGAACGCCGGGCGGGTTCGATGCCGACGCCGACGTCGACGGGGGAGTGACCACGCTCTACTCGCCGTTCATCGATCTTGACGGCCTCAGCGACCCGACGATCTCCTACTGGCGTTGGTTCTCGAACTCGACCGGGGCGAGCCCCCAAGAGGACATCATGCGGGTGGAGATCAGCACCAACGGTCTCGACTGGATCGAAATCGAAACGGTCGGACCGACCGGACCCCAAGCGAGCGGTCAGTGGTTCGAGCATTCGTTCCAAGCTCTCGACTTCGTCACGCTGAGCGCCGCGACGCAGTTGCGCTTCCAGGTGAGCGATCTCGGCGCCGGTTCGGTGGTCGAGGGCGCGCTCGATGATTTGCGGGTGCGCGATCTCGAGTGCGGTCCAGAGGACTGCAACAACAATGGGATCGCCGACAGTATCGATCTCTCGAGTGGCTCGAGCGAAGACTGCAACGTGAACGGGATCCCCGATGAGTGCGACCTCGCATCCGGGGAGAGTTCCGATTGCGACAGCAATGGCATCCCCGACTTCTGTGACGTGCTCCTCGGGGCCGCCGATTGCGACGGCGACTTCATCCCCGACAGCTGCGAGATCGCGAGCGGCGGCGACTGCAACACGAACGGTCTCCTCGACACCTGCGAGATCAACGCCGGGACCGCCGAAGACTGCAACTCGAACGGAACGCCCGACTCTTGTGACATCGCGGGGGGAGCGAGCCTCGACGGTGACCTCGACGGAGTTCCCGACGAGTGCCAGGCGCCGAGATTCGTGCGAGGGGATGCGAACGCGACCGGTGGCATCGACATCTCCGACGCGATCAACTTGCTCGGTTCGATCTTCCTCGGGGCTCCGTTGCTCCCTTGTGATCTTGCGACGGACGTGAACTCCGACGGCTTGGTGAACATCGCCGATCCGATCTCACTTCTCACGTACCTCTTCGCGAGCGGTCCCGCGCCGGCGGCGCCGTTCCCTGTGTGTGGGACCGAAGTGACCCCGAGTGGGCTGACGTGCGTGGGCTTCCCTCCCTGTCCCTGAGACAGCTGCCTCGCTGGCCCGGCTGGACCTGAGAGCTGCTCCTTTCCCCGAGTCGGGGGAGGAAGCAGCTTTTTTCGTCTCGAGGGTCCCCGCCCCCTGATTCGCCTCCTCGCTGGCCTCGCAAGTGAGCCCCTTTCATCCTTCCCCGAAAAACGGGAGACTGGACCTCCCGCGCTACAGCCCCCGGACTTCGAGTACCGGGCAACCACGGAAGAGGACCCGTGATGTTTCGACCCGAACTCTCCCGCGCGTGCGCCGTATGGACCATCATCCTCATGTGTGCCTCTGCCCCGCTCATCGCGCAGTGCAATCCGGGGGGCGGACCTGGGGGGGTGGGGGTCGATCTGATCGTCGGTGACATTCCGGCGGGTGCATCGTTCGGGGAAGCGGGGGGCTTCTACGGCTTCTCGGTCGGCGCGAGTCTCTGCAACATCGGGACGGCGCCCGCTCCGTGGACTTCGAACACTGCCGACCACCCCGTGATCCTGCAAAACCTCTATCGCCTCCGCGACGGCCGCTTCGAGCAGATCGGGGCGAGCTGGATGCGGCACTTACTGGTGCCGCTCACGCAAGATGGGTGCGGTTGTGGTTGTGTGCCGGCGGGGTTCTCTGCGCTCGGTGCCGGTTGCTCGGATACCACCTCGGCCGCGGTGAACGGCTCACCGACTCAGCTCTCGGCCCCGAGCGAATTGCTCGACGCCAGTTTCGGTTCGTTTGTGTTCCCGCCAGTGCTCGATCCGACCGTCACCGATGCGACGTCTCGCCGCATTCGGGTCGCTGCGAGCGATCTCGATCCGACCTTGAACGTCGGCGCGCAGTACTTCGCCGAGGTGATGCTCTACGCCGAGAGTGATGCGACGGCGGGAAACGGATCGAACCCCGCGTCGGTGCGCCCGGTCCAGTTCGGGCCGACGGCGAACAACTATCCTCTGCAGTTCACGGGCCCCACGGAAAGGCAGAAGAGCGCGCTCGAAGTGTGGGCTGATCTCGATCCGACAGTTTTCATCGTGACGCTCGCGGATGGGACGGGGGGCAGCTTTCTCTTCGCGACGAAAGTGACCGACCTCGGCACGGGGCAGTGGTCGTACGAATATGCTCTTTCGAACCTGAGTTCGGGACGCGGGGCGGACAAGCTCTCCGTCACCGTGGGTCCGCAGGTGGTGACGGCGATCGGGTTTCACGATTGTGATCCGCACTCGGGAGACGTCTTCGGGGGAACCGATTGGGTCTCCACCGTCGCCAGCGGCGTGCTCACGTGGGAGACCACGAATGCGACCACCAATCCGCTCGCGAACGCGCTCCGCGCCGGCAAGACCTTCAACTACCGCCTCGTTGCGGATGCCGCGCCGGTCGCGTCCAACCTAGCGATCTCGATGTTCCAGACCGGCAGCCCGAGCGAAATCATCTTCGAAGGGCTCGCGCCCGCAGCGACCTTCATCGACTGTAACGGAAACGGAATGGCGGACTTCATCGACATCCAGAGCGCGGAGAGCCTCGACTGTGACGGGAACGGAGTTCCCGACGAGTGCGACGATCCGATCTATATCCGGGGCGATGCCAACCTCGATCTGACGCTCGACGTCGCAGACCCGATCACGATCCTCGGCCAGCTCTTTTCTGGCACCTCTGTCCCCTGTGAATCCGCGGCGGATGGCAACGGAGACCACGCCCGCGACATCGCGGATGCGATCTACGTCCTCAATCACCTGTTCGCGAACGGCGCGCCGCCACCGGCGCCGTACCCGACCTGCGACACCGCCGCGGCGGGAAGTCCGCTCGGGTGCTGCGTGTCCCCCTGTTCGGGGCCGTAATGGTGGGGACCAAGTCTTCGAGATCAGGCGCTGGGCTTTGGACGTCGGGCGTCGAGCGCCGAAGGATCCTCTCGGCTTCAATTGCCTTGCTCGGCGCGCTCCTCCTCGCTTCCTGTGCTCCGCGGGAGCGGAGAGACGAGCCGCGAGCCGAGACCCCTGAAATGATCGAATCGGAACGAGTGCGTCTCTTGTTCGACTCGATGTTCGAAGACAGTTACGCCGGTCGCGGCTTTCCCGAGTTGACCTGGGACGACATTCCCGCTCTGCTTGCGCGCAGCGAGAGCACTCGCGAACTCACCCGGTTTCCCCGCAGTCCCATCTCATCCCAGTTCGAATCGACGTGTCGGGAAGGGATGGTCGCGCTCTGGCTCGTGGAGGGTGTCCGGCAGGGGGGACGATTCGGCTCGCTGAATGCGCTCTGCTTCGATGGACCCGCAGAGGACGCGAATTGGAGGGGGGCCTCCGAGGCGAATCACGAGCGCATCCTCTTCGCCTACCGAAAATGGTGGAAGACCGTCAGTGAACGTGGCGACTCCGGTGCCGCGATCGATCCGCTCGAGGGGACTGGGCTTCGCTGGCACTAGAGTGAGCCAGCCGCCGGGCACGCGCCCCTGAACCCTGAAAGGGAATCAAAGTGACAACGATGGAAACTTGCGCCGTCATCTCAACCCTTGCCCTCGTCTTGATCAGCCTCGGTGTGTGGGCAATCCAGGCCGTTTTGACGCGCAGTGCAAATCAAGTGATCGCCGGATTTCAATCGATCGATGCTCACCTGGCGAAGGGGAAGTCAGAGGAGGTCTGAGGGCAGCTCTCCCACAAGCCCGATGTCTAGGACGTCGTATCGTCGAGTTCATCCGCGGCTCACCCCCCGGCGGCTTACTCATCCATCGTGCAATAGACCCCATCGTGCAATAGACCTATGTCTCTCGAGGGGGATCCGGGAGCGAGTATCGACAAACTCCTCCGACCGAGAGGCGGTTTCGGGTGAAACATTGAGCCAGCATGGAAATGAGAGTACTTCACCAGAAATTGCCGGTCCTGCGGCGACTCGACAAGCCAGAGCCGTGATCATTCGCTTGTTCCAGGGCTAACCCAACGCCAACCGCAGATCGAAATTGCGGTCCGTTCGACGAATCCGACCGATGAGCACTCGAATCATGTTTTGGTAGACGACCGCTGCGACATGGGGGCTGGCGCCGAGTAACTCCTCGATCTCCCCACGCTCGATGCGCACGACCTCGCTCGGTTCCAACGCCAGCACGGTCGCGGAGGCAGGTGCCCGATCAAAGAGCGAGAACTCGCCGAAACAGGTGCCGGCTCGGATGACTCCAAGTTCGATATCGGTGAACCGCTCCGCTTCTTTGACGCTGCTCTTCTCGAGCAGCACCACTCGGAAGCTCCCGCGGACGACCATGTAGAGAGCCGAGTTACTCTTCCCCTCCTCGAGGACCACCGATCCCTCGGGCACTTCCATGTGCTCGAACCGCAAGAGATGCTCGCGGAGGTCTCCAACAGTCAGATCTCGGAAAATCGAAGTACGGACAAGCGCGTGCAGGACATCGACGTGTTCCATAGGGGATCCTTCCCGGAGTTTGAGTCCATGAGTCATCGGCGGCGGTTCGGTAGTCGAGGAACCTCCTCTTCAGTGTTCGAGCGCGCACTGCTCGCGGTCCCGGCACGCTGCCTACCACTCCGTATCGAGATACAAGTTCTCCACCTTGGTTCGCGCCCACGGCGTCTTTCGGAGGAACTTCAGGGTCGATTTCACCGACGGGTCACTATAGAAGCAGCGAATCGGAAGGCGGCAGGAGAGCTCTTCCCATCCGTAATGCTCCACCAGACTCGTCACGATGTACTCGAGGGTCTTGCCGTGGAGAGGATTGTTCGGCTGCTCGTTCGTCATCGGTTTCTGTTCACGCCCGCGCGGCGATCAACGCATCGAGCTCACCGCGCAGCTTGCCGAGGATCTCGTCGTAGGGATAACTCCCCAGCGACTCTTCCCCGCGCTTCAAGTGCACGAAGCTCGGCGCGCACCACAAGCCGAGATCGGCATCGTCGGTCTCCCCCGGGCCATTCACCCGACACCCCATCACCGCAATCGTGATGGCGTGCGTCTTGGCGTATTGAGTCATGTCTCTGACCTGCTCCGCGAGTTCGACGAACGCTTCGTTCTCCACCCTCGAACAGCTGGGGCAACTGATGATGTTCAGCCCCGATCGATCGTAGTGGACCACGCTGCGCGTCCGACCGTGCTCGAGATCATCGATGATCTCCTTCGCGGCTGCGATCTCCTCTCCCTTGCGCGGGTTCGGAACGGTGAGCGACACCCGGACGGTGTCGCCGATGCCGCGCGACAACAATTGCTCGAACGCGACGCGCGTCTTCACGATGCCGTCGGGGGGAAGACCCGCCTCGGTCACGCCGAGGTGCAGAGGGATGTCGGGGCGCGCCTCGGCGAACTGGCGGTTCGCTTCGATCACTTTCTCTGGATCGGAGTCCTTCAGCGACACGACGAAGCGCGTGAAGTCGAGCTCCTCGAGCCACGCCGCGTGCTCGAGCGCACTGTCGAGCATCGGTGAGATCGAATCCTCTTTGTCGTATTCGGCGAGCTTGGCCGGGTCGACCGAGCCGCAGTTCACTCCGATTCGTATCGCGCAGTCTCCCGCGCGCGCGCACTCGACCAAAAAGCGAACCTTCTCTCGCCACGGTTTGTCGCGTTCGTGGTGGTGGAGGTGGCCCGGGTTGTAGCGGAGCTTTGCGACGTGGGGCGCGAGGATCTCGGCGAGGCGGTAGTTCTCTTGCAGATCGATGCAGAGATTGGCTTCGGGGACGCGCTTCGCGATCTCGATCACAGCTTCTGCATCGCCCTTGGCATCGACGGCGATCCTGACGATGTCCGCGCCTGCCCGGACGAGATCGGCGACTTGCGCGGCGGTGGCGTCCACGTCTTTTGTCTTTGTCGCGCACATGCTTTGGACGGCGATGCGATGCCCCCCGCCGACCGTGACCGATCCGATCGGCACCAGGCGGGTGGGATTGCGGGGCAGCTCGCGCTTCGTCTCGGGGGTCTCGCTCACGGGTTTCGTACTTTCGTCGGGGCGCCAAGAGTCAGAAAACGGATCCCCCCACAGTACAGGTGAAATCAGAAGAACTCGACCGAATGAACGAGGGGAAAGTGCTGCCCGATCGTCTGCCAGCTGTCCCCCCGGTCTTCGGAGATCCAAACGTTCCCCGCCACCGTCCCGAAGCAGAGCCGTCGACCGTCGGCGGAGACGTCAAGGGCGTGGCGGAAAGTGATGTCGTAGGCATGCTCTTGGGGGAGACCCTCACGGAGCGCGGTCCAGGTCTTCCCGCCATCTTCCGTGCGTGAGACACAGACCGCAGCGTCGCAGGCCACTCGCACGCCGTCGTCGATTCCCGGGACCGTCCAGGCGACGTCCCGGTTGGTGGGGTCGGCGGCGACGGCGAACCCGAAGGTGCTCGGCTCGACGGTCTTGCACTCGGCCCAGCTGTGACCGGAATCGGTAGAGCGGAACACGCCGTTGTGGTGCTGCATCCAGAGGACTTCCGGGTCGGCATCCGAGCGATGGATCATGTGGGGATCCTGAACGACCATCTCGGTCGCCTGGTCCGGCGGCATGTAGTCGGCATGCAACCCCGTGCCGATGCTGGTCCAACTCTCGCCTCCGTCGATGGTCTCCCACACCCCCGCGCAGCTGATGCCGAGAACCACTCGGTTCGGATCGCGCGGGTCGACGTTGGCCCGATTGACTTCTTCCTTGAACGGC
>CALEHF010000062.1 GCA_937876125.1 uncultured bacterium
TCGTCTTCCCCGGCATGGGCGAGGGCGACGATCGCGCAGGCATTCTCGTAGGTGTTTCGCCACCGCCCGTTGACGCGTGCGTCGGCGATCTGAGTGCGCAAGCTGAGGAGACGGGGGTCGGTCGGATTCAGCTCAGTGAGGAGCGAGAGCAAGCGCGCGCGCTGGGAGAGCGGCGACGTGATCCGGTCCTCGACCGCAGTGGCCAGCGGCACCGCGGCGAGATCACCCGCGATCAGTTCGCGCGCGCGATCCGGCTCGCCGAGGCGCCGCCACGCCTCCGCCAAATCGACGCGCCCCCCCAGATCGAGGTGCTCGGCACGCTCGGTCCAGCGCGCGATCCGCCCCCTCGGAGGATTCGGATCATCAGCGAGGAGCCGAAGGATCCGCGTTCTCGTGTTCACGTTCGGCGCGTTCTTGCCCTCGGTCGCGAGGGCCCCGCGCAGGTATTCGCGCACGCCGCTGGTGAACTCAGCCGGAACCTCGACCCCCTCCGCCCCGATCGCGGTGAGCGCTTCGAGAGCGTGCGTACTCCCCCACACCGATGATTCACTTCCCGGCCAGTATCCGAGACCGCCATCACGATTGCGCATCCGATCGAGTCGCGAGATTCCTGCGCGGGCCATCTGGCGCACCGCTTCGAAGCGCGCCTCACCATCGACGAACCCGACCTCGGGATCGAGGGCGACGGCGAGGGCGAACAGACGACTGCTGGTCTGTTCGACACACCCGTGGGGGTAATCGACCAGAGCCGCGATCGCAGGGACGAGCTCGACTTGGGGTGACGTGCGGAGCCACACTCGACTCGCTGCGGTCCCCGGGAAGAAACCGGTCGGCGGTGTGAATTCGAAGCGCTCCCCCACCGGCACTCGCTCGGCGACAGCGTCGCGACGAAACGCGGTGACAGGGCGCACGGTCATCACGCCGGTCACCACCGAGGTGCCGATCCCATCCCCATCCCCATCCCCTGCGGGGACTACCCGCGTTTTGATCGTCACGGGGCCGGGGCCGGTCGCGCGGGCGGAGACGGAAATCGTGACCCGTTCTCCCGCCGGAAGGCGCAGACCCTCGGGGGGCACATCGAACGCGAGCTCGAGCGGTCCGGTGACCGACAGTGCCGGGAGCACCTGGAGATCGCGCTTGGTGCGATTGTCGATGGCCAGGGGGGAGATGAACGTGTCCCCGGGCGCGACGAAGCGCGGCCAGGGGTTCTCGACCACGATCGGCGTCGAAACCTCGGTTGCGACTCGGGTCGCCCCGTAATGATCGCCAGAGGCTCCGATCGCGAACCAAGTCATCTCGCCGATCAGATCGGGCGCCTCGATTTCGAACTCGGCTCGCCCTTCGGCATCGACGGGGATCGCGCTGCACCAGACCACGGCACTCGGGCGCTTTCCGAGAGTGACCGGACTCGTCCGGGCGCGACGCTGTCGTTCGCGATCGCCGCCGATGAAGGTGAGCTCTGTCGGCGGCGCATCATCCGGAAGCAGATCACCGAACAGATCCACCCCTCTCACCACCGCGCGCCGCGCGGCGAAGAAGGTCTCGAACGGATCGGGAGTGTCGAAACCGGTGGCGAGAAGCACGCCGGTATCGACCCCCCACAACTGCACGACCGAAGGGAGCTCTCCCTGTTCGTTAGCCGTGGTTTCGACGATGAGAGTGCGCTTCTCGAAGGGGCGCATCGGCGACACCGCTTGGGGTTCACCGTCGCGATCGAGTTCTTGGATGGCGATCGGCAGGCGAAAACGCTCGAGGGGCAACGGGATACGCGCGATGCCATAAGCCCGGTGCGGGCGCCAGTCGCGTTCGGTCGGATCGACGGGGCGCACCATCGTCGCCGAGAGGAACAAGGTCCCGCGCGACTCTTCGGGGATCTCGATCGTGAACGAACCGTCGCGGGCGACCGCGTCGATCGCGCCCGCGACGAGGGAACGATCGGTTTCGAGGCTGTAGAGGAGCCGGCCGCCAAAGGGCGCGTTCACTCCGACCGTCACCGTACTGCCCGGTTCGACCCCACCTTCGGGAAGCGAGAGGGCGAGTTGCTCGCCGCGATCGCGTTCGGGGGGAGCGCCACTCCCTCCCCAGCATCCGATATCGATCGCCATCTCGAGCTTGGTCTCCGGGTCGATCACTTCGAATTCGTAGCTGCCGTAGTTCGGGCAGGTCACCTCGACTCGCGCCTCGGGAGCCTCCGCGGCGAACAGCAGTTCACCGGAATCGAGCACTACCTCGTGTTCATCGCGCTGCCAAGTCACGCCCGATCCGGTGTCGCGCAAGGCCCACTCGACCTCGCGACGGATGAACCGCCACGTTGCGCGCCCTGCGGTCAGCTGGTCGGCCCCATCGACGAGCACCGCGGAAACCGAGAAGGGGGAGCTGGGGGTGATGCCGGTCGTCGGAGCAAGAAGACCGAGATGACGTACCGAAGCATCGTAGCGGGTCCGCGCCGTCGAGGAGACGCTGCGACTCCCGGGCTCGGTGACGGTCGCGGCGGCGACGACACTCCAGAGCCCGCCGGCCGTGGCCACGGCGATCGGGACGGGGATCGCCGAAAGCCCCGCGCCGTTTTCAGCGATCTCCAAACCCTTCTGCGTCGAAGTCTGCGCTCCGCGCGCCCGGTCGATGCGAAAGCGATGCTCCGGAAAGCGATCGGAAACGTAGTCGCGAGGTTCGAAGCGAGCGACGACCGACCACGGCATTCCCTCGGCGACGCCACCTGCCAGCCTGCGCGCTCGAACCTGGATCTCGGGATCGCGCACCGGCCCGTACTGTTTCGCGTCAAAGGTCGCGGCGACTTCAAGTCGCACCGGCAGGAAGTGCTCGACGAGAAGTTCCGTGCGTCCGAGCACCTTGCCTCCGCCGGGAAGAGTGATCGTCACGTCGTAGATGCCGGTCGGCGCGGAGCCGTCGGTCGAGAAACTCTTCTCGGTGAACCCTTGCCGGTCCTCCTCGGGTCTGACGACGGCGCGCTCCAATTCACGTCCATCCGGGCGGTAGAAGTGCCACTCGAGGGGGAGCGGCGGCGGCACGTGACCGTTCTCATCGCGGAGGAGCGCCGTGAAGTGCACCTCCTCTCCGGGACGGGCGACCCCGCGTTCAGCGGTGAGGAACACTTCGTACCCCCGGGGCCAGGCGGCGCCGGTGAGATCGACATCGCGCACGCCATCCGGCGAGCGATCGAGCCGCAAGAAACCTTGGTCCGTTCCTTGGGAAACGATCGCCACGAACGGATCGCCATCGGGACGCGAGCGCGGCAGATCGAGGTACGCGATACCATCGGCGTGCGTCACTGCGCTGGTGATCACTTGGTTGTTGCGCGTGAGGAGCGTCACCTTCGCACCGGGAACCGGGGTGCCCTCGACGATCGAGTTCACCCAGACCACTGCCTCGGTCGGAGAAGTGCGCGCGCGGATGCCGAGATCGCTGATCGAAACGACCGCTGAATCGGAGACATAGCGGGGGCTCTTCGCGAGGGCTCGAATCGCGAAGATTCCGCGCGCTTCGTTCCCGAGTAGCTCGGCGAGATCGAGGGAGAGCTCATGGGGAAGGTTCGGGCGCAAGGGGAGCTCGACCGACTTCTGGCCGAGAGTGCGCGAGGTCTCCCAAGCGGAGTTCCCCATAAGATGGGAGACGAGATTATTGTCGTGGACGCGCGAGATTTCGAAGTTGAGCGAAGTGATGTTCACTGCGCGCAACGCGAGAGCGCGATTCCCTCCCGGCGCGAGCACTCCGCGGCTCAAAGGAAAGTCGACGGCGGGAGTTCGGTCGGGAACCGTCACGGTGACCGTGCGCGTCTCCTCGAGAGTCTGTCCCGACTTGGAGAGGATGTTCTCGGGGATCGTGATCGTGTGGATCCCGCCGGAAGTGAACTCACCTTCGATGCGCACCACGTTCTTCCCTACGAGGCTCCGCCGCTGTCGCGCGACCACCGGTTCGATCAGGAAGGTGTGGTTGAGCACTTCGGAGTCGAGCGCTTCTGAGAAGCGCAACAGCACCGTCGTCGATCGCCAGCGCGTCCCCCGCTCCACCTCGGCGGAAAGAAACGCGAATGCTTTAGGGAGGAGCACCTTGCCGAAGAACGTGGACTCGAGCGGGAGCTCTCCGCCGACCGCCACGAGCCCTTTCGCGATCTTGATCGAATAGCTCGCGGCCTCGATCCGATCGAAGTCGAGGATCACCTGCTGCTCCGCTCGGTCGCTGCGGGTCCGCGGAATGAGCGTTTGCGCATGGGCCGAGACGGTGAGGGCATCGCACAGAGCGCGTGGACTCACCGGCTGGTCAAAGTCGAAGCGGATCGCGATCAGGTTCTCGTCGATCGCTTCCAATCGCAGCGCGTCGACCTTCAGCGCGCCCGTGGGAAACTCGCGCGCGAGAACGCTCTCGAGTTGATAACCGGTGACCGTTCGGAAGTCGGCGCGCGGCAATAGGCGGAAGATGCGACCGCGCGGCAGAGGTGCGTTCGGATGGAACACGAGGGTCTGCGGATCGTGCCACCGCCACTCCCCCGCGACCGCAGGTTCGAGATGCATCGGGATCGTGCGCTTGAGCTCCGCGGGGGGAGTTGTGGCGGGGCCCTTTTCGCCCCCTGGCTCACCCGGCGTGGACTCCGTCGAGCCGGGCACGAGCGCGGACCCTGGTTTGGGGAGCACGGGTGCCTCTGCCCCATCGACCGCATCCGCCGCGATCAGGGGGCGGTCGAAGCGGCAAACGAACCGTTCGGGGACACCGTCCCGCCCGAGGGGGGCCGATGTCGTCATACGGACCGTTCTGTCGGGTGCTCTCCCGAGCCACCACGAGGCACCGAACCACCCACAAACGTTGATGAACAATAGTGTTACGACGATCGGCGAGAACGAGGTGAATCGATTTCGCACGCCTCTCCCCTCTTTTGGAGCCCCTGGGCGGCGTTCAACGCATTCCGGGCAGAGTGGTGTTGTACCGGACTGCGTACAGAAGCACCAGGGACGCGCAGGAGCGGGTGTTCCGGTAATCTGAGTCGAGTCGCCTGATCGGGGACCTGGGGTCGATCGCCGTTCAAGTTCCGGACGGTGCCACGTCCGGAACCGGACGCGTCCGCCCGCTGAGACCTCTCGAAGGCGGAGAATCCCCGCTTCGACACCCGTCTGTTCTCCGTCCGGTCGATCTCCGACCACCTAGGCGGACAGAAAGTAGCCGTGTTGGACCCGGTCGAGCATCAGTGATAGGCTCTGGTCAGCTTCTGGCCGCTCCCGGCCTCCGCCATCCAGAGGAGCCTCCTGACATGTCAGATTCCTTCCACCCCGACCAACTCTTGAACCACCGCTACCGGCTCATCCGGCCCGTGGGTTCCGGAGGGATGGGCACGGTCTGGCTCGCCGAAGATGTCAGTGGCGGAGAGTCGGTGGCTCTGAAGACTCTCTCGACCACCGTCGACGAAACCGATCGCCGCCGCTTCGAGCGGGAGATCCGCACGCTTCAAAACCTCGATCACCCTCACATCGTGCCCTTTCGTGACCTCGGCTGGGTCGGCGACCAGCTCTTCTTCACCATGGACTACCTCGAAGGGGTTTCACTCGAAGAGGTCCTGGCTGCTCGCGGCGCCTTCACGCGGCCGGAAGAACTCGAGTGGTTGATCCGGCTGTTGATCCCGATTGTCTCGGCGCTCGGTCACCTTCACGTCCGCCGACTGGTCCATCGCGATGTGAAGCCGGGCAACATTCTTCTCGCGACCCAGGAGACCTCTCCCGAGCACCCCGAAGAGTGGACGTCGCGCGATGACATTACCGCGCTTCTCGCCGACTTCGGGTTGGTGAAGGGGAGCGATACTGAAGCCCACCTCACCCAGAGCGTGCTCGGAACGCCGCAGTACATGTCGCCGGAGCAAATCGAGTCATCGAGCGCCGTCGACGAACGCTCCGATCTCTACTCGATCGGCGTGATTCTGTACCGGGCAGCGACGGGAAAACTCCCGTTCGAGCGCCTGAGCGACGTGCTCTCCCGCCGCGGCATGCCGCCCCTGCGCGAACTGAATCGCGCAGTCCCCGCCGCCTATGAGGACGTGACGCGCCGTCTCCTCGAATTTGAACCGCACCGCCGCCCCGTCGATGCGAAGGAGACCATGGAACTCCTCCGCGCTGTGATCGAGCGCGCGGCCGATGATCCGTCTGAGGTCGTCGCCAGCCGACGCCCCCAACCGGTGTTCAGCGGCCGGGCCGCGGAGATCGAGGCGCTCTTGTCCGCCGCACGGCGTGCCGCGCGCGGCACGGGTCGCTGGGTTTCGCTCACCGGCGAACGCGGGATGGGAAAGACTTGGCTCGTGACGCGCAGCGAGTTCCGCACACGCGCCCTCGTCTCGGAGCGCCTCACATTCTTCTCCGGCGCATTCAACGACGCATCTCCCCACAGTGGCTATTCAGGGATTCTGGAAGGAATCCTCCGCCACTTGGAGCGACACCACGGTCGGGCGCGGGTCGTCGAGGCGGTCGGCCGCTGGGGCCGTCATCTCGGCGCCCTGTTCCCGCGACTCGCCCACGCCGGTTGGCTCGAGGGTTGTCCGGAGGTGGAATCCGATGTCCCGAGCGAGATCCTCAAGGAGCGGGTGATCGACGCGGTGGTCGGCGTGCTGACCGCAGGCGCCGAGGTGGAGCCGCGCGTTCTCTTTCTCGAAGACCTCCACCATTGCGACGAATTCGATCTCGAACTGCTGCGTCGAATCCTGCTCAACGCGCTCCATCTGCCCATTCTCATCGTCACGACCCACCGGCAATCCTTGGAAGGTCGGCGCCCCGCACTCGGCAAACTGATCCGAGAGATCGGCATCGAAGAGCGCCTCGACTCCCTCGAAGTCACACCGTTCGAGCAGGAGGATGTCCGCTCGATGGTCGGCTCACTCCTCTCTCCCGAGCGCCCGCTCAACGACGGCTTCATCGACTTCCTGATGGAGCGTACCCACGGGGTCCCGCTGTACGTGCTCCACTTGTTCAACTCGCTCTGGGCGAAGGATCTCTTCGTCTTCGAGAGCGGCACTTGGACCGTCGGGGAGGGAGCGCGCGCACTACAGATTCCCGAGAGCACCCGTTCGCACTTCTTGCTCGCGCTCGATGAGATCCCATCGCCGGAGAGGAAAGTCCTCAACCTCGGATCGGTCATCGGCCCCAGCTTCTCGTTCGAACTCCTGCTCCTCGTCTCCGAAGCGGACGAGTTCGAGCTGGATGAGCTGTGTCGAAGCCTGGTGCACTCGGGGATCTTCGAAGAATCGAAGGACGGCTTCCGATTCCAACACGGCTTCGAGCGGGAGATCATCGCCGAACAGCTCTCGGGACCGATGCGGCGGCGCCTGCATGCGCGCGTCGCACGCCACCTCGAGAGCATTTACGCCGACGACATCGAATCGCACCTCGGCGAGATCGCGGAACAGATGTATCTCGGCGGCGATCGCGATCGTGCCCTCGACTACCTACGTCGAGCGGGGGAGCGTTCGGTCGAGGCGTACGCGCTCAGGCGGGCGCTCGACTTCTTCGGCAAGGCGATCGAAATCTCGAAAGAAGACCGCGACCGTCGCACCCTCCTCACGCAAATCGGCGAGCTTCACCTCCGCCTGGGAGAAACCGACGAGTCGATGCGAAACTTCCGCGAGGCAATCTACCACTACACAGCGATCGAGGACCGGCTTCTCGTCGACGCCGCGACCCTCACCGAGGAAGCGAAGAGCGACCTCGTCGCATATGCGGCGCTCTTGGTCAGGTTCGGGGAAGTCTACGTTCGCACCCGCGACTACACACTTGCGCTGGAGAACTTCGAAAAGGCCGAGCGGATCTCGCGGTTCATCGACAACGGTCCCGGCATCGCCATGGCGCTCGGCCGTCAGGGCGCCGCTCACGCGTACCTCGAGAATCTCCCCGCCGCGGAGAAGTCGTACCAGAGCGCGGTCGCGAGCTTCGAAGGGCTAGAGCCGACCCAAGGTCTCGTCATCGCCCTCGCCGGTCTCGCCTACATCGAGCGGATGCGCGGGCGTTTGGAGCGCGCGCTCGAACACACGACCCGGGGGCTCTCGGTCGCTGAAGCACTCAATGATCCGGTCCAGACCGCGACGATCCTCTCGCAGTTCGGCAACCTGTACCGCGCCTTGGGCCGCTATCCCGAAGCGCTGCAGTCGTTCGAACGATCACTCGGAATTTCCGAGCCTCTGGGAGATCGCCGAGCCATGGCGGTTGCGCTCATGAACCTCGGCCGCACCGCGAGCTACCTCGGCGACTTCCGTCGCAGCCTGGATTCGCTCACGCAGGCGCGCGAGTTGTTCCAAGCGATCGGAGACCCCCAAGGGGGGATCCTCACCCTTGGCAATCTGGGAACGCTCTACTTCTACCTCGGGGATTTTCAAACCGCGCGCAGCCTCCTCGATGAGTACCTCGAGGCGGGCGAGCGCCGCGGGTTCCGGCGCGCGGTCGCTGATGCCCAGCACTGCCTCGGGATTCTCGAGCACGAGATCGACCAGCACGCGGACGCGCGGATTCGCTTCGAGGCGAGTCTCGCCGAATTCGAGAAGGCGGGAGACGAAGAAGGAATCCTGCAAAATCGGATTCAGCTCGCCCGCGTCACCGGCCGCGAGGGCAACATGAGCCTCGCACTTCAACTGGCCCGAGCCGCGGGGGAACGCGCCGAGGAGATCGGGGCTGCCGAGTCGCGCGCCGAGTCACTGCGCGTCGAAGCAGAGGCGCGCCGCGAACTCGACGATCTGGACGCCGCCAAAGATTGTGCCGAGCGAGCTCTCGCGCAGTTCGAACAACAAGCTCAACCGTTTGCCGAGGGGGTCGCCTCACGCACCCTCGCGAAGATCTATCGC
>CALEHF010000063.1 GCA_937876125.1 uncultured bacterium
TGCCCTCGACACCATCGCAGCTCACTCCGAAGTCGCGACCGACGTCCGCGGCCGGGCTCGATTCCGCATCGATTCCGCGCTCCTCCAGTCGCTCCGAGTCACTGCTAGTGGCTACGGACCGATCGAACTTACGGCGATCGACCCCCTCGTCGAACCCGTGTTCTCCGTCGCGCTCGCACAGGAGGCGACGCTCCGACTCGTTCGCGGCGGTCCCGAACTCCCGCACGAGCTGTGGAGAATCTCGATCGAAGGGGAGACGAGGATGATCGAGCTTCTGGAGGGAGAGCGGTCGGTGATCGTGGGCGATCTGCCGAGTGGGCAGGGACATCTCCGTGAAGCTCGCGATGAGCACTCCATCACGCAGCTCATTGTTCGGGAGGGGAACGACGAAGCCGATCTGGGGTCCGAGCTTCCTGACACTGGACCTGAGATCGCTCGGATCGCTCTCGACGCGCCCTCACCCAAACTCCTCGTTTCAGTCCAGCTCACGGACGATCCAGGAAGTTTCGAAAGCTCTGCTCTGACGAGGTTCATCGACAGCTCGGGGCTCGCCACCTCCTCTGGGCTGGGAGGCGAAGGCTCACACGCGATCCCGATCACTCTCACTCAGGGAGAAGAGACCGTCGTCGATCTCGACCAACCGGGACCCGGCTCGATCGAGGTCACCGTGGCGCCGAACGAGTGGCTCGAAAGCGTGTATCTGCGTCTCGTCGACTCGCTTGGCGTCACCGTCGCGTTCGGCGAACGTACCGTTTCTGGTTTCACATTCGACCGGCTTCCCCTCGGGGAGTATCGGCTGCACCTCGACTCCCAGACGGGCACTCTCGGCGAGCGTGCGATGACCGTGGGCGGTGAGCGAAGTCAGATCGACTGGGAGCTCCCGTCGGGAAGCCTGATCGTCGATGGACTCGAGCCAAGCGCCTCGGTCACTCTCGCGCACTCCACGCCCATGGACTCCGTCGGTCTCGCGCCCCGACTCGGCCGCGCCGACGCCAGCGGTCGGGTTCGCTTCGTGGCCCTGCCCCCGGGCGAAGTCCTGCTCTCGGTCCCGGGAGAGGGCACGCTCGCGACGCGCACCGTCCTCGTCCGGGAGACCGAGAAGCTCCTCGAATGGGCGCCCGCCGCCTCCGTCGATGTTCGCCTGTCGGTCGTCGGAGCAGCGCCGACGATGCAGAACGGGGTCGCCGAGATTCGCGCGGGTTTGGGCACAGACCTGGACTCTGAGACTCACGCGTTCTCGTCCGCCTCGGGCTTGACGATTCCCCTCGAGTTCGATCGCCAAGGGTCTGCGTTCCCGGACCTCTCCCTCGCGAGCGGCGCCTACACCGCAGTGATTCACAGCGCGGCGTCGATGAGTGAAGTGCACCCATTCCGGGTGAGTGGCTCTCGCCCCATCGAGCTACGCCTCAGAGAGCAGGTCTCGGTGCAGATCCGCGGGCTGCACGATGGGCGAGCCCTCGATCGACGCGCGATCACCATTTCAGCGGGAGAGGCGGGGCTTCGCGGCTCACGCGTCCTTCGACTCGACCCCCGCGGAGAGGTGCAGTGCCAACTTCCCGTCGGCCGCTATCGTGTGACGTGCGGGAGCGTCACGCACGAGGTGGAGGTCAGCGGTCGCGCTCGTAGCTTTGCGCTTTCGTTCTAAATCAGAGGTCACGATTCGGATCGCCCCAGCAATCGATGCTGTCTGTCGTGACCGCTGATTTAGGTGTTTCCGCAATGGACAGACTGAGGTCCATTGCTCCGTGGTGCGAGAGGGGAAAACTCTCCGAATCGTGCCCTCTGATTTAGTCTGCTGTCTCAGTGCTCTCTCGCCAGGCCGCGAGAACCAGAGCTTCGCGCTCGGCAGACATCCCCGGGCCCTTCAATCCGTGCTCTCGGTCCCAGTCGAGAGTGTCGCGGAAGGTCTCCTCCCAAGATCGATGCGTGAGCCCCGCACCGAGGGCTCGGTCGATGACCATCGCCATCCACCCCTTGTGCGAGGTGGGGAGCGCCATGGGAAGTTCGGCCCCGATCGCCTTCTGCTCCTCGAGAAACGCCTCGGGAATCCACGTCGGAACCGCCCCCGCGCCGAAGCACGACTCCACCGACTCAAAGAACACCCCCCAGGTCAGCCGCGTGGCGGGCCCGGTCACGGTGAACACTCCGCCGAGATCTCGCTCGAGGCCATCGATCGCGAAGCGTGCCAGGTCGCGAACATCGACCCATTGCATCGCATCGTCGGGGTCTCCGGGCGCGAGAAATGTCCCACCCGTCGCGAGTCGGCGCAGCCAATAGGTGAATCGATCGGTGTGATCCGCGGGTCCGACGACGAATCCTGGCCTCAAGATCAGCGATCGCCCCCCGAACCCCTCAGAGACCGCCTCCTCACAGAGAACTTTCAAGCCGCCGTAGGTCTTCGCGTCGACTGTCTCCGTCGTCGGGTCATCGATCTGGACGAGGGGCGCATCTTCGGTCTGGCCGGGAGTTTCGGAATCCGCGTAGACCGAGATCGTCGAGATGAAGAGGTATCGATCGACCGCCGCGCGCAGTTGCTCGACCGAATCTCGGACGAGGCGAGGCAAGTACCCGCTGACATCGACCACGGCATCGAAGGTCTGATCGGTGAGCGCGGCGAGGCCGCCATCGCGATCCCCGATCACTCTCGCAACCTCCGGAAACAGATCAGTCCCCGTCTTCCCGCGATGGAAGAGAGTCGCGGTGTGCCCGCGCTCGAGGGCGGCTTCGACCAAATGCCGGCCGACGAACTGGGTCCCCCCCAGGAACAAGATCTCCATCGCACACTCCTTTGGCTCCCCCGACAGAGGCGGGGACGGTTTTGAGGCTGCATCACGCGCAGCGCCATCAGGGCGAAACGCGGGCGGATCGTAACACGCAAAACGCCCTCTGTTGGGACAAGGAAGGGCTCGAAATCGGCCCCAGCCGGTGCCCAGAACCCCCGATCTCGCGACGAAACGGAAGATCTCCCTCTTCCCGAGTGTTACCATTCCCGCGGGACCGGGACCCCATTCCACTACACGCGCGCGCCTCACCAATCCCTACGGGGTTGCAGGCCCCCACCGGGGGAGTTGCTTCGAGGTGAGAGTTGCACTCGCCGAGAGAAGCAGAAGCGCCGGGTCTGATCGGGGTCCCCAGCAGGGACAAGGAAGAACATGCAGACCGCCCGCCGCTGCCGCACAAGGAGCCGCACAAGGAGCGCCATCGCACCTTTGTGGATCGTCGTGCTCGCCCTTCTCTCGGCTGACGCGAACGCGGATCCGCCTCCCGGTTACTACAATGGCACGGCCGGCCTCACGGGCACTACGCTCCACAACGCGGTGCACCAGATCATCGACGATCACACGCGCTTCCCCTACACCGCAGCTTCCACCGACACGTGGGATGTACTTTCCGACGCGCATGAGAACCCGGCCACCCCAACGAACATTCTGACGGTATATCGAAACGGAAGCGTGCCGAAGACTGACCACACTCAGGCGACCGGCTGGAACCGCGAGCACGCGTGGCCGAAGTCCTACGGCTTTCCCGACGACGGCGGCTGCAACTACCCGTACACCGACTGCCACGTCTTGATGCCAGCGGACTGGGATTACAATACGGCGCGATCGAACCGCCCCTACGACACTTGCGTGAGTGCGTGCAGCACCTATCCGGTCGTCGGTTTTCCGGCCAGTTCCAACTTCGGATCGGGGAGTGGGAGCAATGGGTCGTGGGAAACGTGGAGTGGGCGCCGCGGCGATGTTGCGCGCGCGCTCTTCTACCTGGCGGTCCGTTACGACGGCGGCGTTCACGGAGGCACGGGTTGCAGCGAACCGGATCTGATCCTGACCGACGATCGCAACTTGATCAGCGTGTCGGGCGGGAATGCCGCAGTCGCATACATGGGCATCCTGTCGACGCTCATCGAATGGCACCTGGATGACCCCGTCGATGCGTTTGAAGAGAACAAGAACGATGTCGTGATGGGGTATCAGGGAAATCGTAACCCGTTCATCGATCACCCCGAATGGGTGTGTGCGATCTGGTCCTGCCCCGGCGTGGACGTCACGCCTCCGGCCGTCCCCAGCGGATTGGCAGCGACCGGCCTCGATTGCGCCATTTCCCTCTCTTGGGTTCCGAACATCGAACCAGACTTTGCAAGCTACAACCTCTGGCGCGCCCCGATCGGGGGGACTCTGGTTCCGATTGCGACGGGGATCTCCAGCGAGAGCTACGTCGACACCTCGGCAACCAACGGGCAAACCTACGACTACGCACTCTCCGCCATCGATTTGTTTGGGAACGAAAGCGCAGAGAGCGTGCCCGCGAGCGCCACTCCATCGGGAGTGCTACCCTGCGGCGGCGGACCGATCACCGGAGACCCATGGATCAACGAGATCCATTACGACAACGCGGGATCTGATACCGGAGAAGGATTCGAAATCGCGGGCCCAGCGGGAACGGACCTGAGTGGGTTCACCGTGGTGGGTTACAACGGTGCCGGAGGAGCGACGTACGACTCACTCGCGCTCTCGGGAACGATCCCCGACCAGGCCAACGGTTACGGCACGCTGTGGTTCTTCTTGAGCGGTCTTCAAAACGGCGCCCCCGACGGCTTGGCGCTCGTCGACCCGGGCGCCGTCGTACTCGAGTTCTTGAGTTACGAGGGATCGTTGACCGCGACCAATGGACCGGCGATGGGACTGACGAGCATCGACATCGGAGTGAGTGAGACCAACGCGACGGCGATCGGCGATTCTCTTCCTCTCTTGGGGCTCGGCGCGACCGGGAGCGACTTCACCTGGAATCCAGAGCAACCGGGGAGCCCGGGACTTCCGAACCCCGGCCAAGTGTTCGTCGCGAGCGGCTGCAACACTCCCGGTCTCGACTGCAACGGGAACGGCACCAGCGATCCGTGCGACATCGCCTCGGGCGCCAGTTTCGACTTGAACGGAAACGCGATCCCCGACGAGTGCGAAGGGGCGTTTTCGCGCGGTGATGCAAACCTCGATGCGAGCCTCGATCTCAGTGATCCGATTCGCATCCTGGTCGGGCTGTTCGGATCGACGCCGCTCCTCTGTGACGATGCCGCGGACACGAACGACAGCGGGGGTGTCGATCTCGCCGATGTGATTGCACTGCTCGGCTCGCTCTTTCAGGGGACGCCGATCATCCCTCCACCGGGAGTGACCTGCGGAAGTGACCCGACCAACGACCTGCTCGACTGCCGCACTTCCGGCTGCCCGTAGCTGCGCCAAACGGGGGCTAGCCCTCCCCCCGAGGGCGCTCCGCGCTTGGCTCCCGGAGTCTCTCGAGCCCAAGATTTGCCATTCGATTCTTCCCGATCTATCCTAAATCAGAGGTCACGATTCGGAGTGCCCTAGCGATCAGCGCTGTCTGTCGTGACCGCTGATTGAGGTGCTTCTGCAATGGACAGACTGAGGTCCATTGCACCGTGGTGCGAGAGGGAAAAGCTCTCAGAATCGTGATTTCTGATTTAGCTGCCGGACTTCCTATTCCGCCGACCCGCAAGCATCGCGACTCCAGGGGGGGACGTTACCTCTTGGGGGCGCATCGGGCGCATCGGGCGCCTTGCGTGACAGGTGTGTATCTTTGTCTGGTGCTCCGCCTCGGAAAGGTGTGACCGTTGCGATCTAGCTCCGTGCTTCCAATGCACTTCATTTCTCTACTCGCGCCGGTCTTCTTCGCCATCGCCGCTCCGCTCTCCGCCCAGGAGAACCTGCTGATCATGCAACCTGGAGAGCACGCGACGATCGGCGATCCGTATCGGCAAACTCGGGTCGGCGCCCGGCCCATAGGAGATCGGCGGGTCGTGTTCGTGCGTTACGAGGAGATCCAGATCCCCAATGGGTCGCCGAATCTCTCGGGCGTCGTCGGTTCGAGTCAGCTGCGGGTCCGCGCTTCCGACTCCGCCGCCCCCGGCATCTACACAGTGCGCGCGACGATCCGAGTCGAGGACCAAGTGTATCGCCGGGTGGGGCGCACTCTGAGGTGGGTGCGATCGGGACGACGGCTCGTCGTGGAGAACTTCTCGGTGGTCGTCGACCTCGCAGAGCCTCCGGAGATACGTCTCCCGTCCAGCTCGACTGTAAAGATAGAAATTCCGACAAGCGTACGATTCACGAAGACCAAATCGCGCTCGAAAGGAGTGGCCGACGTCACTGCGTACGAGAACGTCGTCACCATCAACGCTCTGAGACCGGGGAAGGCGAAGGTCGCGGTCCAGTACGAGATCGGAGTCACCGATCGAAGCCAGAGTTGGACCGTGCGCGTGATCGATGATTCGCTGAGCCTCGAAAAGACATTGAAGCTTGGAACGACGGTCGGCCTCGACGTGAGTCACCTCGTCAAAGAGCTGAACGCCGACGCGATCGAGCTCGAACAGATCGATCCCGGGACCGCCGGCGCTCTGGCTGAGGTCGCATTGATCAACCACCAGCTTCAGTTGCGGGGACTCTCGGCGGGGAAAGGGGTCGCGTATGTACGGGTGCGCGCGACCAAGCGGAACAAGTCCGTGTGGCACTTCCTTCCGATCGAAGTCGTGGTGACGAGCCGTGAGACGGAAGGGGAAACCAGAGGGGCTCCTCCGGGCAACCCGAAGAAGCGCGACCCCAAGGACGATGCGGAAGAGGAGGATCTCGAGGAGGAAGAGATCGATGATGGCGGGAGGCTCCTCTCTGGCCGCGAGGGCACTTCCGCCGCCTGATTCGCTCGGTTGATTCCGCTTCCCTCCCGCTCCGGCTCTCCGCGCGCTGTCTCGCCTGCCTCCCCGCGCCATGAACACGAGAAGAGTCGGTTGCTGCTCTGCTCAGCTGCCCGTTCAGCTGCCCTGCTCAGCTGCCCTGCTCAGCTGTCCTGCTCAACCAGAGCGGGGTACCCGTCCGCATCCGGATGGGTGCGTCGCGAGCGATCGGGCGGTACTCTTTTGCATCGGAGCCGCGATCCCCACGATGGCATCCTGAAACGAGGAGCGTCATCGCTACTCCCCGCATTGTAGTGCCGGGCCGCACTTACTTCGTCACCCGGCGCTGTCTCGATCGCACCTTCTTCCTCAGGCCTTCTGCAATGGTGGAATTGGTGCTCCTCTTCTGTCTCGCCCTCGCCGCGCTGCGCACCGGAGTGAAGCTTCACGCGTTCGTCGCCATGAGCAATCACGTGCACATCGTGTTGACGGACGTCGAGGGCCGGCTCCCGGAGTTCATGCACACCTTCTGCCGGCTCTCGGCATGCCTACTCAATCACTACTACGACCGCCAAGAGTGTTTGTGGTCGCCGGGAAGCTACAGCGCTGTGCATTTGGTCGAGGCGGAGGACGTGCTTCGCTTCATGGCTTACCTCTTCGCAAATCCGACTGCTGCGGGGCTGACCGCGCGCGGAGCGGAGTGGCCTGGGGTCATTTCGCACCCGGATGATTTGCTCGAGGGAGATGGGATCGAGCGGCGGAAGTGGGTGAAGCGCCCGCAGTTCTACTTCGGGAAGGAGTCCAATGTTCCCGCGGCGCTGTGGCTCGAATTTTCGTGCCCGCCGTCGCTCGCCGATCGGCCGCGTCGGGAAGTGGTCGCGGATCTGCTCGCGCGGCGGGAGGCGAGGGAAGCCGAGGCGCGTCGCAAGAGGGAGGCGGCGGGGCGTCGGTTCCTCGGCGTGAAGGGGGTGCTCGCGACGTCGCCGTTTGACCGGGCGCGATCGAAGGAAGGGCGGCGGCGGCTGTCGCCAACCGTTGCGTGTCAGAACCGTGAAAAGCGGATCGAGGTGTTGCGAGAGCGGAGGCGTTTCATGGCGCGCTACCGCCTTTGCTTCGAGCTGTTTCGGCGGGGGATGCGGCAGGTGGTGTTTCCCGCGGGGACGTATGGACCCGTGAGATTTTGCGGAGTGAGGGCGGCGCCGATTGATCGAGACCGCGCGGCGTGACCGGCGTGACGGCGTGACAACCCGCCGGCCGCCAGCCGCGCTCTGACCGCGCTGACCCGAGATTGAGGTTGGGGCGAGCTCTCACGCAGCTCTGGATGGCGTGACGGCCAGCAGCCCGCCGGCCGCCCTACCCTGATGACCTGAGGTTGAGGAGCAGCTCTCACGCCGCCCCCGGGTGGAAGGACTGTGCGGGGCGCGAAATCCGCCCGTGAGCGGTCGCCGGACAGGTGGGGACGTCGGGGGGGGGACGCGTCAAAAACACCGGCTGGGTGATCCACTCGCGTGGCCCCCAGTCCCAGCCGCCCTCCCCGCCCCCTAACGTGGTCATGGCCTAAAGGCGCACGGCCTTCTTTTTGGGCTTTGCGTCCTTCGACCAGACTTTGACCACCGGCAGGTCCGACGCAATCAGCGCCAACACCGACATCGCCGTCGAGTACGACTCGGTCCGCGGGAAGATACGGTCGTTCCACGCGCCCTGACCCTCGATCGTTCTCCACAGCAATTCGCGCAGCTTCTCGCGATACGGCGCGCGCTCTGCTTCCGGGAGGTGCTCGGCCGCGAGCGCCGCATAGGTGTGACCAAAGAAGAAGTAGTACGGCGCGACACTATAGGGCGCGACGTGCGTCCCCTGCTGCGACTTCCGCACGAGAAGCTCTTTCCAGTTTCGCTCCGTGAAGAACCCGTCCACCGCCGCTCGGAGCTTGACGACATCACTACGCCCCGCCCGAAAGAGACACAGCTCCGCAATCGCCGAGCGGGCACACGCGCCTTCCATCGCCTCATTCGGATTGCGCAGTCTCCCCGAGTATGCGTAGGCGATCGACTCGCCGCGCGCACCCTCCAAAGCATCGAGCGCACTCTCCACCATCTCGGTCGACACGTCGTACCCCGCCTCCCGCGCGTGGAAGAGAGCGAGCAAAGTCGATCCCGTCATGAACGGACTCACCCCGCGCCCTGCGTAATTCCATCCCCCACCCGGCACTTGCCCCATCTCGAGGCATCCGATGAGATGCGGAATCGCCTTCTCCATGCCACTGCGCAGCTTCTTCTTCTCAACGACGTCAGTCTCGAGAGCGCGAAGGAAGAACTTCAACGCGTAGGCCTGTCCCCATCCCCGCACGTCGTAGTTGCTCTGCTTCCGCGGCGCCATCCCTTCATCGGTGGAGATCATTTCGAGCATGAACCCGATTCCCCGCTCGATCGCCTCGCGTCGTTCGTTGCCGACCCCCGGCGCCTCGAGTAGCGCTTCACACACGATCGCCGTTCCGCCGACTCGGTATCCGGAGGGGATCTGCCCCTTGGGAGAGATGCGGTACACACCCTCATATGGCCACTCGCGGGCCCCCGCGCGCTTTGACTTCTTCCGAATCTCTTCGAGTCGCGCCCGCTCCTTCTCCTGCCAAGGCGCCAACTGGTCTTCCGCGAGCCCGCCGACCGGCGGGTCAGGTATGTACAGCTCTTGGTTGTGGATGAGGAGCTCGAGCGCATGCTCGACTGCCTTCGCGACGGTTTGGTCGTCGGGAATCTTCTTGGCGGAGGCGGGGGGATCATCGCCGCGGAGGAGGAGTGGGAACAACAGGAAGAGGGCGAGCACACTGGTGATGAGCGATCGACGCATCGGGAGTCCTTCCACTGGTGCTCGCCGCCGGTTCAGCTTTCGATCGGCGAGCGAGCACGGTCTGTCGCGGGGGTATCTCCCTATTCGACGCGGACAGGACCAATCTCGCAAGCCCGAGGTGCCCGAGACCCATGCCGAAGGCGGAAAGGGCCGAGCTGCTCGGACTCGTAGTGTCTGAGCAGTAGCCGAGGCTCAAGCTAGCCTAGGAGGCTGTCGGGAAACTGCTTTCGAACCGAGGTCTTGAGATTCCGGCACCCTGTGCCCTCGGCAGCTGCAGGCATTCGTCGAGTTATGACGAGGGTGCAGGGTGCCGGAAGCTCAAATCGTCGGTCGGAATGAGTTTTCCGACAGCCTCCTAGGAGGCTGTCGGAGAACTGCTTTCGAACCGAGGGTTTGAGATTTCGGTGGCCTGTGCCCTCGGCAGAACGCAGGCATACTGCTTTGTACGTCGAGTTCTGCCGAGGGTGCAGGGTGCCGGAAGCTCAAGTCGTCGGTCGGAATGAGTTTTCCGACAGCCTCCTAGCTCAAGAACCGAGCTCACGGCGGTGCTCCTCGAGTTCTTCGAGGCTCCTCGGCCAATCCTTCTTGAGAAGCCGAGAGAGCGCCCGATCTGCGAGAAGCTTCCCCCCGTTCTGGCACACCGCGCAGTAGTTCGTCTCGTTCGAGGCGAACACGATGCGTTGCACCGCCGCCCCGCAGTCGGGGCAAGCCTTGCCGTAGCGCCCATGCACCGCCATCTCCGGCCGAAACGCGGTGACCTTCTCCGGAAACCCCTCCCCCACCTCCGCGCGCAGTCTCGATGTCCACTCGGAAAGAGTGCTTCGAATCGCCGCGAAGAGGGTCTTGATCTGCTCATTTGCAAGTTTTTGAGTGAGGAGCACGGGAGAGAGGCGCGCGCGGTGCAGGATTTCATCGGAGTCCGCGTTTCCGATGCCACTGAAGAGGTGCGGGTCGGGGAGCGCGCGACGAAGAGTGTGATTGCGAAGCGTCAAACGCTCGCGAAACTCCTCGTACTGGCACGCGAACAGATCGAGGCCACCCGGGTCGAGGTCCCGAAGCGCCTCTCGCCCCGCGACCACATGCAGGGACGCACGCTTCTTGGTGCCCGCCTCGGTCAGGAGCAGGGTCCCCGTTGCGATTTCGAAGGTCGCCAGTTCGATCTTGCCCTTAGGAATCTTGCCCCGCGGCCGCCACCGAAACCGACCCGCGATCATCAGATGGAAGACGAGGAAAAGATCATCTTCGAGGCCGAGGACGATGCGCTTGCCTATCGTCTCGAGGGACAGAACCCGCGAACCCACCACGTCATCGATCGATGGATCAAAGGTGCGGACGAGGAAGGGGCTCTTCACGATCACCCGCTCGATCACCTCGCCCCGCACCCTTCTGTCGAGTGCTTCAATGTAGATCGTGATATCGGGATACTCCGGCACGATCGGTCCCCGTCAGGCTCCGGTCTCCGTCAGGCTCAGAGACAGTCCGGGTAGTCATCGCAACCGAGAGCGTCAATGGTCGGATCCGACCCACAGATCAGCGGCTCGGGAAGTGTGACACCTCCGATGAAGAGGAAGGTGAGGAGCTCGATGGCATCTGCAATGTCGATGCTTCCGTCATCGTTGGCGTCCGCCGCATCCTCACAAGTCAGCGTGGTCGAAGCGAGGAAGAGAACCCCGAGGAGCGCAGTGGGGTCGGAGATATCCACCGCGCTGTCATTGTTCACGTCGCCGCGCCGAAAGAGGTCTGCGACGGGGGTGAGATCGGCGACGGCCACTTCGTAAATCCGATTCGTATCGAACCCGATCAAGTACTCGGACGGGAGCCCGCTCGAGCCGACGGGAGTAAATGCGATCCCTGCGATCACTCCCGCCCCGGTGGTCGGCTGAACATCGTAACTCGACCCCAGCATTTGGCAGTCGGCGAGGCGAACGACACGGTCCACGAGTCCTCGACTCGCCGGCCCCACCGTCTGATCGAGAACTTCCGCGCCTCCGAAATTGGCGACCGCCACCCCTCGGCTCGACCCCGCCACTCCTCCGTCGACGAGAGGGGCGGGGCAGGTTCCGAGCACGAGCCCTTGATCGTCGAATTCGAACACTTCTTGAGTGTCGAACAGAACGCCAAAGTAGGTCCCGGTGAGAGGTGAGTAGCTGATGTCTCCCGTCGGTCCGGCGGGAATCGGATTGAGGCTGAATCCTGCTCCGACGAGGGCTCCGGTGAGCTCGGTCTTCTGCAGCCCGCCGGTATCACCGGAGTGCCAGAGCAGTGTGTCGTCGGTCGAGTTCCAAGCGATGCCGGTCGTCGCGTCACCGCCGGTGAACGGGCTCGTGAGCACCGTACCGTCGGGGACCAAGTTCTTGTCATAGAAGAGCGCGGTTCCTGCGGTCAACTCGGTTACCGCGATCCGGTTCAGCGATTCGATCACCGTCACACCGAAGGCCCCCGCCCCATCGAAAGGAGCACTGGCGAGCGCGAGTCCCGGACCGAGCACGACCTCGCACGCGACGGGCGCAAGCCCTGACCCGGTGATCAGCGGCTCGATGCGATACTCGACGGTTCCATCGGCGACGCCGATATCGGTGAACGAAATCGTATTTCCTGAAAGGGATGCGATCATCACTCCGTCTCGCTCCACCGCGATGGAGTTGTAGACCGATCCGTTGGTCCACGACAGAGCGACCTGATTCGAAGAATCCCCGGTGCAAGAAAGATTCGAGACGGAGAACGCGGCGGGATCGGGGGTCGGCACCTCGATCAGCCGATTCTCCGTCAGATCGACGAGGAAGGTCACCGGCCCGCCCGTCGAACCGACGGGTCCCCAGGCGATTCCGGTGATCCAGCCGATCGCATCGTTCGCCGGCCCGAGATCGTAGCTGAGCCCAACCAGGTCACCGGTCGGCGTGACGCGCTCGACTCGCGCGGCGCGCAGGTCGGCGGGGGTCCCGAGCGGCACGTCGAGGTGCCACCCGTGAATCGGATCATCCACCGCGGTGATCCCCAGACCGAACGCGAGACCGCCGAAGGGTGCTGCCGACGGCACTTGGAAACTGTTTCCGGTGAACGCCCCGCTCAGGTCCAATTCGATGTAAGTGTCACTCAGGAAATCCAGGGTCCAAAAGGTGCCCGTCCCCGGATTCCAAGTGAGTCCGGCGAAGTCGGCGAGGTAGCCGGTGATCGGCGTGTTCGAGATCAACGCTCCGTCGAGAGTCGAACGTACCCAGCGATCGGTCGAGCCAGTTTCCATCACCCAGTACAGCTCGTCGCTCGTCGGGTGCCAGGCGACACCGGTGACCTGCACAGCGCCGAGCGGAGCGATGAAGACCGTCGGCGGAATCGCCGCGATGTCGAGGGCGTCATACTTGTAGAAGGCCCCCGCGATGAAGTCCGCGACGACGACCGTCTGTTCACTCCCGATCACCGTGGTGGCGAAGGGAAAGTCGGCGAGCGTCGTCACAACTCTCGAGGAGCAGCTCCCGATCGCATTCGGAGCCGGAGGACAAGTCTGGGCGAAGCTGAGACCGGCGGTACTCCACTGGAGAAGGAGCCCAGCCGACAGGAGGAGGATTCGAAGGCTTCCCTGAGTCATTGCGTTCGACCTCTCTTCGCCCCGTCGATCGACGGCCTGGGGCGTGCTTGTTCTCGTATGCGTCTGCGCACGGAGCTCGCATCGGTGTGGGGAAGGATATCGAGACGGAGAGTCTCGACCTCCCAATTGTATCGTCATTGCCTGAACACAAAACCCCCGAGGCTTGGAGAGATCGTGGCCCCGCCCAAGAAAACGGGACCGAGAGGCCCGCTGCCCCTCGATCCCGTTCCCCGTCACTTGCGGTGCTCGCCAAGCAGGCCGTTATCCTACTGATCCGCCTCCAAGATCCCCATTCCCGAGCGATCGGGGGACGCCGGACGCCGCGGCGGCACGTGGGGCGCGCGGCGAATCTCGGCGAGCATGTGCTCGATCGCCGCCTCGAGTTGCGGATCACCGCCGTCGACCATGAGGGCTGGATCATCGAGAACCTCGATGTCGGGGTCGGTCCCGTGCCCTTCGACCCCCCAAGTGCCGTCCTTTTCGTAGAACCCGAAGGTGGGGACCGAAGTGTAGCCGCCGTCGATCAGCCCGGGGTTGCCGGAAATGCCGACCAGGCCACCCCAAGTTCGCGTCCCGATCAGCTTGCCGAGTTTCGCCTGCCGAAACAGCCAGGGGAACATATCCCCCCCCGATCCGGCGAGCCCGTTGATCAGCATGCACTTCGCCCCGTGGTGGGCATCCGGCGGCCAGACCCAGTCTTTCCCATCGCGACGCGCCCAGTAGTTGGTGACCGGGCGGTTGAGGAGTTCGATGAAACGGGTCGGGATCTGCCCGCCCCCGTTCCACCGCTCGTCGATGATCATGCCGTCGAGGTGGGCCTGCCCGAAAAACTGCCGGAAGAGATCATTTTGCCCCGGTACTCCCGTGTTCTGCACGTAGACATACCCGACCCGACCGTCGGTCTTCTCGGCGACGATCGCGCGGTTTTGCTCGATCCACTCACGGAAGCGCAAATCACTCTCGCTGCCGATGGGCTTGACGATGACATCGCGGGCGGCGTCATCGAGGGTCGGGTTGTCGCTGACGGTCAAGGTGATCGTGCGACCCACCGTCCCGACGAACGGGGCCCACGGATCGCTGGCGGCATCGACGGGTATTCCGTTCACCGCGAGGAGATAGTCCCCTTCCTTTACAGCCGCGCCACTCGCGCGCAACGGGTTCCGCGCATCGACGTCCCATGCCGCCCCCTCGACGAGGTGGCCGATGCGGTGCGCACCGTTTTCGTGGCTCCAATCGACCCCCAACAGCCCGACCCCGATCGAAGGGGCGGATTCGACGTCCCCGCCGAAGTAGTAGGCGTGCCCGATGTTCAGCTCGGCGATCATCTCGCGAATGACGTAGCTGACATCGTCACGGGTCACGCAGTCCTCGATCATCGCTCCGTACTGCGTGCGCACCTTCGGCCAATCGACGCCGTGCATGTTGCCCACATAGAAGAAGTCGCGTTGGAGACGCCACGCCTCGTTGAAGATCTGCCGCCACTCCTCGCGCGGATTGATGTGGGTGATCATTCCACCAGTCGGAATCGGCTTCCCGGAACCGCCGGCGCTCGCCCCCTGAATCGAAGGCTTACCGCCGGTGAAGACGAGTAGCTTTTTGCCGTCGGCGGAGATGTCGAAGCCGTCAGCCCCGGCGGCGACCGTCTTCTCTGCCTTCTCTTCATCGTCGAGATCGAAGATCTGGATCCCCTTCCCCTGGCGCATGTAGAGAAGGGCCCCTTTGTCGTTCACCGCGAGGCGGCGAAAACTCCCCGCCGCGACCGGCAATGCGAACGCGCGCGCCTCGAATCCGTCGATCTCGATCTCGACCCGTTTCGCGGGAGCGTCTTCGGCTTCCTCTTCCTCGTCGTCATCGCCGCTGGAGGTCTTCGTCGCTTGCCACGATCCGCCCACGCCGGCACCCTCTGCCGACCACTTCCCGGAGAGAGCTCCGTCGCTCAGAGTCCCGGTCATGGTGATGACCATGCCATCGTTGACCTGTCGGGCAGTGAATGCACCGGTCGATGCATTGAACGTCACGTCGTCCAAACTCAGAGTCTGCCCCATGGCAGTCGTCGTCCCACTCAGCGAGCCGTCATCGGCGACGGAGATGGAGATGCTGATGGGGATCGAGTCCTCAGGGAGTCCGAGCGCCGCGAGACCATCTACGGTTCCCTCCCAACGCCCCTTGAGAGGGTGGCTGGGGCCGCTTTCGGCTTCGTCATCCTTGTCGCCGTCGTCGTCACTTTTGTCGCCGGCATCATCGTCATCGGCGTCGCCGCCCTTGCTCCCCTCTTTGTCCTTTCCGTCTTTCTCATCGTCTTCATTGTCCTCGCCGTCCTCGTCCCACTTCTCCTCATCGGCCTTCGGAAGCCACGAGGCCTCGACGTCGGCGCGCAACGGGACCGCGATGAGCAATTGCGTGTCTTCGTAGATGAAGGACTGGGAGAGATCGGAGTAGGTCGGATCGAATTTCCGGGAGCTGTGGAAGAAGAGGTGGTCCCCCTTCCGATCGAAGACCGGCGACTCATCATTGAACATCCCCTGCGTGACCCGATGACGCTCGAATGCATCTGTGTCATAGAGGTAGATCGATTCCATCCCCGACTCCTGGGAGGAGCGTGAATAAGTGAGCCAGCGGCTATCGTGAGACCATTCGACCCGAGGGGAGTTCCCCCACGGATCTTGATCGATCTTACGGCTGATGCCGCTCTCGACCTCGATGAGATGGAGACTCCCCGCCTTGTCAGAGATGATGATCCGCTTCGAGTCGGGAGACCAGACCGGCGAGGAGTAGAAGGTCTCGCTGCCCACCGTCAGTTTGCGCGTCTCTCCCTTGCCGTCGGACTGGGTCACGTACAGCTCGTATTCACCGGTCGCGTCGGAGAAATAAGCCACCCAGCGCTTGTCCGGGCTCCACGACGGATCCCGCTCGGCAACTCCACTCGTGCGCGTCAAGTTGCGTGGTGAACCGTTCTCAGCGGGAAGGGTCCAGATATCTCCCCGCGCCTCGACTGCCGCGCGCTTTCCGGTGGAAGAGATCGACATGCCCCGGATCTCTTCGGAAACATCGACTCGGTGCATTGCCACCGTGGGACGCGCGCCCGGAATCGTCACCTGAACCGCATGCGCCTCGCCGCTGCCGAGATCGAGGAGTTGGAGAGCGCCACCGAGCTGAAAGACAATCTCCCCCTTCCCCTTCGGTCCCGGTCCGATCGAGGGCCACTTCACGTCGAACTCTTTGAAGTGCGTCACCTGACGATGGCGTTCGTTCGCCGTGTCGTAGGACCAAATGTTCAGCCGGTGCTCGGGACCGCGATCGGAGAGGAAGTACAGCATCGACCCGTGCCACATCGGCTGAGTGTCGGTTCCTTCCCACTCGGTGATGCGACGGCTCTCGTGCCGAGAGAGGTGGAAGAGCCAAATGTCTGTCGCCATGCCGCCGCGATAGCGCTTCCAACTGCGATGATCGCGGGTGTGCGGTGTGTAGGCGAGCCACTCTCCGTCGGGAGAAATCGACCCCACCGCACCGTAAGGGACCGGGAGGGCCCTCGGCAAACCGCCGTTCGCGGAGACGGTGAACAGCTGCGAGCCACGGGGATGCCCGGTGATGCCGCGAGCGTAAAAGAGCAGCCCACCATCGGGTGTCCAATCGCACAAGCGCTCCGTCGCGGGGTGATGGGTCAGCCGCTCGGGCACCCCACCCGACACCGGGATGGTGTAGAGGTCGAGGCCCCCTTCATAGTTCCCCATGAAAGCGACGGTCTTCCCATCGGCGCTGAACCGCGCAAAGCCTTCGGCACCGGGTGGACTCGCCAAAGGAGTCGCTTCTCCCCCTTCGCGATCGACCACCCACAGATCGTTCGCGTACACGAACACGATCTGGGATGCGCTGACGTCGGGATTCCTCAGCATCCCGCCGTGGGGCGTGACCTGAGACGTGACTTGGGCGGAGGCTTCGGGCCCCGCGACGGCAAGGAGGAGGCTCGCGAAGAGCCAGGCGATCGAACGGGGCATGGGGTGCGCCTCTCCACTGAGCTGTCTCGCGAGATTCTCGCAGAGACGATCCTCAGCGTATGGTTCGGATCCGTACGGGTCAGTCGAAGTGAGGGGGGATTCTCGGAGGCGGGAGGCGGAAGGTCAACGGACCAGCACGGTGTCTTTTGGATCCGTGGAGAGATCTCGCGTCTCTGGTGCCTGCTCCCGTGCCTGCCCCCCATTCACGAATGAGAGGGGCGCACGTTGCCGTGCACCCCTCTCTGAAGAGTTCAAGAAGTCAACTCGCTCTGCGGACTGCCTGGGCCGTCACGCTACGGGCACGAAGACGCATCGTTGCAGCTCAGTGCGCTCGGAGTCGGATCCACTCCGCACCCGGGGTGCGGGGCAGAGGGGAGCGCTTCACCGTTGAAGAGCCACTGCAGGATGTAAATCGCATCTGCAATGTCTCCTGCGTTGTCGTCGTTCGCATCGCAGGCGGCCTCGCACGGAATGGTCGGGGCACCCGGGAGCGGGAACAGAGTCGCCAGGCGGATGATCGCGTCCGAGATATCGAATGAACCATCGCTATTGCAATCACCCCTCCGGAATTGATCGACCGGCGTCACGGTGACCAGCGGTCCCTGCATGGTGACGTCGATGGAATCGGGTGTCCCCGGGCGGAAGAGGCCGATCGTCGTCGCGGTCTGGCTCGGCGACGCGTTGCACTCGAACCAGAAGTTATACATCGTCCCGTAGCGCAGCGCGTTCGAGTCGGCGTTCTGGGCAAAAGTCGCGGGGCTCGACCAGGTGATACTGGACCCGTTGACGACCACTCCCCAGTCGGTCGGGTCGTACGGCTCACCGCTGTGGTGATCGACGTCGTGGAAACCGATTCCAGAGACGGTCGCTCCCGCCGGGATCGGAACCGAGAAGCTGCCGGCCGAGCGGTGGGAATTCAGGTTGAAGATCGCGTAGTCGTAGAGGAACTGGCCACCTCCCAGGTCGGTCACCTTGCTCCCGATGTGGAAGCGTCCTTCATTGGGGATATCCGCGGTGGTCAGCTCGACGGTCAGGTCGGGAGTGTCGATCCCCAGACCGTGATCCGCCCACGCCTCGAGGGCCGGACGATAGGTTTGCATCGCGCCGACCGGAGACATGTCGAAACTCGGCGCCACGGTGACTCGCTTGTAGGACGCGTTGTTGTACGCGTTGCCGTTCGCCGCATCGTCCGGCGCGACATAGACTCCCTCGATGAAGTAGAGCGCCGAAGTCGAAAGGAGGTCCGACTCTTGGATCTGGAGCCGCTTCGAGAGAATCGTGGGAGACGCGCCCGACGATCCCGGGTTGTCCCCCGTGTACGCGTTCACCTGCGAGCGCGGACCGAGAATGCTCTGGGAGCCGTTGAAGCTGGATCCATAGACATCCCGACAACCCGCGCCGAGCACGCTGCCGCCGGCGCCATTGCAGGGCAATCCACAGCCGGAACCCGCAGCGGCGCCGGTCCCGCGCTTCATCCACGAGAGTCCGAGCTGCATGAGTCGCCCGTCCTCGAGTTTGTAGGCGTTCATTCCGAGCAGCGGTGTATTCGTTCCCCACGCGAGGTTCTCGTCGCCGATGTTGCAGGTGAAGCTGCCGAGCGAGTACCCGCGAATGCCCCCGATCGCACCCCAGTTGGTCACACTAGTGCAGTCGGTGTAGACCACGTCGGGACCGGTGAGCAAAGTCGGGTCAAACATGTCGACCTCGAGAGTGAAGCCCCCGCCGTCCCCGTTCTTGCCGGCGACGCGGATCCAGTACTCGACGCCCACCGCCGCCATCACTTGGGCGACCGAACCCACACCGCAGCTATCATCGTTACAGCCGATCTCGGTGGTGAGATCGCCAGGGCACCCGGAGTGGATCGACACCACGGTGTCATAAA
>CALEHF010000064.1 GCA_937876125.1 uncultured bacterium
GGATCTCGACGCGCTTGATCGAATCGATGCCGAGATCCGCTTCGAGGTCCATCGACGAGTCGATCGCCTCCGCGGGATAGCCGGTGCGATCGGCGACGATGGCGATGAGCGGAGTGATCAAGTCGGCGAGGGCTGCCGGGGGCGAGGTCATCGGCACGGGAGCGGTGACGCGCGCCGTTTCCGGAGAACCACCCGCCCCGTGCGCCGCGAACCAACCGGCGATCTCATCGAGAGTCCGGAGCGTCCCCAACAACTCGGGAGGCGGCGACGGAAGCTCGGGGCGCTCGGTGCGGAGTGCGGAGAGGATCTCGACGCGCTTGATCGAATCGATGCCGAGATCCGCTTCGAGGTCCATCGATGGTTCGATCGCCTCCGCGGGGTAGCCGGTGCGATCGGCAACGATGGCGATGAGAGGGGTGATCAAAGGATTCAAACTCGGCGATTGGAAATCGGAGGAGGGAGTTACCAGAGGTGCCAGTGGCGGCGTCGGCGCGAACCTCTGCGAACCCTCGCTCGAACCCGGACGAGGTTCGTGCGTGAACGGACCCCCCCGGAGGGGCGTCTGAGCTGATTCGGGCAAAGCCTGCTCAGCTCCCGCCCCTGCGATCAGTCGCTCCACCGCGCGAGCAAGCTCCCGCTGACTTTCGAGGAACGAGTCATTCAGAACCCGCATTTCCGTTTCGAGGGATCGCAGAGCCTCCCAAGTGGAATCGTCGATGGCTTCGGTCCTCTCGGGAAGCGTCCAAACGGGGGAAGCGACCGCTGCCCCAACGGGATGAACGGGAGCTGGAACTGGAAGCGGGCGCGGCTTGGGTTCGGGCCAAACGAGGTCGGTCGGCGGAGACACTGCGGGAAGCGGTGCCACCGGAGTCGTCGTCCCCGCCTTCAAGTTCGCGCCGGAGATCCAAACGCTCGGGCCCTTCTTGGGAGCCGGCAGCGGCTGCGCGGCCACTCCTCCGTCCCAAACGGACAAATCGATGGCGTGTCCACGCGCCGCGATCGTCGCGAGCAGGACCGCGAGGTCATGCATCCCATCGCGCCGCCCGTTCGATGCTTCGATCGCGACGGCGACCGCACGGTCGCCGAGAGTCGCACGGACCAATGAGGTGAGCGTCGAGCCAGGTCCCACTTCCACAAACGTGCGCACTCCGTCCCCGACCATCGTCTCCAGCTCATCGAGGAAGCGCACCGGCTGAGCGAGTTGGCTTGCGAACAACTCCTTCATGGCGTCGTCGTCCCCCGGGTAGCGCCCCGCGGTCGAGTTTGCGTAGACGGGGATCGTCCCTGGCGCGACTTTCACCTTGCGGAGCACCGCGCGAAACGGCTCGCGGGCCGCTGCGACGAGTGGCGAGTGAAACGCGGCGCCGACGGGGAGCCGGGTCGCGCGAATGCCGCGGCGTTCACAGACCGAAAGAGCGCGAGCGATCTCGTCGCTGCGACCCGACAGCACTCCTTGGCGCGGGGCATTCCGGTTCGCGATGACGAGATCGAGGCGCTCCTCGGCAACCAATCGGTCGAGATCTGCGAGCGGCAAATCGATGGCAGCCATCGCTCCCAGAGCGTCCCCTCCCGCCTCCGCCATCAAACGGCCACGAAAGTTCGAGAGCTGATGAAAGTCCTCTGAGCGCAAGCGACCGGCGATGTGAAGCGCGGTCAACTCGCCGTAGCTGTGTCCCGCCGTCGCGGCGGGTCGCACGCCGAAGCGGGCAAGCAAGCGGGCGGCCCCGAGGGAGACCGCGCCGATCGCCGGCTGGGCGGTACGGGTATCGCGCAGCGCCTCGTCGAGGCGGCGCGCGCGACCTTTGTCGAACGGATCCGCAGGGTAAATTCGGGTCGCGAGCGGAACCGGATCGGACTCGTCGATCCAATAGCTCTCTTCCGCCTCTTCGAGCGCGGCCAGTAACTCAGGAGTGCGGCACGCGAGATCACGCAGCATTCCGACGCGTTGGCTCCCCTGCCCGGGAAAGAGGTAGGCGAGGGATCCATCGGGTCCGCCGACCCCATGCCAAACTCCTTCGGGGAGCGCGAAGGCGCGGTCGGGAACGCTCTCGAGTTCCGCCCTCGCGCGCGTGAGGCGGGGGACCACCTCATCGAGAGGCGCGACGGTCAACAGACGATGACGAGCGCCGGTTTCAAAACGGGTGCGCGCGATGGCGGCGACGGCGCGGACCCTAGGGCGGTCGGCGTCGCGAAGGAGAGCGATGGTCTCATCGATCGCAGTCGTGATCGAACTGGCCTCGCTCCCCGAGAACGCGAAGATCGCCGGTGCGCCTTCGTAGTCGACCGAGGACCGATCTCCCCCGACCTCTTCGAGGACCGCGTGGAAGTTACTGCCTCCGAACCCGAACGCACTCACACCTGCGCGACGCGGAGTCAGTCCGCGGCGAAGCCACGGCCGCGGGTGCTGCGACATCTCGAAGGGACTCATTCCTGGCGCGAGTTCGTCGAGGGGATGGTCCACCTTGATCGTGGGCGGGAGCACTTTGTGGTGGAGCGCGAGGACCGCCTTCACCAAGCCTGCGGCCCCCGCGGCCGCCTTCGTGTGCCCGATCTGCGATTTCACCGAGCCGAGCTGGCACCACGTCCCGTCGGCACGCGCGGCGCGGAACACTGTGGTGAGGCCGCGCACTTCCGCCGCGTCCCCGACCGCCGTCCCGGTTCCGTGCGCTTCGATCAGTTCGATCGTGTCGGGGGTGACGCATGCATCTTGGTACGCCGCCTCGAGGCAACGGACTTGCCCTTCGGAGCTCGGTGCGTAAATCGCGGTCCCCTTTCCGTCGGAGGAGCTTCCGATTCCGAGGAGCTTCGCGTAGATCGTGTCGCCATCCCGCTCGGCATCCGCGAGGCGCTTCAAGACGACGAGGCCGATCCCTTCGCCGAGGGTCGTGCCATCGCCATCGCGATCGAACGGGCGGGCGTGACCGCTCGGCGACAGCGCGGGGGTCTTCGAGAAGCAGGTGTACATGAAGATGTCGTTGAAGGTGTCGACCCCGCCGGTGACCACCGCGTCCGCCCGGCCGCTCTCGAGCTCCATCGCGGCGAGGTGCACCGCTCCGAGCGAACTCGCGCACGCCGCATCGACGACGCAGTTGGTGCCGCCGAGGTCGAGACGGTTGGCGATCCGGCCGGCGACCACGTTGCCGAGCAGGCCCGGAAAGGAATTTTCCTGCCAGCGCACCATGCTGTCGGAGATCTTTTGGACTACAGAGGAAGCGGTTTCGCGATCGACTCCCGATGCGGCGAGCGCACGCCACCAAGCCGGGTGCCCGAGGCGCGCTCCGAGGGGGATGACCAACTCGAGCGCGCCGGTCACGCCGAGTAGAACGCTGACCTTTCGCTTCGCGCGTTGGTCGAGATCGAGAATTCCGGCGTCGCGGAGCGCTTCACGCGCGGCGTAGAGACCGAGTAGCTGGGCGGTGTCGGTGGCCTCCAAATCGCGCGGAGCGATGCCGAACTCGATCGGGCGAAAGTCGACAGGGTCGAGGAAGCCACCGCGCTGCCCGTAGGTTCGATCGGGGGAGCTGCCATCCGAATCGAAGACATCCTCGGGGCGCCAGTGGGTGGCAGGGAGCTCGGTGATCCGGTCGATCCCATCGCGCAAGGTCGCCCACGTCGCGCCGACGTCGGCCGCGCCGGGAAACAGGCAGCCGAGACCCACCACGGCGAGCGGGGCGCGCGAGGGGTGGTGGGAGTCGGACAAGCTTGCACGGCCGGCAGGTGGGCGGGTCGGGTTCATGAATGAGTCCTCGCGGGTGCGGGGGAATCGATCGGGTTCGGCCGGGGGCGCAGGTCGGGGACTCCAGAGGGCAAGGCGAGCCCGGCCCGCCGCAGGAGGTCGGCGCGAGACACGCGGGCCGCGCCGTCCATCAAGGCGGTCGCGACGTCGACGACGCGGCGATTCTCGGGAGCCTCGAATGCGCTGCCGCGCACCCATTCGTTGAAGGCGCCCATCGCGGGTCCACACCAAATCTGATAGTCGAGCGTGCGCTCGGGGTCACCGCGATTTGCCCAGGCGGAAGAAAGCCCGAGGTACCAGCGGAACACCAGTGCCAGCTTGTGCTTCGGGTCGGAGTCCGCCCGCGCGACCTGATCGGGATCGCGCGCGAGGAAGAAGGTGCGCGTGTGTTCCCACACCGCGTCGAAGCTGTCGCGGAAGTGAGTCTTCTCGACCTTGCTCTGGTCGGCGGCGGGGATCTGCTCCCATGAAGGGTAGCGGCGATACAGTTCGTAGAGTTGCCTGGCGCGCATCGAGAACATGGTGCCTCGGCGCAGGACCTGCAGCTCCACTCCCATCTCGAACATGTCGGCGGCGGGTGCCATCGCGACGTCGGTCGATTCGCTGACCGCGAGCAAGCGACGCACCGCATCCGAAGTTCCCGCCTCGAGGCACGATTGGTGGACCGAGCCCACCACGACGTAGGCGGCCCCGAGGGAGAATGCCGCGTGGGCAGCCCACGGCGTTCCGATTCCGCCTGCGGCACCGACGCGCGGTGCACGGGGGTAGCCTTCTCGTTGGGAAATCTCGTCGCGAAGCGCGATCAAGGAGGGGAGCAGCGTGACAAGAGGGCGGTTGTCGGTGTGCCCTCCCGAGTCCGCCTCGGCGGTGAGGTCGTCGCACATCGGTAGGTGCCGCGCGAGGGTGTGCTCGTCCGCAGTGATCGCTCGATCGCGCAACAGCGCGTCGAGGATCTCCGTCGGCGGCGGCGACAAGAATCGTCGCGCCACCTCGCGGCGAGAGACCTTCGCCATCAGCCGCCGCGCGGGAATGGGAACGCCATCGGGTCCGCGTCGCACCCCGGTCACCCGAAACTTCACGATCGCGGGGGTCAGGTCGAGGAACGCGGAGGCCTCCGCCGCGCGCACCCCGCGAGCGAGGACCAAGTCGACCAGGTCGCGCTCGACGCGCGGTTCCCCCGGAGCGTGGATCAGGTTCACTCCGTAGGGGAGCTCCCCGAGGGGCGCGAGACGATCGAGCGCGCGGGCGACTTCCTCGATCGTGAGCCCAGCGGCTCCGAAGAAGGAGAGTATGCGCGCGCGCGCGAGGGCGGTCACCAGCTCGACGGAAGCGATGCCGTTCGCCATCGCGCCGGCGACGTAGGCGAGAGACACCTCGTAGTCGTCGCGGAACGAGCGATCGCCGAGAAAACCGGGTGGAGCGGCCGGGAGGTGGGCGAGGACCGGGAGCGAGCCGGTTGCCCCAGGAGTGACGAAGGTTCCGCCCGAGATCGCCAGCGTCTCCGCGGGCGGCGACGATTGGACCACGACGAAGTCGCGTTCGAGTTGGTCGAACGTCTCGGCGATGGAATGTGAGGACCCACCCGCCACGCTGCCCTGGGCACCGAGAGGCGAGGGAGACCCGGGGGGGGCCGTGGCCATCCGGTTCCCGTTCTTGATTTGTCGGAGGACCGCCGCCTGCTGGCGCGCGGGTCGCCGGGCGACCATCGCGCCCTCAGAGGATAAGTGGGCACATGGTAGCGGCAGCGGGCTCTGGGTACAGCGGATCAGGTCGGGGAAACGGCAGGAATAGGCGGCGATGAGCTGTTCTCCGCAGCAAGCGCCCGGTTGTTGGGGCGTGGGGGGAGAGCGTGGGGGGAGAGCGAGGTGGGAGAGCGAGGTGGGAGAGCGAGGTGGGAAGGGAGACCCTCAAAGCCGGAAGAAACGACGGAGAACACCCCGAAACGCGAAGAGGGGCCCAGCGGCCTCGGCCACTCCGCCCCTCCTCGGGCAAACGCCCCGCGAGTTCCTCGGAAAGATTTGCCTTCTACCGAAGGATCAACTCGTAGTCACCGGTCGGCGAGATCACGACGTCCGGGATCGCCTTGGCGACGTACGAACTCTGCACTGTCACGTAGACGGTCTCTGCCGTCGTGGCGGTGTACTCGGGGAGCGTGGGGTCGAAGTAGAACGGGGTGAGCGCGGCGTCTGACGACACGATCGTCGATCCGTCGCTCGCGATGAGCGTCAGTCGTGTCGTGAGGGTCGACTCGATCTGGCGCACGTACAGCTCGGGTCGGATTGTCTCGCCCGCCCCGAGGGTGAAGCTGTAGACATCCACATCCCCGAGCACGCCGAGCGCGCCGCTCACGCGAACCGGGAGAGTCGGAAGATTCTGCGCCGTCGCTACGGTTCCGTTGAACTCGGGTCCTCCCGCGATGTCGAGGTCGAATACATCCGCTCCGATCTTGCTCGAGAAGCGGATCAGAGACGGGAGGAGGAGCACTTCCTCGGTCCCGACGACTCCCGGTGGGGTCAAATCACCGCCGCCAGTACCGAGATCATCGAACGGGCCTTCGGGAACTCCGATCGTGAATTCGCCGGGAGCAATCTCGATCACCACATCGTCACCCGGAGTGAAGGTCACCGCCGAGAGGTCGAAATCGATGGTGCGTTCGCCGAGGGTGATCACCGCGCTCGGTGTCAAGTCAGCAGCGCCCCGGCTGAAGGTCACCAGCGAAGCGATCTCGGGGACGAGGTCGCGGTTGAAGGTCAGGGTCCAGATCGAGCCGGACTGGAGCTCAGCGGGACTGGGGTCGATGGCGACCAGCTCGAGCGCAGCGGACTCGAGGGGGATCGCGGTTTCGATGCCGACGTTTCCAGGGGTATCCCCGCCGATCGGACCGATGTCGGCGGGTGTTCCATCGCGATCGAACTCACCCGGCTCTCCCATATCGATCGCAGGGCTTCCGAGGAGGAGTCCCTCCCGCTCGATCACGTCAGGGGAGTCTCCCCAGGCCGCCACCAAGTCGTTGGGGAAGACGATAGTGCTCGGGGGAGAGACGCCGAGCGAGGTCGGCCCGACGAAGGTGACGAGCCTCGCCACGCCATCGTTTCGAAGCTCGACCGTGTCGCCAACGAACCAGCCACTCGTCGAACCGAGCGGGATACTTCCCTGCGTGCCGAATGGACTGGCTGTGGCATTGACCCTCGCATAGAAGCGCGGGTGGCTCTCGAGCCCCGGGTCTGCGCTCACCGTGTTTTCTGCCCGAGTGGGAACCGGTTCGCCGAACACGATCGACGACCGTAGCGACGTCAACGTGGAGACGCTGCCGTTCTCCATGAGAATGGAGTTCGCCACGGTGACGACGGCGCGATCGGTGCGCACAGCGGAGAGCGAGTTTGCACGCAAGATCTGGTGCTGCACCTCAGCGGTGATGGCGCCCGTTGCGAAGATCCCCACGCCGTTCCCGATGATTCGGTTGTGGAGCAGTCGCGCGTACGGCCCGCCGACGTTCCCCGAGATTGCGATTCCTGCAGTCCCGATGCCAGTGATCGGGTCTCCCGCCTTGCCGTTCCCGGTGATCGAGTTTCGAACGACACGGAACGACCCGCGCGCATCCCCATCGAGCAGGATTCCCTCGAGTGCACAATCGTTGATCTCGTTGTCCTCGATCCGCGCGCGGAAGTCGATCTCGTCAGAGTTCTGGAAGTCGAGATCGAGCTGGATTCCTTGGAGCCCCGCGCCCTCGATCTTGTTGTTGCGGATGAACGCTCGAATCCGGGCACCGAGACTGTTCAGTGGGTTGTCGACATCTTCTTCGGCGAAGTCGATATCGATGCCCTCGTCCCCCGGATTCAAGATTCGGTTGCGGGTCACTTCGATCCGAGCGCTCGTGTTGCCGCTCGCGTGGACCCATTGACTCTCGATCCCCTCGGTACCAGTGTTTTGGATCACGTTGTTGTCGATGACGATGTTGGGGTGGCCGTTGATGAAGATTCCCTCGCCGCCCACGTCCTGGATCGTGCAGTTTCGGATCGTCGCGGTAATCTGAATGCTGTTGAGGAAGTCCGATCGGAGGTCGATCCCTTGGCTCAAGAGATTGAAGAACAGACAGTTGGTAATCCGGACATTGGAGTCCTCCGCCAACACTCCGATGGGAACGGAAGATCCGGCAGCGCTCCTGACGTTGAAGCCATCGAGGACAGCCAGCGCACCAGGAACGAAGAGGATGTCCGGGTCGCTCGGAATCCGCATGCGCACCACCGGCGCCAGGGAGGTGATCTCCAAGGTTGAAACATGCACGATCGTGTCGCGGTCTTCGATCGTGAAGTCGGTCGTGAACCCGCCATAGGCAGATCTGCCCGGCCAGAGAAACACAACTTGAGAGTACACTCCCTCAGCGACCCAAATGTTCACGCCTTGCTCGAGTGCTTCGGTGACCACCACCGCCGTGAGAATCGTCGGAAACGCTGTCTGCGGGGTGAGGCCGTCGGGGCCCGCCCCGCCGACTCGGACATACCGCACCGGATTCGGCATCGCCGACCACTCGACTTCGTTGGGGTCGACGTTGCCGAGCTCATCGGCGGCGCGCACGACGAAGTAGATCGGTTCTCCGTTGGTGAGTCCGGTGAACTCGACAGTGGTCTCGCCGGCACCCGTCGTGAAGAACGGCGCGGCGAGGAAGTCTTCACCCCCTGCGACGCTCGAGCGGTAGACGTGGTAAACGATGTCTTCGCTCAGCGAGTCGTCATCCGTCGCTGCTTGCCAACTCAGTCGCACGTAGCCATCTCCCGCCAACACGTCTCCGAGTCCAGCGAACAGGGGGTGGGGGATGTCCAACTGCGAATTGACCCCGATCGGGGGACCACTCTCAGGGGGCGGCCCGGCGCTCGGGAGCACGATGTGATCGGGATTCAAGCGACGGGCGCACCCTGACCCGAGCACGAGCGTGGCGATGGCGGTCGCGGTGATGACCAACGCGAGAATTTGACTAGTGCGTGACATCATTTCTCCATCTCAGGAACTCCGCGGTCCTTCGACGCCGCTGAGGAGCGACTCTGCGATGCTCGAAGATGACCCAGGGTGGAAGGAGTCCGCCGCCCTCAATTCTATCGCCTGCGGTCGATTGTGCGTCTCTCGAGCGTGAAATCGACCGGAGTGTCAGAAAAGTCCGCTCACATCAGAATTTGTACTCGATCTGCAGCGCCAGCCAAGTGGCCGTGTCCGCCGATTGGAACAAACCAGGACCAATCGCGACATCGAACGCATCTCCGGGAACGAAGTAGCCGAAATCGAACTCGAGATCCCAGCTTCCCCACAGGTCTGCGAGGCCGACCACGATGTCAAACTCAACTCCGAGATCGGCGTCCAACCCGCTGGGATTGGTGCGAATGCGGCTATCTCGAATGGACGCGGAAGCGACGTCTTGCCGATAGGTGTGAAAGACAAAGTCGACGGATACGCTGTCGTGGGGGCGGATGCCGGCGCCGAGGGTCCAGATCCTCATGTTCGAGAGTTCCGGCCGGAACAACTCACCGTAGTAACGGTAGCTCGAGACCCCGAACAACTTGTCGTTGTTGTCCTGGAGGCCGCTCTGTCGAAACTCGCGATTGGTTCCGTTCGTGGGATCATTGTCCCCCTCTGCCTCGGCGAATCCGGCGAAGATGTAGGGAGCGAGCGGAGCATTGCGCCATTGAATTGCGGCTCCGAAATCGTAGGCGTGTGCCTCGAGATCCTCGGTCCCGGTCACACCATCCACGTAGGCGTACTGTGCCCAGTACTTGACGGCGTGCTCCTCTCCCTTCCATCTCCCGACAGCGGCGAGTCCGAGGAACAAGGGCGACTGATTGGCGGGGGAGTCGTCGACGATGTCGAGGACGTGGAGCGTGACGGCACCCCTCTTGTCGTACTGGTAGCGCGCGGTCATGATTTGGTACTTGAACTCGTCTAAGAGGTGGTTGTCGCGCAGGATCTCGCTGTACGAATACTCCACGGAGTATCTGCCAGAGGTCCAGTTCACACGCGCGCCATCGAGTTCGCCATCGTAATACCACTCACGGTCGTCGTCGAAGCGCTGGCGACCGACTTGGACGAGGAAAGGGTATTCAGGGATGTTGTATTTGACGTAGGCCTCGGTGATATGAGTGACTTCGCTATCCTTGAGACTCCGATCCCCGTCGTACAGAATGTCCTCACGACTCGAACTCCCCTTCAGATACAGGAGGAGCGAGTTGGTGAGGAACCACTCCGCTTGCAGGCTGATCTGCAAGTCTCGGGTCGCGGTGTCGCGGTGGTTGTGACTGTCGAGCTCGTAGCGCTCGCGCACTTCTTGCCCGAACTGCAGTTCTCCCCCGATGATGAGTTCCGTCGAGCCGAGGTTGATCTTGATCAGTCCCCGAACCTCATCCTCGACGTTGCTCGTCGCCGAGACGTTTCGCTTCGTGGCGCCTTCTTGGACCCTGAGCGGGGTGTCTTCACCGACTTTGACGTCATGGCCGAGGAGTCGAATCGTCAGGGTGTCGAGTTCGAGCTGACCGCCCACACTCTGGATGAACGCTTCGATCTCGATCACGCCGATTTTGTCATTGTCAGTGACCGTATCGACCGCGATCTCGACCGCCTCCAGGGTGCCATCGGGAAGTTCTCGTACGTCGACATCGAGGTGCCAACCCACCGTGAGCTCATCGAATCTGTAGGAGTCCATTTCGCTCTCATCGTCGATGTCGGTGTCTGCGGTCACTTGGATCGTGAAGGGGGGAATCGAGATGCGCAGCGTCTCGAAGTCGATCGATGCGATGGTCCCCTTGATCTCCGGGGTCGAGTCCGCTCTCTCGAACGTGACCCGATCCGCCTCCACGCTTCCGTCGGGACGCAGATGACCATCCACCTCGACGCGAGTTCCAGCGCGGAGGTCATTCAGGGTCCAGGACTTCATGTCTTCGAGCGAGGTGATCGGTGGAGAGGTTGCCTCGGGCTGCGTCTCTGCAGGCTGCGTGTCCGAAGCCTGCGTGTCCGAAGCCTGCGTGTCCTGTGCGCGGGCGGGTGATCGGGCGGTCGCCACGATCAAAATCCCGCACAGGAGAGCGACCGCTAGGCCGCCTCGCCTCCGTGAGTTCATATCCCCCCAGGCCATCACAGAATCCCCTCCCACTCACCGGTGCCGTCCAGTGCCGCCTCGGTCGAATCGAGGAGCGCATCGATCAAGCCCGGTTTTCGGTATCTTCTTGCGTAGATCAGGGCGAGTCGCATGAGCGTGCTCGCAGTCCAAGCCCGGAGTGAATCCTCGATTCCGCGATCGAGTTTCGCTCGCTCGGCGATGGGTCGCGCGACCACCGCCCAATTGAGATCGGCGCCCTTGAGCTGCCGGAGACGGAGGTGTGCGAGGATGTTCCCGACGTCGAGCGCGGGATGCCCCGCCGCGGCGAGGTCGAGGTCGATCAATGTGCCACGATCGCCGTCGATGAGCACCTGTTTATCGTGGAAATCGCGATGGCAGAGCACCGGCTCAACCTCGGGAAGCGCCTCGAGTTCCGCGCGGACCCGCTCGAAGAGGGGGGTCGCCCGGGGAGAGGGGTTCTCGAGAGTGCGGTAGAAGACTGGCACCCGTTCGGAGAGCACGCGGATCTCTTCGGAGATCGGGTGCGCAGGGAAATCGGCGGGCATCGGGGTCTCTTGGAGCCAGGCGAGTAGCCGGGCGACGCGCGCTCCATCTTCCGGGTCGGCGCTTCCGCCGAGCCAGCGCGCGTTCAGCGAGGTGCCGGCGCAAAACTCGATCTCGAGGCGTTTCCGCTTCGGTTTCCAGTCGAGAACGCGCGGGACGCTCCATTCGTCGGAGTCCGTATTCGCGAGCAGCTCCCAACGCCGGAGGACGTCGCGGTCCTTTCGGTAGACCTTCGCCATCCGAGGGCCGCCGTCGCCGTCGAAGCGGAAGATGGCACGGCTTCCGACGCGCCAGGCGAGCAGCTCGATCTTATCGCTCCGCCTGAGCGCCTCCGTCACTGTGCGACGGAGCTCGGGGAGGCGGGCATCGTCGAGGGGGTCGAGCGGCGTGAGTGTGCCGTTCTCCTCAGGGAGATGCCACCAGTCGACATCGCCCGCTCCCTCATCGGAGAGCAGGATCCAGCCGCCGCCGCGGTGTTCTTCGATGCGGACCCAGCGCCCACCGCGAGTCGCGCACTTCAGCGGCTCCTTGAGACCCTCGGTCCAAGAGACCTCGTTCTCGGAGTTCATCCCTCGAGTCCCCCCAGCGTCTTCCGCGTCGCGTCGAGGCGCGCGGTCATCTGGTCGACCCAGTCTTCGCGAAGCTCTCGAAAGGGAAAGCTCGCGCGCCGAAAAATCGCGATGGCATGGCAGACCTGAATCCAATCCTCGGGAACTGGCTCGCCGGCCTCTTCGCGGTAACCGGCGAGAAACTCACTCGCCAGTCGCGTGTCGAGCCCGACCTCTTCGAGGTGCCCGAGGAACGTACCGAGATCCGATGCAGCATAGCCTCGGCCGGCGCGATCGAGATCGACAATCACCGGCTTGCCATCGGCGATCAGCACTTGGTCGAGGTGGAAGTCGTTGTGAATCGGTGCCGAAGGGGAAAGTGCGAGCCGCGCCACCTGGCGAGCCAGCTCTTCCCCGAGAGCGATGATTTCATCCTTGCGATCCGGGAGAAGCTGGGCGAGGTCGCGCGCGTGACTCATCAAACGGTCACTCTCCTCCACCGGTGAAGCGAGGTGTTCGAAGTCGACCTTCATCCGATGGAAGGAGGCGAGCGCGGCGCCGACCTTTCGAAAGACGGGGATCGCTTCAGCCATGTCCTCTGCGATCTCGCGCAGCGGCTTTCCTTCGACCCACTCCGCGGCCATCAACGTGCGTCGGCCGATTTGACCGCGCGCGTTCGGCACTCGCCACGACGCACCCTCAGAGATCGCCGCTTGGACCTGTTTCAAGTTCTCGAAGCTGGTGTCGGCGGTTTTCGGGTTCTCCACTTTGACGTGCATGCGCACGCGCACTTTCTCATCCCCAACGCGACGGCGGAGCTTCACTTTGATCCGATACACCGCGCGCCGCCCCGGCTTGTAGTTGAGAAGGGTGAGCTTGGTCAGGCTCCGCTGCACGCGCCACTCATCGTCTGGGTATTCGGAGAGAAGTTCAGTCAGCGTGCGGCGAAAGCTGTCGGGACTGTAAAGGTGCCGGATATCGGGGATCTCCGGGTCGTTCGGATAGGGGACTCCGACGGCGCAACTCTCATCGCAGAGAAACGGCTCGAATCCGCCCGACCCGATCTTGTGCCTCTTCGACATCTCCTTCGCGTACGCGGTGTTCGCTCGCTCGAGGTCTGGGTAGAGATGGATCATGAACCCTTGGGGGGGCTCGTCGGCGGTCTCGGAATCGACGCCGGAGAGGAAGAGGCGACAGGTTGTATCGGGCTTGAAGCGCATGTAAGTGCACGCGTCACGGACGTTCTCGACGGGGAAGACGATGCCATCTGAGTGCCAACGCGCCCACAGGTCCCCGTTGATCAACGGATCGAGTCCGGGGAGGGAGTTGGGAGGGAGGGGGAGCCGGTTCACCGGAGCGCACCTTTCCCCTCGGCGGCTTCCGGAAAGAGGGCCCGGTATCCGTCCGAGGTCGCTTGCAGTTGTTCATGTGTTCCATCGGCGACAATCTGACCATCCTCCAGGTAGACCACGCGATCGGCCCAGGCGAGGAGGGCTGAGTCGTGTGCGATGAGGATCGTCGTGCGTCCCTTGATGGCTTCCGGCAACCGGCGCAACAAGTCGTCGCGGGATGCTTGGTCGATGGCGGCGGTCGGCTCGTCGAGGACGAGGATCGGAGTTTTCCTGAGCAGGGCGCCTGCGAGGGCGAGCTTGCGACGCTGGCCACCGGAGAGGTTGCTGCCCCCTTCGGCGAGTTCGGTGTCGATTCCCTCGGGGAGCGCCTCGAAGAACTCTCCGCCGACGAGACGGAGCGCCTCGTGGATCTCTGCGGGGGTTGCCTCCGGCGCGCTGAAGAGCAAGTTCTCGTGGACCGTGCTGCCGAACAGATACGTGTGTTGAAGCGCGATGCTGATCTGATCGCGGAGGCTACGGATCGTGTACTTCTGGGAGGCGACGCCGTCGAAGAACAGCGTACCGCCCGTCGGTTCGTAGAGACGCAGAAGGAGGTTCATCATCGTCGACTTGCCGGCGCCGTTGCGCCCGACCAGCGCGATCACTTCTCCCGGCTCGATGCGCAGGCTGACCCCGGCGAGGGCGCGGGGGCGCTCGATCCGGGCTGGATCAGGCTTGGAATCCCCGGTGCGACGGGAAGACTTCTCCGCGTGAGATTCGGTGGCGGAGAAATCGCTGAGGTCGAGCCCATCGTCGATGTGAACCGTGGAGTCCTCTTCGAGATCCAGGGCGTCTTCGTCTTCTTCGTCCTCTTCATCGCCCGTGGGGCGATCCGAGATATCCTCCGCCCGAACGTAACTGAACTCGACTTCCCGGAACTCGATTTCGCCTCTCAACAACGGGGCTGCGATCGCATCGGGAGCATCGACTTCCTCTGGCTCAATGTCGAGTACCTCTGTGATGCGCTCCCCGCACGCGGCGGCCTTGCCGATTTGCGTGGAGATCCTCGAGACTCGCCGGAGCGGCTTGTTCAGGTTTCTGAGCGAGGAGATGAACTGCAAGAGCGCCCCGGCCGTCAGCGCCCCCGCCAGGACCTTGTTCATCCCCACGAAGATGACGACCGCGAGCCCTCCCGCGAGCACGATCTCGACGTAGCGGCTGAGACTCGCCTGGAGCCGCGTACCTTTGAGCCCTGCTCGCATCGCGGTGCGATTCTTCCTCGCGAACCGACGCACCACTTCGTCTTCGCGCCCGAGCGCCTTGACCAAGGTTAGAGACGAGAGAGTTTCGCTGGTGGTGTAGGCGAGGATTCCCTCCTGCTTCCGCTGGCGCTTCACGATTTTTACGATGCGCTTTGCGAACAGTGCAGAGAGGAGCCCGACAACGACGAGGACAATCGAGGAGGCGATCGCGAGAACTGGATCGATCCAGACCATCACGCCGAACCAAGCGACGACCAGGACCATGCGGCCGATGAGATCGATGATCGCGCCCGAGAGGATATCGCGGAGCATCGGGATGTCCCCGGTGATGCGGACCATCAAGTCGCCGATCCGATTGCCATGGTGGAATCGGAGTGAGAGGAGGTGGAGATGTCCGTACAACTGCTTGCGGAGTTTCATCACGATCCGCTGACCCGCGGTCGCGCACCAGACGGTTCTCAGATACCCGAATACGCCGATCAGGGTTGCGATGACGAGAACCAGAGCGCAGACGATCCAGAGGAACCTCGCTCTCTGCTCCTCAGTGGCGGTGAGGTAGAAATCCTCGGGCATGAAGGGAAGCTTGTTTGCGCCAGCAGAGGGGATGAGGAGGACGTCGGTGAGGTAGCGCAAGGGGAATGACAGCGCGATGAGGCAGCCCGTTTCGATGGTCATGGCCATCGCCCCGAGCCACAGGAGCTTGCGCTCCTTGTGGACGAGGGTCCCGAACCGCTCGCGGACAGACCGCAGCTGAGCGAGCCGACGCCGGAGCGTGCGGATGAACTTCCTCACAGGCACATATTCCCTACAGGTCTGAGACGCGGTCGAGGATGTCCTTCACGCGGTGCCGCCAGGTGGCGTGCGCAAGGACCCAGTCGCGACCCGCATCGCCGAGGAGGCGAGAGCGATCCTTGTCGGCAATCAGCTCGGCCATCGCGTCGGCGAGGGATTCGGGACACCCGGGGGGACACAAGAGTCCCCGCTCCCCGTTCGTGATTACATCGCGGATCTGTCCGACATCGGTGGCGATCACCGGGAGGCCGAGCGCGAGGAACTCGTACAGCTTGAGTGGCGAGAAGTAGAAGTGTTCAAGACTAGGATACGGCGCAACCGCCATGGTCGCGCCCTCCAACCACTTGGGAACTTCTGCGTGAGGGACCATACCGGTGATGTGCACGCGATCATGGAGGCCAAATGCGCGCGCCTTGTCCTCGAATTCTCCACGCATCGGACCATCTCCGACCAACAACAGGTGTGCGTCGGTCGAGGTCTTATCGACGAGAATTTTGAACGCGTCGAGCATGTCGCCGATCCCGTGCCAAGGGCGGAACGACCCGGCGAACGCGATCAACGGAGTGCCATTTTGCGGGAGTGACGCGGGCCGTTGCCGGCCGTTTGCCCGGAACAGCTCGTGATCCACGCCGTTGGGGATCACCCACACGCCTGTGCGGTGCCCGCGGAGGGATTCGACCCACTGGGCGACTTCCTCGGAGACGCAGACAATGCCGTCGGCGTCGCGCATGAGCAGTTGGGCGATGCCTTCGGCGAGTGGGATGTTCGCGAGGCCACGAAAGTTCTTCGCTTCGACCGGCAGTGGGCTATTCACTTCAAGGATGAACGGGACGTCCAGCTCTCGCGCGTGGGCGAGGCCGCCGGCGTGCCAAAGCGTGTAGCGTTCGTAGATGAAGTCGGGCTTCTTCATCGGAGAGATGGAGGTGTTCAAACTCGCGAGAAAGAGTCGCGTCTCGCGGTCCTCGACCGACTTCCGTTTCCGGCGCTTCGGGATCGCGATCGGTCGGACCGGAATCCCTTCGACGGTCTCTGCTTCGGGGCGAACCGTGAACACTTCACCCTTGAGGCCGAGGTGTCGGAGGGCCCGACACACCGATGCCACGTGGATGGATGCCCCCTTGATGCCCGGAATGGGAATCCCGGGATCCGCGCAGATGTACGCAAAGCGTTTCATCGAACCGGTAGTCCTTGAGCATTGCGTTCCATGTAGGTCTTCAGCGTCCCGGCGTTCTTGTTGAGGCTGAAGAGGCGTTCGGCTCGGGCCCGCGCGACCCCGGGGGAGATTTCTCCGGCGCGGATCTGATCCCACACTTGGGTGATCGCGTCCGCCATCCCGAGTTGATCGGCGGGCTCGGCCATCACTCCCGCTTCGTCGCCGACGATCTCTGGCTGACCGGTGAGGGTCGTGCAGGCGATCGGCAGGTCGAGGGCGAGCGCTTCGAGGAGCACGGTGGGGAGCGCATCCATGTTCCCGTCGGTGTCGGGCACGCACGCAAGCGCCATCATGGTCGACTCTGCCATCCGACGACGCACCTCCTCCTGCGGCAGTGCGCCGGTGAACTCGACTTCGTTGTCGAGGCCGAGCTCGGTACAGAGTGCGTGAAGTTCGTCTTCTACGTCCCCATCTCCGATAATCGTCGTCCTGAAGTCGAGGCCGCGCTCCTTGCAAATCGCGAGGGCATGCAAGAGATGATCGAATCCCTTTTTCGGAACCAGTCGACCCACGCTGATGATGTGGGGCTTGGTGGGGGCGGCTTGCTCGGGGTTGTCGGCGCAGTCGAAGAAGCTCAGGTCGATTCCGTTGTAGAGACGAATGACCTTGTCGGCGTCGACCCCGGGAGTCTGTTCGAGGATGTAGTTGCGGTTGAAGTCACTCACCGTGATCGAGAAGGCGCTCCGGTCGACGACCTCCTTGAAGAGGTCGCGGCGAACCGTCTCCCGAAAAATGTCCTTGGCGTGAGCGGTGAACGAGAATGGAATTCCGCTCATGTGACTCGCCATCGCGGCGACATGGGTCGCGATCGTTGCGAAGTGAGCGTGGAAGTGTTGGATTCCGCGCATCTTCGCCTGAGTGGCGATCACCGCGGCACGCAACATGAGATCGAACGGCTTCGCGATCGTGTGGCGATCGCAGAAGTCGGCGCACTCATCCATTTGGGTCATCGTCGGGCGGAACTCCCTCGGCAGCGACCGCAGGGTGCTCCACATCGTCTCCGGGCTCCCTTTGGTGAGGTACTCGGCGGTCAGGTTGAGCTCGGCGAGTCGGCCGTGAAACCGCCCATCCGCCGGATGCATCAGGCTGAACACCGAAACTTCTGCGCCTTGACGTTCCATCTCGAGGAGTTCGTTCAAAATGAACGTCTCCGAGAGGCGAGGAAACATCTTGAGAATGTAGGCGACCCGAAACGGAGAATTGCCGTCTGCGCTTTTGCTGGCCTCAGGCCCTGAGGCGTGCACCCCGGTCATCGTTACTCACCTTTCGAGAGTTCAACATGCGCTCGCGAACTTTCTCAACTTCGCGGGCGAAGTTCACACACCCATCGAGGCGAAGACCCGCCCCTTCGAGATCGGGAGGGAGCGGCTCGGAAAGGCTGTCCCTGACGGCATCCGCGAGCGACTCCGGGTGGAGATCATCGGGATCGAGACAGCGCAACAGGCCGAGTCGCTCAAACGACGTCGCGCGGAGCCACTGCTCCTTGCGCGGGAAGACCCGCGGCACGACAACGGCAGGCTTGCGGAATGCCATCGCTTCCATCACTGAATTGTAACCTCCCATGGTGACGAGAAGGCTCGCCGAGCGAAGCAAATCCTCAATATGGGAGGTGAATCGAATCATCTGCACATTGCGCAGATGGCCGTAGCGAGAAGCGAGGCGGTTTCGTTTTTCACGGGAGAGGAATGGACCGGTAACCAAAGTTCCGTTCCAGCGATCTGGTCTCATCGCGAGAGTTTGCAAGAAGGTTCGCGCGAGCGGATACCCGTCGCCGCCTCCGCCGACCAAGCAGACGAGGTGCGCCTTCGAGGGGTCTGGGAAGCTGAGCGAGAGGTCGATTCCGCTGGGCGCAGCATCTTCACGGAAGCGGTTCAAGTAGCCGAGGTACGTCATCTTCTTCGCGGCCTTCTCGGGGATCCGATACAGCTGATCGATAGGAAACACTTCCCGACAGCCGTACACCCAGAGATGATCGTAGAGTTCATCGAGCAGTCGGTAGGTCCCGTCGCGTTTCCACGTCTCGACGACGTGGGAGGGTTCGTCGAGGACGTCACGCATGCCGAGAGCGATCTCGGTTTTTCCCCGGTGGCGGAGGTCGGCGAGGAGCGGGAGCAATTCCCCGCGCAGGCCGGTCGGCGAGTGGTCGACGATGAAGAGGTCAGGTTCGAATTCGAGCACGGCGTCGCGAATCATCCGCTTGCGACGCTGCACGGTCTCGTTGAGGGAAAGCCCCTCCTGGCGCGACACGTACTTTCCCTCGGAGTTCTTGGTCACTGAGGGGATCGACACGACCTTCAATCCTTCGGGGACCGAGTAGAAGTGCGCGCGGGGGGAACCACTGACGAGCAGCATCTCCGCGGGGATCTTCGCTTCGAGGATCGACTCCGCGAGTCGCAAGCTGCGACGGAGGTGTCCGAGGCCGTAACTGTCGTGGCTGTACAGGGCGATGCGCACGGGTGTTTTTGATTCGGAGGGAGAGAAGTCAGTTTCGGAACTCGCCACCTGCGAACCCCGCGGATCTGAGGGAGGCGGCGCTGTGTTCTTGGGCGCTGTGTTCTTGGGCGCTGTGTTCTTGGGCGCTGTGT
>CALEHF010000065.1 GCA_937876125.1 uncultured bacterium
CAAACACTCGCGAGCATTGCGCCGGTCGACGTCTTGCCGTGGGTGCCAGCCACCGCAATCCCGAAACTGCCTTCCATGAGCCTACCCAGGAATTGAGCGTACTTGAGGACTTCGATCCCGCGCCGGCGCGACTCCACCAATTCGGGATTGTTCGAGGGAATCGCCGCCGAGTGGACCACAAGGCTCACTCGGTCATGGAGATTCTCGGTGCGATGCCCGACCTGCACGGAAAACCCATCCTTGAGCAGAGGCTCAATCGACTCCCGCGTTGCGTCCGAGCCGGAGACGTCGACTCCTCGCGAACGGAGAATCTGCGCCATCCCGCTCAAACCGCTCCCCCCCATGCCGACGATGTAGACGTCGGGAGGAAGCTCGGTGGCGGGTGGCTGGATGCGAACGATCATCCCGCCCCCCCCCCGGATGGTGATGGCGCGGGGATCGAGAGGGTCTTCCCGATGGGAACAAGATCGGGGGAGCGTAGACTTCTGCGGTTGAACTGAAAGATGGCCGCGGGGCTCACTCCATAGCGCTTCGCAATCGTGGTCAGATTCTCGCCCCGAGTGACCGTATGCTGGCGCGCGGTCGGCTCGACCGGTGTCGATTCCGGACTGCCCCCACGAGTCGAGTTTTCGTTCCGAGGAAGAACGCCTCCGTTCTTCTTGGGCAACAGAATCGTCATGCCCGCATGCAGCGTCTTGCCGCGAATCTTCGGATTCCATTCGATGATTTCTTCATGCCTGAGACCCGAGCCGAGCTCGCGATCGGCGATCCGCCAGAAGCTGTCGTTCTTCTTCACGACATACTCGCGCACCGGCTGCTCCGAAAGAGGGAGTTCTGTCTCTTTCTCGATGCGAATCGGAGCATCGGATCTGAGCGCCGGATCTGGGGACCAAGGGGGCGGGTCGACCACGGGGGAATCATCGAGAGAAGCGTAGGACTCTGCGTCGATGATCCGCGGTCGCCATTCTCCATCGATGGGAACCGTCCATGGGCCGGAAGGGCCGCGCGAGGGGGGTCGCGGCGAGGAAGGCCATGAGGAGATCAGGGCAATGGCACCGATGACAGCCACCAAGGCGGTCCCAAAGGTGCGAAGGACGCCCGTCCACCCGCTCTGGGTTCGGAACGTCTCGAATGCTCTCCCGAAACTCATCGCTCCCCGTCCCCTGTTCGGTCCCCATGAGAGGGCGCGATTTCCGCACCTCTCCGACCTGAAACCCCCGAAAGTCGATTTTTGTGCGATCCCATCCGCTCCAGCTGTGGAGTGCTGTCGACGCCGAGGGCGTCGCTCTTGCGCTCTGGATCGGCGTCGAGGTGGGTTGCGATCACGTCGGCGATTCGGGCAGCGGCATCGGGCCTCCCGATCGATCGAGCACTCTTAGCCATTGCGACGCGCAGAGAACGGTCCGCGAGAAGAGCATCGAGCCGGAACGCTACCGCGTCAGGATCGGTGGTGACAATCTCCGCGCCCCCGGCTGCGGTGACCGCCTCAGCGTTCAGAAACTGCTGTCTGTCGCGGTGATGAGGGTACGGTAGAAGCAAACTCCCCCGCCCCACCGCGGTCAGTTCCGCAATCGTCGAACCTCCCGCCCGCGCGAGCACCAAGGAAGCATCAGCGAGTGCGACGGATGGATCTTGCAGGAAGGGGCGAACGCTGGCAAGGAGTCCCGCCTCTCGATAGGCGTTACGAATGCCTTGCTCTTTCCCCGGCCCGGAAACGTGCAGAATCTTCCAACCGCGCTTTGCCCTGGCGAGAGCCGCCGGAGCGAGTTTGTTCAGGTCTTGGGCTCCCTGACTTCCGCCGAGGACCAGGAGCAGCGGGTCGCCATACCCCGCCAGAGAACTCGGTGCGAATCCGGGACGAACCGGGCAGCCGAGACGCAGGGCCCGGTCGCGGAGCCGATCCTCGGGTGCCGTGTCATCGAAGCTCAGAAATATTCGATCGGCGAGAGGAAGGAGGAGCGAATTCGCTCTTCCCAGCACGCGGTTCTGTTCCAGGAGAAACAGGGGCCGGCGTTTCCAGCGCGCCCAAAATCCGGGAAGCACCCCGGGGCGCCCCCCGAGCGCGACCACCGCATCGATTCTCTCTCGGGTCAAAAGTTGGGTGACCCGTCGCCCGATGGTCCCCCACCGCCACGGTTGCCCTGACGGCAGTCCTTCAATGCAGAGCATTCGCACCCGGTGGGGTTCGAGGATCTCCCGCACGAGCGGCTGATCGCCCGTGAGAAAGATGGGGTCGACACCCCCGCGACGGCTCAATTCTTCGGCGAGAGCAAGCGCCGGGTAGAGATGCCCCCCGGTCGCGCCGCCAGCAAAGAGGACGCGTCGCATCAGCTACCCTCCTCCGGCAGGGGTGTACACCCAGTCGTTGAACGCCGGACCGGTCCGATGCGATCGGCCGGCTTGGCGGTCACCGTGTACTCCGGGTCTCGCCGAGAGACACGCGCGATCGCGAGTAGAATCCCCACCTGGAGAAGCGCGATGGAGAGTCCGGTCGAGCCATGGGAGATGAACGGGAGTGCAATCCCCTTCGTCGGTGCGAGTGCTGTGTTCACCGCAAGATTGATCAGAGCCTGGATGATCAAGTTGCAGGTGATTGCGGTCGCCAGAAGTCGCAGATGGAAGTCTCGACACGCTCGGATGATTCGCCAGCCGCTCAAGAGGAGAGCAACGTAGAGAACGAAGAGCAGCGCGATCCCGATCAAGCCGGTCTCCTCAGCGTAGACTGCGAAAATGAAATCACTGAACTCTGCGAACAGGTAGAGAGTCTTCTCTGTCCCGCGTCCCACCCCAGCTCCTTCGAGCCCCCCGGCCCGGATCGCGGTGAGCGCATGGCGCACTTGATCGACGCGATCGGGGTTCGTCATCCCTTCGAAGCGCTTCACGATCACTGGCCAACGCTCATAGACTTGCCAGATGAGGAGTGGCGACGCGAGCACTCCGAGTGCCGCGCTGTAGCGGATCGGCACTCCCGAGCAAAGGACCACAAGGAATCCCACTGCGAGTATGAATGCTGCAGTGCCGAGGTCGGGTTGCAAGAGGATGAGCCCGACCGGCAGGAGCAGCGAACCGATGAGGAGAATGTTCACGTGCACCTTGAGGCGAGTTTGCTCGCCGGCGAGATCGCCGTAGCGCGTGAGGTACCAGACGATCATGAGCGGAATCGCCACCTTGGAGAGCTCTGAGGATTGAAGTCCGACAACACCGAGATCGATCCAGCGATGCGCGCCACCCGAGGCGAGCCCGATCGGGGACCAAACGAGGACGAGCGCCAGGAGCGTGCCGAGGTACGCGACCGGAGCGAACTCAATCCATCGTCGCGGCTCGATGCGGCTCGCAACAAAGAGGGCGGCCAATCCCAGTCCCGCCCCGAGCAGCTGCTGCTGAAGGAAGTGATACTCCCCCACCTCCCGCACGAGAGCCCGGTAGAAGCTCGCCGAGTAGACGGTGACGAGCCCGATGGACAGAAGGAGCAGAGACGCGGCGAGCCAGCTGAGGCCCGCGCGAGGGATCGCGAGGGATGGATCGATGAGCCAAGGACGTGAAACGGGAGCGACCGAGTTGGCCCCGATCCTGGAACTCGAGTCACGCGAAATTCCGGAGGCTCGGCCGCTCACGGCTCGTTCCCTTCGGAGAGTTCGGCCCGCAGGGAGAGATAGTGTGCGATCCGATCGGCGAATCGCTCGAGTCGCTCCTTGCGAGAGGCTTTGAACAGGACGCGGTCTCCTGGCAAGAGGCAATTTGCGATGGCGCGAGCGCCTTCGTCGCCGAGATCGACATCGACTCCTTCGCGGCCCACGTCACTCAAACCCTCGCGATACCAAGTGCGACCGCGACCGGCGACAAAGATGCGGTCGATCTTCCTCGAGCCCGCGCGACGACCGAGGTCGCGATGCCATTTGGCTTCGTCTCTTCCCAGTTCTTCCATCGTGCCGAGCACGCACAGTCGGCGGCCGAGCGCCCGCTCGTCCTCCAATCGTTCGAGGGACGAACGCAGTGCGGCAGGGCTTGAGTTGTAGCAATCGAGGATGAGGTCAATGCCATCAAGATGTCGGACCTCCCCGCGCAGGGGCGGCTCGGGAAGGGTCGGGACAAGCTCGAGGAGAGTCTCAGGTTCGAGCCCGAACTCGGCAGCTACAGCGAGAGCGGCCGCGAGCAGTGCCCGTTGGTGTCGGAAAGTAGGGGTCCAGGTGAACTCGTAGCTCTCGCCCCGGAAGAACCACCGTGCCCGACCCCGCCCTCGAGTGACCACGTGACTTGCTCCGCCCTCACCGAAGCTCTCGACTGCCGCGCGTTGCTCCCGCGCGGGTGCGAGGTACTCCGTCGGAACCCAACCGCGTGCCGGGGCAGGAAGAGCGCCGAACAGCGAGAGTTTCTCGCGCGCGACGCCAGCCAGGTCGATGAGCTCTGCGAGGTGAGCCGGTGCGATCGCGGTGACCAAGCCGACAGAGGCTCCGGTTATCTTGGCGAGTGGCGCGATTTCCCCAGGCGCGTTAGATCCGAGCTCAAGAACGAGCGCAGCGGTATCCTTCGGGGCGCCAAGTATCGTCAAGGGCACGCCGAGATCGTTGTTGAAGCTTCCGGGGGGACGGTACACTGGACCGAGCGGAGCGAGGAGAGCAGCGACGTACCCGCAGGTCGTCGTCTTTCCGATACTGCCCGTGATCGCCACCGCGGGAGTGTTGGACTCGAGCTCTCGAATCGCCGTCGCCAGCTGTCCGAGCGCGCGACGCGGATCCGCGACTTCGATCGCAGGTCCGGCCACGACCGAAGATCGCCCCTTTTTGACCACCGCGGCAACTGCGCCCGCGTCGAGCGCGTTCGCCGCAAAGTCATGACCGTCGCGCTCGGCTTCGATCGCGAAGAACAGGTCGCCCGATCGCAAGAGTCGCGAATCGATCGCCGCGCCACTCGCAGTGATCCCAGCTGCTTCCGGGGCGAGCAACTCCCCACCGATGAGTTGGGCGATATCAGCGAGAGACCTTGGCTTCATCGCCTACCCCCCCCAAGAAGCGAGGCGATGACCGATCGATCGTCGAACGGCAGCCGCACGTCGCCGATGATTTGCTCCGACTCATGCCCCTTTCCCGCCACGATCAAAACGTCTTTCGGAGTCAGCTCTGCGAGCGCTTCCGCGATCGCTGCGCGCCGGTCGGGCTGAACGGTGACTCCCGTGCCTGGATCCGCGATCCCCTCGAGGATGTCACCGATAATTGTCTCGGGCGCCTCGCTGCGAGGGTTGTCGCTCGTCACGATGACCCGCTGGGCGTGCCGCGCTGCCGCGGCCCCCATTTCGGGACGCTTTCCGCGATCGCGATCCCCGCCGCAGCCGAACACGACGATCAGCCGCCCCTTCGCCCACTGGCGCACTGATTTCAAAACCGCATCGAGCGCGTCAGGGGTATGGGCATAATCGACGAAGATCCGGCCGCTTCCTCCCTCGATTTCTTCGAGTCGACCGGCGACCGAGCGCGCCTTGGCGATGCCCTCGACGATCGCTCCGAGCGGAACTCCCGCTGCCCGAGCAAGGGTAGCGGCGACCAGAAGATTTTCGAGATTGTGTGGCCCGTAGAGAGTGCTCTCAATGGCAACCGTCTCGCCGAGCAGGCTGAGTTGGGCACGGATCCCCGCGGAATCAAAGGTCGAGGAGAGCACGGTCCCGCCCGGCTCATCCCTGAGCGCCTTGGGGTCGAGGGAGTGGCGGAACAGGGGCGCGTCGAGTCCTTCGAGGTCGACTCGAAACTCTTCGGTCACGGGCAGCACGCAAGGGGCGCCTGGCTGCCGGTGCGCCGCGAGGCGAAGTTTCGCATCCCGATAAGCCCGGAGGTTTCCGTGGTAGTCGAGGTGATCGCGCGAAAGCTGAGTGAGCGCAACTCCCGCGAAGGGAATCCCAGCTACCCGCGCTTGATCGAGAGCGTGCGAGGAAACTTCGAGGACCATCGAATTGCCGCCATTGGATCTGCAGCGCGCCATCGCGGCGGCGAGTTCCCCCGGGCCAGGGGTCGTCATGGAACACGGCTCCGCAGCTTGACAGAGGGAGTGATCCACCGTCGTCCACCAGCCGCACGACCGCCCCGCGGCGGTGAGGATCGAGGAGAGGATGCGCACGGTCGAGGACTTTCCGTTCGTCCCCGTGATCCCGAAAGTCTCGAGAGCGCCGCCCGGATTTCCCCATCGCGCTTGCTCGAGGAGCCCGAGGGCACACCGGGAATCCGCGACTTGAAACCAAGGGAGATCGCAACCAGGGGGGGGGGCGCTCTCTGCGACAACGGCGCGTACGGCTGTCCCCGCCAGTCGTGAAAGGGAACGATGGGTGTCGTAGTGCGTCCCCCGGATCGCGACGAACAGCTCGCCGTCGAAGGAACGATCATCGAGGCAGATCGACTCGACCTCGAACGAAGCAGCTCCCTCACCTTCGGGCGTGGGCTCGGCCACATTGAGGATCGTCGCAATCTCCGACACGGACAGGGCACGAGGGGACCTTTCTTCGCGGGTCAATCCTCGCGAAGACTCTCGTTCGCCTGATCTTCTGGGACGCCCCATGCCTCCCCCTCCTCGTTCATCTCCCGAGGGATGATAGGAGCAGTGCGGGACCCCGCAAGCGCATCGCGGAGGAGCTCCTGGAATCGGTTCCGATCCGCGTCCCCGAGCAAGGTCTGCAAGATCTCGCACGCGGCGGGGGCTGCGGTCTTGCTCGCGTAGTAGACCGAAGGATCCGGCCTTTCCACGGTCACAACGACGACATAGCGCGGATCGTCGAACGGTGCGAACCCTGCGAAGGAGCTCGTGTACCAACCCTCGATCTGACCGTCTTTGTTGTAGTGGGCGGCAGTTCCCGTCTTCCCCGCGAGCCGGATCGCTTGCCCCTCGAGCTTCTTGCCCGTACCGACCACCACCGCCTCTCGAAGGACAGTGCGCAAGGTGTCCGAGGTTTGCTCGGTCAAAATGCGTGGGGCCTGGGGGCGCTCAGGTTCGACCCCGTCGACTCGCGCGACGACGTGGGGAGAGACGAGCAAGCCCCCGTTCGCAATGGCACAGTAGGTCCTGGCCACCTGGAGTGGTGTCACGAGGAACTCATAGCCGATGGGGATCGACAGGGTCGTGTGATCATCCCACCGATCGATTTGGTCCGGCCGGCGACCATGCGCTTCGCGAAGATCGAAGCCCGACGACTCTCCGAATTCGAGATCGATGAGGAGTTGGCGAAGAACGTCCTCGCCGAGCCGCTTGCCGACGTGCCCCATCCCCCCGTTGCTCGAGTGAACGAGCGCACCGCGCACGGTTCGATCGCTCCCCAAAAGTAGGTGGCTGTCCTTGTACCGCCGCACCGCGCGTCCGTAGCGAACGGAGGTGTAGAGGCTGGTCACCGGCACCGGATCGTCGAGGTGCAAGGTCCCGAGATCGAGACCACGTCCGACCACGAGCGGCTTGATCATCGAGCCCGGCTCCATGCAAAAGAGGCTCGCCATCAGTTGAACGTCGAAGGCGCGCGGATCGGGTTTGTTCGTCAAAACGGGTGCGACGTCTCTGGGGTCTTGGCCGGGCTCGGGTACTCCCGGCTCCTCCCGAGTGCGGAAGAAGGTCTGGAAGACTCCGCGCTCGCAAGTCGGCACGCTCGCCGCAGCGATCACCGCTCCGGTGAAGGGATCCATCACCACTCCGGAGACCATTTCGCCCCTCGTGCGCTCGAGGGTCTCCATCAGAATCGTCTCGAGAACCACCTGTGCTGGAAGGTCGATGGTGAGTTCGAGATTGGCTCCCGCGCTCGCCCGGACTCCGGCTTCCTCATCGAAGATCGCGTAGCGGTTCCTCCCGATCGCGTCGACCTGGCGCACGCCAATACCTCGCTTGCCGGTCAGCAAGCCGTTGTAGCGCTCCTCGACGCCAAAGAGCGGGGTTCCCTTGGTTGACAGGTCCCCCACCAATTGCATCGCGATCCCTCCAAGGGGGTATTCGCGAGTGCTCTCTTCCCTCGGGAGTGGGAATGTCGATCCCCGGACTTCGTGCACCCGACGTCGATACTCGAGGAAGCGTTCGTAGGTGTCGACCGAGTCGATCGTCCCGACGACCTTGTATTGCCGTCGTACCTCCGGACGCTGGCCCTCGACCAAGGCGGCCCGGGTCTCTCGCGGAGCCTGAAGAGGTGTGAAGCCCTCGAATTGAAGAAGCTCGTCCCACGCCAGGGTGATGCGCTCGGCGCAGTTCGCATCGAACTCCTCTGCGGTCTCACCGAGAAGACGTCGGCCTCCGAGACGCCCCGAGGCGCCCCACGGATCGATGGCGATCACCCAACGTGAACGGTCCCGCGCGAGAACGAACCCCCGCGCATCGGAAATCTTGCCGCGACGCGCGGGCACCCATTCGGAGGCGTGGGCGTAGCGGTTTTGACGAGCGAGTCCCTCATCGGCCTCCGCAATCGTCAGCCAAGCGCAGCGGGCGAAGAGGCCAGAGAAGAGGATGAGGAGCGTCGAGAAGACGATGCCGAGGCGAAGCGAGAGCCGAGCGTGACGCACATGCTCATGATCCAGATCTGTTTGGATCTGCTGCTGGCCTCCCGAAACGGAAACTTCGGAGTTCTGGCCGCGTCGGGTCTGATGAACTCGAGATCTACAGCCGCGCCCCCCGCCTCGGGGGACCCCGATGGTCGAACTGGTCACGGTTTTTCCCCTCTCGTTCCGATCGGCCTCCCGAGCCCTGGGAGATTCGGTCAGCGAGCTTGGAGCCAGTCAGCAAGTGACAGGCTTCGCCCCTCTTCGGTTTCGCTCGCGAATGCGCGGCGACCCGAGCTCTCGACGGCTTCGCTCCGCTCCCACAGGGTGGGTTGGCGCGGCGCGTCGAGTCTCACGATCGCATCTCCGAACCCGATCCCTGTGGTGGGGACCCGGGCGAGGAGCCGCTGCTGGATTCCGACCTGGTAGTCATCGATGTGGTGTCGCAAGAGAGCGATCTCTTGCTGGACGCGAGCGATCTCGGACTTGCAGGCGTACTCTTCGCTTCCTTCGTGCACAACGTCGAACGCCACTCCGCCGAAGACGGAGGCGATCAAGAACCATCGGATTGAAGTCATGCCTGAATTCCTCCGCGCCTACGGATGACCCTGAGTCGGGCACTCCTGGCCCTCGGGTTCTCTGCAATCTCTTCATCGGTCGGACGGACCGGTTTCGCCGTCAGGATCTCGAAGTCGCCCTCGCGACCGCGGATACGGAATGCTTCCTTAACCCGTCTATCTTCGAGCGAGTGGTACGCAATCACGGCGAAACGACCTCCTGGTCTCAACAGAGGATCAAAATGAGCGAGCAGATGATCGAGCGCCGCCAGCTCTCCGTTCACGGCGATCCGGATCGCTTGGAAGGTGCGAGTTGCCGGGTCGATCGTGTCCGCGCGGCTGCGCGGCACGACTCGTCGGACAACATCCGCCAACTCTCCCGTAGTCCGGATCGGCGCCACGCGGCGCGCTCGATCGATCTCCTTTGCGATTTTTCGGGCGAGGCGATCCTCGCCATACTCGAAGATGACGCGGGCCATCTCCTCGACGTCGGTGGTGCGGACCCACTCTTCCGCGCTCGGCTCCCGCTCGGGATCCATGCGCATGTCGAGGGGTCCGTCGCGGCGGAAACTGAAGCCGCGACGACCTTCGTCGAGTTGGAGGGAGGAGACCCCGAGGTCCGCCAGCACGAGGTCGAAGGCGGGTACCGGAAGGGAAGGCCTCAGAGAACGCAGTTCTCCAAAGCTACCCCGCAGCAGTACCGACCCTCGTTCTTCGAGGGCGGCTCGGGCGATTTCGAGAGCTTCCGGATCGTGGTCAATTCCCACGATCTGGCCCTCGACGCCGACTTTCTCAGCGATCGCGACTGCATGCCCACCACACCCGACCGTCAGGTCGAGATATGCCTCGCTGGCTGTGGGAGCTAGAAGTCGAACGACCTCTTCGAGAAGAACCGGCGTGTGCCGAGGGTCTCCTCCCGCCGTCAGGCCCGCTTCCGTTCGGGGCGGAGCGACGCGCGCTCCCCTCGAGACGGACGGTTCTGGAGGAGTTCTTCAACGACTGGTGAGAATTGGATCTGGGCGAACGCACCCCCACGGGCACGCACTCGCTCGAGGCGAGCGGCGAGCCGGTCGAGATCACGTCCGAGAGCAGAGTCGGTCACGGCTTCCGTCGCCAGAGCCCCCCGGCGAAGTCGTTCCCGAATGCGGGAGACCGGAGTCCCCGGCAGGCCTTGTCCACGCACGTCTTGAATCGAGAGAAGCGAAATCATCGCCTCTACCCCCTTCTTCCCCTGCTTGCCTCCGCGTCGTTCCCCTGGCGGAGGTTTGCGTCTCAATAGCCGCGCGATCAGTCGGCGGCAGGTTTCTCAGAGCCATCTGTGGTTTGAGCGACGCCGAGGAACGACTCGAACTGCTCCTCGTAATGCTCATCTTCGTCAACGAGTGCTTCCCAAGCCGACTTTGACCAGACTTCCACCCGGTCGTACGAACCTGCGAAGACCAATTCCTTTGTGATCCCCATCTTGCTTCTGAGCCGTTCCGGGATCAGGATGCGGCTCTGGGAGTCGAGTTTCAGGTACTCCGCCATCGAGAAGAAGCGCCGCTGGAATTTCCGAAGCTCAGCGCTTCCGCGCGGTTGTGTCGCGAGTTGCTCACCGATCTTCTCCCATTCCTTGACGGTATAGAGAAACAGGCAACCGTCTGGCGACGGGGTCACCACGAAGCCGTCCGCCTGGCCAAGACCCGCGACGAGCACTTGCTCCCGGATCTTCGCTGGGACGATCACGCGCCCCTTGTCGTCCAAGGAGTGCTCGTAGTTGCCCGTGAAACACGGTGCCATGCGGTCTCCGTGGGTTGCCTGTGAAGCGAGTGGTGAACACGCCAGAAGCCGAGTGACGCGGTCATGTCAAATGCTTGCCTTGAATGGAGGTTTAGGCCCTGCTGAGTGTCGTTTCGGGGAACTGCGAGTCGACAGAATTCTCCACATCCCCCCACTCGGTCGCTATCCCCCTCCCTTTCGCCCCACGTTAGAACGTTCTGTGCGCACGTCAACAGTCACTCATTGAGGCGCGCTCTCGAGAAGTCCTCGACCCCTAGAGATCCCCCCCCCTCATGCATCACCCCACTAGATCTTGGGGCTCGTAATCTAAAAATAGTTGCGGCTATTACCCATCCATAGGCCTGTCGAACCGGCAGCGCAGCTGGTTTCGCGGTAAGATCCAGGTCCAGAGTTCTTCGTAACCAACTCATTAATAATGGTTTACAGCATCTCCCGGCGAACCCTACTCGGGGCAATCACGGCCACTCCCGCGGCCGAGACGCTCCCAGGACGGGATGGGCCCCAGACCACAAGAATCGCAGACAGGGGACCAGGGGTAGAAGTGGGGGATGAGAACAGGTCAGGGGGGTGATTTGGGGAGGATCAGCCCCCACTCTCCCCCACTGGTGCTGCCGAGGAGGGCCGAGAGGGAGCGTGGCGGCGCTGGGGTGGGCCGGCGTCGCGAGTCCGAGAAGTGCAAGGGGGACTGGGGTGGCGCGGCGGGAAGCTCGCGCCATTCAAGGGTAGTAACACTGGCGGAGGAAGCGCCTCCCGCTCTGGCGCCGGGGAGCTTAGCGGAAAAGCTCCTCAAACTCGGCCACAGCCTCTTCGAGCTCTGCATCGGAGAGGGGCGGGACGGGAAGCCCCACGGGGCGGTCGCTCTCTTTGCAGCGTAACTGCAGGCGATTGTCTTGGATCCCCTCCCACTTGAGCATGCGGCGCCGCACAAGGAACAGAGCGAGCAGGTACGCGAGCCGGAGGCGAGGAGGGGAGAGCGTCGGAAGGTGGAGTTTCGGAGGTGCCGCGCCTTCAGATGCGTCGGGAGTACTATTTTCTGCGACCCCACTCTCCCCCACAATGCCCTCCTGGCCGTCCAGAGCGGCATCGGGATCGTGGATCGCGGGAGTCTCGACCAGCGTGTGCCAGTGGGCGAGCAGGCTCGCCAGGTTCACGATCTTCCGGGGGCCGCCCGCGGGCGGCGGGAGAATCCGGCGCCAGTGCGCAAAAAACGTCTCCGGGGGATTTTCGACGAAGCACCCCTCGCAGTAGTCGCGGCGGACGAACACCTCACGCTCCTCCTCATCCCCGAGCTGTTCCGCGGATGCGGGCTCGAGAACGGTGTGGAACGTATCGTGGTCAGGAAGGGGTTGATCGCAACGACAGCAGCGGCGGCGAGTCGATTCCACGCTCCAGCGCCCGCCGCCATCCACCCTCTGAGGGTCCTCGAGGCGACGTGCCATGGGAATCCGGCCGCCCCCACGCGCATCGGAGCCTTCGCTCGGTGGTCCTACGACCTCAGGCCCTTCTACAGAGGGTCCTTCCAGAGCGGGCCCTTCGACGGAGGACCTTTCGATTGAGGACCCAGCGCCCTCCGGCGACTCGTCGGCAGGGGCCGGCGACTCTTCAGACATCTCCGCCAGGCTCGGCGCAGAAGAATCTTCCCGCATGGGTGGCATCCTCTCGGATTTCGAAGCGAACTGGACTCAAGCAGCGTGGGCAGCGCCCCTGCGCTTCGGTCTCTCCATGACGGAAATAGACGCGAGCGTACGTGCGACAGCACTGGAAGGTGACAGAGACCCAGAAACGGTCTCTTGCTGCGTCGGTCATGGAAGGAGTGTGCCTCGCGAGGCATCATCGATCAAGAGGGCGGGAATAGTTGACCCCCACCCGACCGGCCCGCATCCTCGCTCCCCCTTCCGGAGAGGAGCCCACTTGGTCGCAAAACGATTCCAACATCTCCACGTGCACAGCCACTACAGCTTGCTCGATGGGGTCTGCACGATCCCTCAGCTGGTCGGGAGCGCAGCTGCGAACGGCATGAAAGCCCTCGCACTCACCGATCACGGCAACATGTTTGGCGCGGTCGAGTTTCACCACCGTTGCCGCGAGGCGGGGATCAAGCCGATCATCGGCATGGAAGCCTACATTACCGCGGGGAGCCGTTTCGATCGAACCCGCGGCGACGATGGCACCGCCGGCAACTACCACCTCGTTCTCCTCGTAGAGAACGAGATCGGCTACCAGAATCTTCTCAAGCTCTCGAGTACGGCATTTGTCGATGGCTTCTACTACAAGCCGCGCATCGACCACGAAGCGCTCGCGGCCCACTCCGAAGGACTGATCGGACTCTCCGCCTGCCTCTCGAGCGAGGTGAACCGCGCCTTGCTCCATGGCGACGACGAAAAGGCCGAGATGTGCGCTCGGCGTTACATGGATCTCTTTCAGAAGGATCGCTTCTTCCTCGAGATCCAGGACCACGGACTGCCCGAGCAGCGCCGAGTCCTCGAGAAGGTCCCCGACCTCGCGCGTCGTCTCGGGCTCCCCCTCGTCGCCACCAACGACATTCACTATCTAACGAAGAAGGATGCGCGGGCTCAGGAGGTGCACCTCTGCATCAACACCGGGACAACGATGGACGACCAGGATCGGATGAGCTTCGATACTGATCAGTTCTACTTTCGCTCAGGCGATGAAATGACGCGGCTCTTTGGTGACTTCCCCGAGGCGATCTCGAACACCGACGAGATCGCGGCCATGTGCAACTTCGAGATTCCCCGTAACACTCAGTACCTGCCCGTCTTTCGCGGGACGGATCTCACCGATGAACAAGCCGAAGCGCGCACGAACGAGAAGGCGGAGGCGGACAACCGCATCCTCTTCCACAAGATCGTCAAAGAGGGGTTCGACAAGCGATATCCCAACCCAACCCCCGAAGTCCTCGAGCGTCTCGATTACGAGACCGGGGTCATCGAGAAGATGGGCTTCGTCTCGTACTTCTTGATCACCTGGGACTTCATTCGCTACTCGCGCGAGGCTGGGGTGCCGGTCGGTCCAGGTCGCGGCTCGGCGGTCGGCTCTCTCGTCTCATACTGCCTGGGGATCACCGACCTTTGCCCGATCGAGTACGATCTGATTTTCGAACGATTCTTGAACTCTGACCGCATCTCCATGCCGGATATCGATATCGATTTCTGCATGGAAGGGCGCGAGAAGATCATCCAGTACGTGCGCGATAAGTATGGTGAAGATCGAGTCTGTCAGATCGTGACTTTCGGAACGATGGCGGCGAAGGCTGTGATCCGGGACGTCGGGCGCGCCCTCGGAATTCCGCTCAAGGAGATTGACGCGATCGCGAAGAAAATCCCCGACACTCTGGGGATCAAGCTCGAAGAAGCGCTCGCCCAAGAGCCGCAGCTCGCTACCTGGTCCGAGGACCCGCGCTACAAGGAGCTCTTCGAAGTCGGACTCCGACTGGAAGGATTGAACCGGCACTGCTCGACCCACGCCGCTGGAGTTGTGATCTGCGACCGGCCGCTGACCGAGGTGATTCCGCTGCAGCGGAACGGCGACGAGATCACGACGCAGTACCCGATGGAGATCCTCGAAGGGCTCGGCCTCCTGAAGATGGATTTTCTCGGCCTGCGGACGCTGACCATCATCGATCGCGCGCTCAAGATCATCGAAGAAGAGACCGGCGAACGGGTCGACATCGAAGCACTCGCTCTCGACGACGCAGCGACCTTCGATCTCCTCCAAAACGCGGACACCACGGGGGTCTTCCAGCTGGAGTCGAGCGGGATGCGCGAGCTCTTGCGCAACCTGCAGCCAGATCGATTCGAGGACCTGATCGCGGTGCTCGCGCTCTATCGTCCGGGTCCACTCGGCAGTGGCATGCACAACACCTTCTGCGACGTGAAACATGGCCGCGAGAAGCTCGAGTACATTCACGATTCCCTCGCCCCGATTCTCTCCACATCGAACGGCGTCATCCTGTACCAGGAGCAGGTGATGCGAATCGCGCACGATCTCGCCGGATTTTCGATGAACGAGGCGGATTCGCTCCGAAAGGCGATGGGAAAGAAGCGCGCGGACATCCTCGCCAAGTTCAAGAAGCAGTTCGGGGACGGCGCAGAAAACAACGGCATTCCGCGGCGGGACGCCGAGCGCATCTTCGAGCAGATCGAGCACTTCGCGAAGTACGGATTCAACAAGTCCCACTCGACCGCCTACTCCCTGATCAGCTATCGCACTGCGTGGTTGAAGGCGAATCACACGGAGGCGTTCCTCGCGGCGGTGATGAGTTGCTACATCACAACGGTCGAAAAGATGGTCGAGTACATCGAAGAGGCGCGCCGTCTCGAGATCGAAGTGCGTCCCCCCTCGGTGAACGACTCGGGACAGAACTTCACGGTGCGTGGCGAGAAGATCATCTACGGGCTCGTCGCTCTCAAAGGAATTGGTGAGAAGGCAGTGCAGGCGATCATCGCTGAGCGAGTGCGCGGCGGCGCGTACTCCTCGGTCTACGACCTCGCTGCCCGCGTCGACCTGAAAGCGGTCAACAAGACTGTGGTTGAGCAGTTGATCTCGAGCGGCGCGTTCGACGGCCTGGGTCCATCACGCGCCCAAATGCATGCTTCGGTCAAAGGTGCCATCGACGAAGGCTCGCGAGTTCAAGCAGAAAAACGCGCGGGTCAGTTATCGCTCTTCGGTGGCGAAGGAGGCGAGCCGCAACCTTCGGAGGAGCGCTACCCCGAGGTTCCGGAGTGGTCCGAGCTCGAGCGGCTCGCAGCGGAAAAGGCGTCGCTCGGCTTTTACCTGACGGGGCACCCCCTCGACCGCCGCGATGGCGAACTCCGCCCGTTCCGCAGCCACCTCGTGCGCGATCTCGATGCGTCGGTCGACGGCCAAAAAGTGACCCTCGGCCTGATGATCCAGAAAGTGAGGCAGCGCCAGACCCGCAAGGGTGATGCGATGGCGATTCTTCACGCGGAGGATCGTTCCGGCGCCATCGAAGTGGTCGTCTTTCCCAACACCTACCAAGAGATCGCACACCTGCTCGCCGAGGATCGGGTCATCATTGTCACGGGCGATGCGGAGGTCACCGATGACCGGACTCAATTGCGCGCCGAGAAAATCCTTCCGATCGAAGAGGCATGCCAGCAGATGGGGCGCCGAATCGGCCTTTCCTTCGCGACCGAGAAAACCACCGAAGACATCCTCTTTCGGGTGAAGGACGTGCTCCGCCGATACCGCGGTGATGTCCCCACGTCGCTGATCTTCACCGGGCCCAAGGAGCACCGCTGGGTGATCCGTAACGACGCGAGTCTGTCGGTGAGCCCGACTCCGGAATTGCTCGCGGAGTTACGCGATACGATCGGCGAGGATTCGGTCCTGATCGAAAGAGGGTAGGCGAGCGTGGTCACAAAGAGACTCGATCTCGACCTCGAGACCTTTCGTGCTCGCCTCAGAGAAGTCGAGTCACGGGCAGCCCTCGCGGCCGGGGATCGGGCCCCGCCGCGGGTGGTCATCGTGTCGAAGTATCTCGATTCCTCAGACTGCCAAATCTTGCGCGGAGAAGGGTTCGGCCCCCTCGGTGAGAATCGAGCCCAAGACCTCGAATCGAAAGTCGGCCCGAGCGAAGATCGCGACGGCTGGCACTTCATCGGACATCTCCAGCGGAACAAGATCGGATCGGTCATTCCGAGGGTCGACACACTTCACTCCCTCGATTCAGATCGTCTCGCGACGTTGATCGAGGATTGGATCGAGAGCAACGGCACGGCGCCTCTGCGCTGCTTCGTCCAGGTGAACGTGTCGGGAGAATCGAGCAAGGGTGGTCTCGCCCCCCACGAGGCGAGGAGTCAGATTCCCGACTGGATCGATCGCTGTTCGAACTTGCGAATCGTGGGGTTGATGACCATGGCAGCCGTCGGGGAACCTGAAGAGGCGCGCCCGATCTTCCGAGCTCTCCGCGAGCTCAGGGACGAGATCGCCGAGACTCTACCTGAGCCAAGCCGCCCCGCCTTTTCGGAGCTCTCGATGGGAATGTCCGACGATTTTGAAGTCGCAGCCGAAGAAGGGGCCACTCTCCTGCGAATCGGCCGTATCCTGTACACTCGTCAGTAGCAGTGCCCATCCCGATCGCGCGCAGTCCAGAACCGGTGGAGGGGCTCCGATCGACGAGCCCACCAGAGCCCCGTCTCGAGAGCCCGTCCGAAGAGCCAAATGCGCGCCCCGTAGCACAGGAGTGAACCGAGTGCCGAGGATCGTCATCGAGAACGGCCCCGATCGCGGGGAGTCGTACGTGATCCAGCCAGGTGGCGAGCTTGTCGCCGGCCGTGATCCCGCAGCACAGATTCCGATCCGCGACGAAATGGCGAGCCGCCGGCACTTCCAGATCGAACACTCAGACGGTCGCTTTCAGCTCCGTGACCTCGGGAGCAAGAACGGCCTCAGTCTCAACGGGAGCCGCCTCGAGAAAACGACCACGCTCTCAGCGAACGACCGCATCCAAGTCGGCGAAACTCTTCTCACATTCGTCGGCGACGACCCCCACCCACTGCTCGGCCGAGAACTTTCCGGCTACCGGATCGAGGATCGGGTCGGTCGCGGCGGAATGGGAACGGTCTACCGAGCGTTGCAGCTCTCCCTCGATCGCACCGTTGCGCTCAAGATCCTCGCGCCGCACCTGGTCGAGAATCAGAGCTTCATCAATCTGTTCATCCGCGAGGCGCGCGCCGCCGGCGCACTGAGCCATCCGAACCTGGTGCAGGTCTACGATGTCGGGGTCGAGGAGAAGATCTACTTCTACTCCATGGAGTACATCCCGTACGGGTCGGTGGAGGAGCTTCTCAACGCCGAGAAGCGATTGCAGCTCCCCCGCGCTCTCGAGATCGTTCGTGACGCCGCTCTTGGGCTTCAGTACGCGGAGCTCAAGGGGCTCGTCCATCGCGATATCAAGCCGGGCAACCTGATGATCGGGACCGACAACATTATCAAGATCGGCGACCTTGGGATTGCTCGATTCGGCGAGGAAGAGGGAGTCGTCAGTCAAAAGGACGGGGTGAGCGGCTCTCCTCACTACATCGCACCCGAGCAAGCGCGCGGACAAGACATCGACCATCGTGCCGATCTCTATGCGCTCGGCGTGAGCTTCTACCAGATGCTCTGTGGTGAGACTCCCTATCGGGGAAGTACGCCGCGCGAGGTGATTCTTGGTCACATCAAACGCAACCCGCCTCCTCTCTCCGAGCGCGCCCCCGAGGTCCCCGCCCCGGTGATCGAACTCGTCGAGTCGATGATGGAAAAAGACCGCGAGCAGCGGGTTCCCTCTGCCACTGTGATTCTCGAACGACTCGAGCCGTTGATGCGCCGCTACCGCGGCGACGGCGACTCGTCGGCCCTTCCCGGCGGGAATTCGAAGGCGCCTTACAAGTGGATCGCCGGCCTCCTCGTCCTCGGCCTGGTGACGATCGGAATCACCCTCGGGGTGCTCCACCGCAACAATTCCGTCGCCGACGAGCGTCAGAAAATTGAAACGTGGACTGGGCTCGTCGTCGACGCGGAGAATTTCCGCGACGAAGATAACGCGGTCGCGGTTTCTCGGGCCCTCGAGCACCTCATCGAAATCAGTGAACTTCCCCCCGAACTCGTCGAGCGCCGCGCTGCTCTCGAGACTTGGCGCATCGATCGACAGGAGCGACAGGAGTCCGAAGCTCGTGCGCGATTCGTCGCCGAGGCGTACGAGACCCTGCTCGACCATGTCAAGACCCTCGACAACGCCTCTGCCCTCGTCGCCTTGGACGAGTTCATCGCGGAACATCCAGAGACTGAACCAGCGGAAGAGGCGAAGCAGAGGAGGGACGCGATCGCCGAAGCGATGCGACTCGCCGCCGACAGCGAGCTGACGGCAAAGCTGCGAATCCAACCCTTGATCAAAGTCGCTCGTGACCTTGCCGAGAACGGCGACTACCGCCGGGCACTCGACCGTCTCGCCTCAATCTCGGTGCCGGGGACCCAGGCCGAGGCCGACCGGCTCGCCGAAGTCCTCCGTATCAATCAAATGGCTCGAACCGCGTGGGATCTCCACGCGGGGGAAGTGCGGCGAGACATCGCCGAGAAGCTCTTCAATCAGGCTCGGCGCACATTGCTGCGATTCAAGACCCCGGAGAGCCTCGAATTGCAAGTCGCCGATCTCGAACGGGAAATCGATGCGGCGGAGGCGCTCGAGGCTGAGGACTCAGGAGAAGTCCCGACGACCGACCCTCTCGGAGAACCTCTGCGCACTGCACTTCGAGAGTGGGCTGCGGGCGGATCGGTAAGGGACCTCGAACGGCCTCTTCGAGACCACGAGTTCAAGGACCGACTCAATCCCAACGAGAGAATCATC
>CALEHF010000066.1 GCA_937876125.1 uncultured bacterium
TCCAGCGGGCTCTCCGAGTGAGATCAGGGTCTTCGCAGCCATCAGTCGACGGTTCGCCGAAGTTGAAGCGAGCGACGCGCGGACCCAGGGGATGACATCTTCTCCGAGTGCTTCGAGTGCGCGGGAACCTTCCCAGGCCTCTGCAAGGCTCCGGCCTGCGTAGCGCTCGAAGACCTCCTGCGATGTGCGCTCAACATCGCCACTCTGGGCGAGTGCCGGAAGCGCGAACGCGACCGACAGGGCGATCGCGCAGATGAGGGGGGCGAACGCACGGCGAGGTATCGACCGCATATGAGGCTCCTTCTCAGGTCCGGGGCCCGCTCGCAACGCGCTGCAAACTCTTGTCTGCAAAGATCTTTCGACAGCGTATGCCAGTCGGGTCCCTGGGAATGATAACACTACAGCAAGTGAGACGCCAATGAGCCCGGATCCGGGCACCCCTCCCTTCGACTCCACCGTCGAGGAGGCTGTCGAGAACCCATTCCGACGGCCCTTTTAGCCTGCGAGTTGGCTCCGCTCCGGGGGGGAGCTATCCTCCCTTCGCCCGGCGAGCGATCCCCTCGATGTGCCAGCGCAGAAGTAGCCACGCTCAGCCGCGTTTGGGCCGGAGCGTGCTTCCCGTTGGCTGCGAGGGAAGTCGGATATGTTCCGCATTCAATCCGGTGACATCATCGGTATCGACGGTCGAGTGGTCGAGATCGAGGTCGATCTCATCCACGAGCTCAAAAACTTCGTGATCAGCGGTCTTCCGGGACCCGGAATCCGCGAGGCGCGGGACCGCATTCAATCGGCAATCGTGAACTGCAATTACAAGTTTCCGCGCGAGTCACGGATCGTGGTCAACCTCGCCCCGGCAAGTTCCGAAAAGGATGGCGCCGCGTTCGATCTCCCGATAGCACTCGGGATTCTCGCGAGCTTCGAACAGATCGAGTTCGAGGGCGACGGCTGGGGATGCATCGGCGAGCTCGCTCTCGACGGGCGCGTGCGCCCGGTGCCGGGAACGATCGGCATCGTCGCGTCGCTCCTCGACCGGGGGGTGAAACGGATCCTTGTCCCCATCGATTCCCTGGGAGAGGCCAGAGCGGTCGCGGGTGATCGGGTCGAGGGGGTGGGAAGCCTCTCCCGCGCCGTGAAAGTGGTCACCGGCCAGGCCTCCGGTGAACCTCTTCAGCCCACCTCGAATCGTGGCGGCGATCGAGAGGGGGGCCGCCCTCGGGGTCCCGACTTTCACGACGTCCTCGGCCAGCGGTCTGTCAAGCGCGCGCTCGCCATCGCTGCGGCGGGTCATCACAATGTGCTCTTGGTCGGTCCACCGGGAGCGGGAAAGAGTTTTCTCGCCAGACGACTCCCCTCGCTCCTCCCTCCCCTCGAGACGCGGGAGGCCCTCGAGGTGACGCGGGTGCTCTCCGCTGCGGGTTTGCACCACGGCCAGGGATTGGCGACCGACCGGCCGTACCGGGCACCACACCACACCGTTTCCTGGGCGGGACTCGTCGGAGGAGGCTCGATTCCGCGCCCCGGCGAGATCACCCTGGCCCATCGCGGGGTCCTTTTTCTCGATGAACTCACCGAGTTTCCACGACGTTGCCTCGAAGCCCTCCGAGAACCGCTGGAGGAGGGGCAGATTTCCATCGCCCGCGCCGGGGCGAGCCTGACCTTTCCCGCCCGCTTCATCTTGGTCGCCGCGATGAACCCCTGCCCGTGCGGCTACGCGACTCATCCCCGCCGACGATGTCGCTGCGGAGCCGAGCGTATCCACCGCTATCTCGAGGGGCTCTCCGGTCCGCTCCTCGATCGGATCGACCTTCGTCTTGCGGTGGATGGCATGGCGGGGGAGACACTCTTGTCCGCGCGGAAAGAGCAGGACGACACGCCGTCGCTGCGGGCAGCAGTCGAGCGCGCGGGGGCTTTTCGCCGGGCGCGGGGGCAGACTTTCTCCAATCGGGCCATCGACTGGGAGTCGCGGGAGCGGTGGGCGCCGCTTTCTCCTCGCGCGCACCGATTGCTCGCAGCGAGCGCCGCGGAACTCGACCTCTCGACCCGGGGCATCACGCGAGTTTTGCGGCTCGCCCGCACCTGCGCAGACCTTGAAGAGAGGCGGATTCTCGAAGAGCGACACATCCTCGAAGCACTGGAGTTTCGCGCGCCGCGGGGGGGCGAGGGGTTCGGGGGTTGGTTGGCCGGGCGGTGATGAATGAGCGGATCGAGCGGAGTGGGGGTTGCCTCAGGATCTGGGAGCGGCATCCTGGGCGCGAGTGCCGTCCTCCGTTCGAGTCCCAACCGACGCACAGCTCCCCGACCGGAAGAAGTCTTCCCGTGACCCCGACCCGATCCCCACAGGGGCCCGAAGTCCCCGCCGCGACCCCGGTGCGTCCACCGCTCAAGCTGGGTCCCCTCCAGCTGGGTCCCCTCACGCTCGAGTCCCCGGTGCTCGCCGCCCCCATCGCGGGCTTCACCGACCTGGTGTTCCGGTCGATTGTTCGGGAGCACGGGGGCTGCGGACTGATCTTCACGGAGATGGTCTCGGCCGGCGGTTGGATCGTCGGGAACATCCCGCCGGAGCGGTTGCGGGGAGTGGCTGAAGAGGAGCGCCCCCTCGGTGTGCAGCTGTGGGATCGCGAGCCGGCGATGGTGGAGGAAGCGGCGCGTCGGCTGGTCGACTTGGGAGTTTCATTGATCGACCTCAATTTCGGGTGTCCGAAGAAGCGGATCATGGGCAAGCAGGGAGCGGGAGCGAAACTGATGCGCGATCCCTCGTCGGTGGGCCGGATGGTCGAAGCGACTGTGCGCGGCGCCGGCTCGGTTCCCGTCACGGCGAAGATGCGCCTCGGCCCTTCGTGCGACAGTCTCACTGCGCCCGCAGTTGCGCTCGCGGCGGAATCTGCCGGTGCCGTGGCAGTGACTGTGCACGGGAGAACCGCCAAGGACAGCTATGCGGTTCAGGTGAATTTCGATCGTCTCGCGGAAGTGGTGAACACGGTGTCTATACCGGTCATTGCGAACGGCGACATCGATGGTCCCCTCGCCGCGATCAACATGTTCGAGAGGACGGGTGCTGCGGGCGTCATGGTTGCGCGTGCCGCTCTCAGCCGCCCCTGGATCTTCCGCGACATCGCTTTGGCGTTACGAGGGGAGCCGGTTCCTCCGCCTCCGACCCTGGCGGAGCAGCGCGCACAACTGCTCCGTCACCACGGGCGTCTGGTGACCGCTCAAGGCGATCCCTGGGGAACCGTCCTCATGCGAAAGTTCGCGTGTCGCTATCTCAGCGGAGTGCCGGGAGCACGAGAATTTCGCGCCGCGATCAGTCGGGCCGCGGATGCCAAAGACTTCCGCGCCATCGTCGATGCACTTTTTCCTGCAGATGCGCCGGAGTTCGCCGAGGCGACCGCCGATGGTTCGCCGGTGATCACGAATCAACCTGCGCTCGAAGAGACGTGCGGGGGATGATCGAGCCCGCTCCGGTTCACACTCCGACAGCTGAGAGAAGCGCAGGGTGGTAAAGCTGCTCGTCGCCATAGCCGTCGGCCTTCGCCCCAAAGACCTCGCCTACGCTCCAGCCCTGCGGGCGCTCGGGGACGAAGGGTTCGTGAGTCCCCTCGAAACGATCTTTCCCGCCCTCACCTGTCCAGTACAGGCGACATTTCTGACCGGTGCGCTTCCGCGTGAGCACGGAGTCGTCGCGAATGGTTGGTACCACCGCCAAACCGCGGAGGTCAGGTTCTGGCTGCAGTCGAACCATCTGGTCGAGGGAGAGAAGTTCTACGAACAGGCCGCCGCGCGCGACCCCGAGTTCGTCTGCGCAAAGCTGTTCTGGTGGTTCAACATGTACAGCGCTGCGGCGATCTCAATGACTCCGCGACCGGAGTACCACAGCGACGGGCTAAAGCTGCCCGGGCTCTATTCGGACCCTCCAGAGTTGAAGGATGATCTGCAGAAGTCTCTCGGTGCCTTTCCTCTCTTCAAGTTTTGGGGTCCCGGTGCGGGGATCGCATCCACCGACTGGATCGCGCGAAGCGCCCGCCGGGTCATCGAGCAGCAAGACCCGACGCTGACTCTCGTCTACCTGCCCCATCTCGACTACGACCACCAGCGCTTTGGCCCCGATGACCATCGTTCGCAGCGTGCCGTGGGAGAACTCGATGCTGTCGTCGCGCCGCTCTTCGAGACAGCGCGCGAGACCGGCCGCGAGATTCTAGTCCTCGGAGAGTATGGGATCGAGGCGGTCGATCGGCCGGTGTTCCTCAATCGAGTGCTGCGCACCTCCGGACGGCTCAGAGTGCAGGAGACCGGGCACGGAGAGCTTCTCGATGCAGGCCGCAGCGATGCGTTCGCGGTCTGCGATCATCAGGTGGCACATGTCTACGTTTCCCGTGCCGCCGATGTGCCCCGAGTGGCCAAGGAGCTCGAGCGGGTCGAAGGAGTGGAACGGGTGCTCCATCGCGAGGAGCAGAAGGAGTTCGGGATCGATCATCCCCGCGCGGGAGAGCTGATTTGCATCGCCGAACCGACGGCTTGGTTCGCGTACCCGTATTGGCTCGATGAAGCGCGACGCCCCGACTTCGCCACCTCGGTCGATATCCACCGAAAGCCCGGCTTCGACCCGTCCGAGCTGTTTCTCGATCCAAAGCTGCGCGCTCCGAAAGCGCGGATCGCGACGCGCCTTCTTCGCAAGAAACTCGGCTTTCGCTATCGGATGGATGTGATTTCGACCGACCCGTCGATGGTGCGCGGATCCCACGGACGGCTCCCCGCTCGGCCAGAGCTCGGGCCGGTCGCGCTCGGCAGCTTTCGACGCGAGACCGATGCGCCGCTGCGCGCGCTCGACGTCTCCGATCTCATTCTCTCTCGGCTTGCGTACCGATCGGGGCGCTGAAATCGGTGGTCTCGCGGGTCGCGATCCAGCCGAGCACCGAACAGAGTGCGAATCCGATCGCCATCGTGACTCCGTGCCACGGCACCATCTGGGTCCACGAGATCACGCCGCCGCCGGTGTACGGTTCATCTCCTCTCCCCGAGCCGATCCACTCCGAAAGCGCGTAGGTCGCGGCGAGACCCATGCCGAGGAACAGGGAGAGCGAGCCGATCCCGAGGAGCATCTGACCAAGTTTCGACCTTCCCAAGATGGCAGCTCGCAGTTGCAGGGCGCCGACTGCCGTGACGAGGCCGATCAGCGCGATGGCGGAGAGACCCTCGAGGTTGGGGGAAAATGAAATCCCGAGCCCGACTCCGCTGACCCCGACGAGGTAGGCGATCGAGACGAGGGGAACCGCGGACACCCGCCACGATCGAACGGCGCAGCCGAGGACGATCGGGAAGATTGCCCCGGCGTAGTGAAAGTGGAGCGCGGTCAGCTCGGCGATCGCAGGAGGGAATCCACCGGGCCACCACCCGACCCTCACCATGGCGGCCCACGCGGCACCGACCGGGAGCATGAGGAGGCCGACCAGGCCACCGAACTCCGCGCACTCTGCCCGGCGCCCGAGAAGCGCAAGCCCTGCTCTGACTCCGACGATCAAGGTGACGGCGAGCCAAAGCCCTTCTCCCACCCCAGTTGCTTCTTCGATGCCCATCTGTCGAGCAAGCGGCCCCCAAAGCGCGAGGGAGCTGGCGCTGATCGCCCACATCGCCGCTGCAGCCCGGCTCCGCAGCCACCCTCGTGGCAGAAGGGGGCGTGCGGCGGGAAGGGCGACGAGCGCCGCGAAAGTCACCAACAACATTCGGGGCGATCCATCGGCACTCGCAAGGACTCCGTCGTCCTGGCTCTCGAGAGCGAGCGAGAGACCCCAAATGAACGCGCCGAGCCAAGGGAGACCGACCGGGGGGCGGCGCTTCAGTTCGAGCGGCGCGGGGAGATCGTGTGGTGACCCCATCGCTTTTCGTAGCGCGGCCGCAGAGCGACGGCCGAAGTCTACCTGAACGGAACGGATCCATGGTTGGACGATCCACGCGACCGGATGCGCCGGGCCCGAGACTGCGCGCACGCGATACGTCACGGAGTCGGAAGTCAGGTCGTGCTCGATGAGAAACAGCTCCTCTCCGCGCTCGACGTGTCCTTCGATCGTTGCGTAGCTGAAGCCGAATCGTCGGAGCTCTGTGCTGGATTCTTCGATGACCTCGACGATGCGGCAGGCGAGGTCGGCATGAAAGCCGCCGGCGTGCGCGGAGAGGGCGACCACCGTACCGGCAACGAGCGGAGCGTTCTTCGGGTGGATACCGACGAGCTCGATCGGGAACTGATCCCACCGACGGAGAGCGGCGCACGCGGCTTCAAAAGTCTCAGCTCCACGGCCCAAGGCGATCTCCCACTCGCCTTTCGAGTAGTCCTCGGGCACTTCGTTCCGCGCGGTCGCGCCGAGCACGGAGGGACGGACACTAAAGGGTGAACCTTGGGAGCGAGCGACCCGGCGATCGAGAGTGCTAGCCGTGGGGCGGCGGAGGCGAAGCACCGTTCGGGCCCCTTTTCTCGGGCAAGCTTGCGGTGGCGTCGGAGCGATCCGGTTTTTGCTGCTCGACGCGGTCGGGGTCGCGGAGCCCTCGACGTAGGAGCCGTGCGGGGCCGATCGCCTCTCTACCGTGCGTTGCGAGAATTCGATCCATCAGTCGTTCACTGATCGCGTGGGGACCATCGACCGGTGCCTCGTCGAACAAACCACCCTGGTGCGGAATCTCTTCATGGGTGAGACCCGCCGCGCCGACCCCGAGCAGCCGCACCCCTTCACCCTCGAGGTCGATGCGTTCGGCGAAGAGCGTGAGCGCCGCACGGAAAATGGTTTCTCCGAGGTCGGTGGGTGAGTCGAGAGTGATCGAGCGGGTCATGGTGCGGAAGCTCCCCGTGCGCACCTTGAGCTGGATCGTCTTCGAGCGCCAGCCGTCTTTTCGAAGGGAGCGGGCGACTTCAGTCGCCGCGCAAAAGAGGAAGTCCTCGATTTCGAGGCGGTCGCGCAAGTCGAATTCAAAAGTGGACTCGGTCGAGATCGATTTCGCCTCGCGCCCTCGCTCGACTCGACGCGTGTCGAGGCCGTGTGAAAGTCGGTGGAGGTGAATGCCCGTCTGTTCACCGAGATGTTCGACCAGGAACGGGAGCTCGAGGCGTTGGAGGTCTCCGATCCGCTTCACGCCGATGGCAAGGAGACGCTCCGCGGTCCGGGGCCCGACTCCCCAAAGTCGACGAATCGGGAGCGGTGCGAGAAACGTCTCCGCAGCCCCGGGAGGAACGATCGTCAGCGCATCGGGCTTCTCGAGATCGCTCGCGATCTTGGCGAGGAACTTGTTCTCCGCGACGCCGAGGGAGACCACCAATCCGGTGCGCTCGCGGACGTCGTGGCGAATTTTCTGTGCGATCTCGATCGCATCGCCGAACAGGAGCCTCGAGCCAGAGATGTCGAGAAATGCCTCGTCGAGCGAGAGCGGCTCCACCAGGGGAGTGAACGAGCGGAACACTTCCATGACCTCTCGCGAGATCGCGGCGTACCGGCGACCGCGCGGGTGACGCCACTCCGCGCCCGGGCAGCGTCGGATCGCTTCGACAGAAGGCATCGCCGAGTGAACACCGAACTTTCGCGCCTCGTAGCTCGCAGTCGACACGACGCCACGACGTCCCGGATGCCCAATGATGAGGGGCTTGCCGAGCAGAGACGGATCGTCGAGGACCTCCACCGCAGCGAAGAACGCATCGAGATCTGCGTGGAGAATGGTCAGTTCGGGGTGCGCAGGCAAAGGACCTCTCTCGGAGCTGGGATTCGGTGTCGGCGGCCGCCTGCGAGAGCGGACCGAGGCGGAACCCTCGCGAGAAGGCTCCGCCTCGATCCAAAAGAGCGCCGGGAGAGACTCAGAAGCAGTCGAGCGAGTCTGGAGTGGGGTCCGAGCCAAGGGCCGGGTGAGGCGCTTGCGGTGCGGGACCCTGTGCGAAGAGGAAGAACAGAGTGTAGATCGCATCTGCGATGTTCACGCCGCCGTCGTCGTTCGAGTCATCGGCGTCTGCGCACGGCCCCGGAGGGATCGACGAATCGAACAGCCCGCCGAGAATTCCAATCGCATCCGCAATGTTGACCGCTCCATCCTGATTGCCATCGCCCCGGATGAAAGGCACGCCCGGCGGTGTGCCGACCGTCCCGCTGCAAGACACGGGGGTCGAGTCGAGGCCCGCTCGGGTTGCATGAACGCTGTACAGATAGACGCCGGCTGCCAGTGGTCCATCGATCAGCGATGTCTGGGTCCCCGCGAGCGTGGCGATCACGATGCCATCGCGCGTCACGAGGATCGAGTCGTAGTCACCTGCGGCGAGAATCCAAGAGAGGGTCACTTCGGTTGCCGAACCCACACAGCTAAGAGTGTCGACCGGGGGGGGAGGCGTGGGAGCGCCCAGGTCGAAGTTGACGACTTGATCAGTGGAGAGATCCACTCCGCTCACGGTGACGGGTGAGCCACCGCCGCCGAACACGGGGCTTGCGGTGACATCGTAGAGGCCGGGAACCTGACGGAGTGCGTAGCTGCCGACAGCATTCGAAGTGTTGCCGAACGTCACGACGGAAACACCGGCCTGGGAGAGTGTGACTCTCGAGCCCGCGACTGGAACTCCGTTCAGCGTGACGATTCCGGTGAGGGCGTTGCCATTCGGAAGCGTGACAGAACCCAGAGCCGTGGGTCCGTTGATCAGCTGGTTTTCGAGCGCAACAGGAGCGAGTTCGGTGTCGAACGGTGGCTTGAAGTGAATGTCGTAAGTGTCGGGAACCACGATCACCGAGAAGTTTCCTGCGGGGTCCGCGTTGTCATCGGCGGTCGCGATTTCGACTCCAGTCGCGCTGATGATGAAATCGAGATCGACGCTTCCGACCGGTGCGTTCAGCACCGTCCGTGTGGAACCGCTCACTGCAACTCCGAGCGGGAGCTGCACGGTGGGGAGCGTGGTCGGGCCGGGAGGTGTGATGGTCACGATGCGCAACGCGGCGGCGAGGCCACTGCCGGTCGGTGGTTCAATCTCCACCTCCCAGGTACCGGAGGGCACTTCGACGCTGAACTGCCCCATGGGCGCGGCTTGCCCGGTGATATCTCCGGAGAGCAGCACCTCCGCCCCTGTGCTCGCATCGCGCACGTCGATATCCGCGCCATTCAGTAGAGCCCCGAGGTTGTTCAGAACGGTGCCGTTCAAGATGTAGGCGTCTCGAAGAACCAACGTGCCTAAGTCGACGTCGGCATCGATCACCCGGTCTTGCAATTGGACCGAGACGTACGGCCCGGCGGGGTTCGTGGTGAGCGGAAGTTCACGTACGACGATGTCATAGGTCCCCGGCGTGACGAGGACGGTGAAAGCTCCCGCGGGGTCGGTCGCCTCACCGGAGAACTGGATCAACGTTCCTGTCACGGGGTCTGAGAACTGAAGATCGGCTTCCTCGAGCGGAATGTTCTGCTCGTTCGTGACCACTCCGGAGACCAAAAAACCTGGATCGAGGGCGAGGGCCCCAACCGAGCCGGTTCCGCCCAAGAAGCTTTGGAAACTGGCGGGGAAGAAATGAGATCCGGCGGGCGGGTTGACCGCGAGGGTGTAGGTATCCGTCTGCGGAGTCCCCCCCTCTGCACAGATCACGATGTTGAAGACTCCCCCGAGCACTGTGAAGTCCTGGGAGACAACGAGGGCATTGCCGCCGAGGAGGATGTCGAGATCGTAGCCGACGAGCCCCACTCCATTGTTGTCCACCACTGTGCCGCTGATGACCCAGGTCGGGGTGCACTGACCTTCGACCAGAGTGGGTCCGAACACGAAGAGTCCGAGCGCCAACCCGAGCTTGAGCGAACGTTTCAATTGCATGCAGGCCTCCTCGAGGCGCGCCACGAGAACCGAGCTAGTTTCGATCGTCGCGTCGAGCCCCATTGAATCGAGCCCCAGATCATTGAGCCCACCGACTCAATCATCTGCGGCGAATCGAGAGTGCGCCCCCGGCGGGAACCATTCCGACCGCTCTCTCGAGTATCCCTCTTCTCACGCCTCCTCCGCTGGTGGGGGGCGTCTCGCCAAGGAAAAAGTCTGACACCAATCTAGATGCAGATTCGACGTTATGGTACCGGCAATTTCGACATCCAGCCGGATTCCTTTCCCGGCGCTCTGTTCGACCGGCGATCCAGCGCCCCCTACCCAGGCACGGGGGCCTCCTTGGATGTACGGCAAGCAAGAAAGGCAAAGAGACCGGCGCGTACGGCCGAGAACTCAATTCCGCCTCGCCATGAAGGAATCGGGCGGGCTAGAATCCTCTCTCTGAGCGACGGCCCCATGTCGTCGCCGCACCCACGCCAGAAACTCCGGGAGTGCCAATTTCATGCCAGTGATCACATTGCCCGACGGAAGCCGTCGAGAGTTTGAGGGGCAGACCGACCCCGCGAGCATCGCCAGCGACATTGGCGCCGGACTCGCCAAGGCGACGATCGGGGCCAGGGTCAACGGGGAGCTTGTCGACGTGACCTATCCGATCCTCGAAGACGCCGAGGTGTCGTTGGTGACTGCGGCACGGAAGACGCAAACCCCGTCAGAAGATTGTCTGTACTTGATCCGTCATAGTTGCGCTCACGTGATGGCGGAAGCGATCCAACGAATCGTCCCCGAGGCGCAGCTCGTCTACGGGCCCCCGACCGACCAGGGGTTCTACTACGACATCGCCATGCCCGCGGGGCGCCCCCTCTCGACCGACGACTTCGCCGCGATCGAGAAGGAGATGGCTTCGATCATCGAAGAGAACCGCCCTTTCACGCGCTACGACCTTCCAGTGGAGGAAGGGATGAAGAAGCTGGAGATCGAGGGCTCCAAGTACAAACTCGATAACGCGGTGCGTGCGGTGGAGACTGGCTCCAAGAGCCTCTCCTTCTACGCGACCGGTGAGCCGGGGAGTGCCTGGGAGGATCTCTGCCGCGGACCCCACGTCCCTTCCACTCAGAGAATCGGGGCGTTCAAAGTGATGAGCGTCGCCTCGAGTTACTGGCACGGGGACGCGGACTCCGACAGCTTGACTCGTGTGTATGGCACCGCGTTCCCCCATGAGGCGCACCTTGGCGAGCACCTCAGTCGCCTCGAAGAGGGGAAGCGGCGTGACCACCGCAGCATCGGAAAGAAGCTCGGACTGTTCCGCATCGACGAAGCGGTGGGGCAAGGGCTGGTCCTTTGGCTCCCCCGCGGCGCGACCGTGCGCCGTGAGTTGGAAGAGTTCATTCGCACCGAGCTCGTCCGACAGGGATACCAAACGATCTACACCCCGCACGTCGGGAAACTCGAGCTCTACAAGACCAGCGGACACTTTCCCTACTACCGAGAGAGTCAGTACCCGCCGCTCATCGCGTCGGAGCACCTTGAAAAGTTGGCGAGTGAGGGGTGCAGCTGCGCGGATCTCTCGAACAAACTCGACGCAGGGGAGATAGAGGGCTACCTCCTCAAACCGATGAATTGCCCGCACCACATCAAGGTGTTCGACTCCACGCCCCACAGCTACCGCGACCTCCCCGTCCGCCTGGCGGAGTTTGGAACCGTGTATCGCTGGGAGCAGTCGGGCGAGCTGAACGGAATGACCCGAGTGCGGGGCTTCACCCAAGATGACGCCCATCTCTTCTGCACCGAAGAGCAAGTGCCGGCCGAGATTCGCGGCTGCCTTGGATTGGTCGAGTTAGTCCTCGGGACCCTCGGCATGTCCGACTACCGCGTGCGCGTCGGTCTCCGCGACGCGGATTCTTCGAAGTACACCGGCGATCCCGACCGATGGGATCGCGCTGAGTCGGCGTGCCGCGACGCGGCGGAGACGCTCGGCGTCCCCTTCACTGAAGAGCCGGGGGAGGCTGCGTTCTATGGACCGAAGATCGACTTCGTCGTCAGGGACGCCATCGGTCGTGAGTGGCAACTAGGAACGGTTCAGGTGGATTACAATCTCCCGGAGCGCTTTGATCTGAGCTACATCGGCCCCGACAACCAACCGCATCGGCCGGTGATGATCCACCGTGCGCCGTTCGGCTCGATGGAACGCTTCTGCGGACTGCTCATCGAGCACTTCGAGGGAGCGTTCCCCACCTGGCTCGCTCCGGAGCAGGTTCGGGTGTTGCCGGTCAGCGAGAAGTTCGTGGAGTACGGGGAAAAAGTGACGGACGAGCTGAAGGACGTCGGGGTTCGAGCCGAGATCGACCGCTCCGACGACCGCGTCGGCGCGAAGATCAAGAACGGCGCAGAGCTCAAGATTCCCTACCTCCTGGTCGTCGGAGGAAAGGACCAGGACGCCGGAACCGTCTCCGTTCGTCGCCACGGTGGAGGGGATTTGGGGGCGCGCCTGGTGGCCGAGTTCCGAGAAGAACTTCTTACTGAAATCAAAGAACGGAAACTTCCCCCTCCACCCGGGGACGGTTCTTAGCCGATGCTGTTCACGATGGGACGATCTGAAGTAATGGTCGTCGCTCTCGCCGTATTCATGTTGGTCATTCTCCCGTGGAGCCTTTGGTTCCTCGCGAGGAGGAAGGAGCGCCGATGCCATCGGTCGCAGTCGTAGGAGCGAGTGGCTGTGTCGGAGAAGCGATGCTCGAGCTCTTGCGCGAGAGCGCGCTGGGGGAGGAGCCGCCCCGTCTGTTCGGCTCCGCCCGTTCTGCGGGACGCGCCGTGCCCTGGAAAGAGGGCTTCGAGCTCGAGATCGAGGAACTGAACGAGTCTGCGGATCTCTCCGACATCGACGTCGCCTTGTTCGCAGCCTCGGGTGATGTCGCTCGGAAGTGGGCTCCGTGGTTCATCGACGAGGGTGTCGCGGTTGTTGACAACTCTTCGGCGTTTCGCCTCGAGCCGGGCGTTCCCCTGGTGATCCCCGAGATCAACGGGGAGCTGGTTTCCTCAGCGCCTGCCATCATCGCGAACCCCAACTGCTCGACGATACTGCTCCTCCTCGCCATCGCCCCTCTGCGCGCACTCGGCCCCTACCGGGTGATCGCCGACACCTACCAGGCGGTTTCCGGTGCAGGGCGCGGCGGACTCGAGGCTCTCGAGCGCGAGCGCGCTCGAGGAGATTTCCAAGAGGGAAACCCGTTCCCGTTCCCGATCGAGGGCAACCTCTTTCCGTTGATCGGTGAGGTGGGGGAAGACGGGATGACCTCTGAAGAGCGCAAAATGCTCGACGAATCGCGGAAAATCCTCGACTGGCCCGATCTCCGGGTTCATACGACGTGCGTTCGAGTGCCGGTTGAACGCTGCCACTCGCTCGCGGTGACCTTGGTGTACCCGAAAGAGATTTCTCGCGCGGATGCAGCGGCACTCCTGCAATCGGCAAAGGGAACAACTTACATCTCCGACCCGAGCCGTCCTCCGCTGCCAGGCCCGCTCTCGAGGACCCACTCGGTCCACGTCGGTCGCCTGCGTCGAACCGGGGAGCGAGTGCTCCAATTGTGGGTCGTCGGTGACCAGATTCTTAAGGGGGCGGCATTGAATGCCATGCAGATCGCGGAGCTGTGGCGGAGCAAGTAACGCGCGTCATCTTGCGGATCGCTTACGACGGCAGCGAGTTTCATGGCTTCACGGAGAGCGACGGTGTGCGCACCGTCGCAGGAGAGCTCCGGAGGATTGTGGAGCAGGTGACCCGCACCGATCGGGTCATCCTCCGCGGAGCCTCTCGAACCGATACCGGGGTCCACGCTCTCGATCAATGCGTTCGCATCGATGCCGAGGGTACCCTTGCGCCCGAGAAGCTCGCCCGCGCGATCGCGTGTCTCGCTCCCGAGGATATCGAGGTTCGGTCCTTCTCTCCCGGTTCTCCTCATTTCAACCCCTCGAGCGATGCGATCGAGAAACGCTATGTTTATCGCTTGTGGAACTCCCACCGCGCCTCTGTTCTCGGTCGACACCGGCTCTGGGCGATCGGGCAGACCTTAGATCTCGACGCGATGGTTCGAGCCGCCAAGTCTCTGGTCGGCACCCATGACTTCGAGGCATTCCGCAACCGATCGAATGGGGGACCCGAGAACACCATTCGGACGATTCGGGCGATCGAACTGCGCCACTCTCTCCCCGAGGTGTGGATTCAAGTGATCGGAGATGGGTTCCTCTACCGAATGGTTCGAAACATCGTCGGCATGCTGGTGGAGGTTGGCCGTGGATCGGCGGGTGTCGCTTCCGTCGGGGAAGTGCTTCAATCGAGGGACAGAACCCTGGCGGGACAGACCGCCCCGCCCCATGGCCTCCATCTTGCTCAGATTCGCTATCCGGGCGAGCCGGAGTGCGTTGTCGACGAGGTGCCGCTGCGATTTTGATACCCTCGCCGGCCGCGGTCTGGGCGAGGGTCTTCTCGTCGCAATATCGGTCGCAAGTGACTTTCGGGGCAGGGGATATGTTCGAAGCCCCGCAGTGCGTCAATGGACAGCCTTCCGTCGCTGTGTTATCAAGGAGGGGCATCCCCACCGGAGGTACGAGGTACCTGAACTGACTCGGATCGAGGTCGATCCGTGAGATTCAGGCAGTGCCGTTCTCTTCTTCGCGAATCGCGGATCGGGTCGCGGGGGGGAAGAACGGTGGCAAGGAGGCATGTATGGTCGTCAAGATTACCGCGCGGCACGACAGCGTCACTGACGGCATGAAGCGCTACGCAACCGAGAAGGCGGAGAAGCTCACGAGGTTCTTCAACGGTCTGAACAAGATCGAAATCATTCTCGATGGGCAAGGGCCAAGGCAGCAAGCGGAGGCGGTCATCAGCGTCTCTCACGGCGAAACGATCGCAGTCAGCGCCGAGGCGGAGAAGATGAACGCCGCAATCGACAGCATGCTCGCTAAGGCGGAGCGGAAGATTCGCGACCACAAGGAGAAGGTCCGTGCGCACCGAGGCGGCGACGGGCCGGCCATCACCGATGCTCCTGACCCGGACGACTCTTTGGAGACGTACGGCGAGGTCATCGATCGCACGGAGTTTCCGAGCTCGTAGTGTCCCAGAGCGCCCGAGGGCCCGATCACTGAGCGCTCGAAGGAACCCGATGGTCCCCTCGGCGGGCGATCGGGTTCCCTCGATTCGTTCCTCGACTGTTCGCGCGCGGGGTGCCGCGGGCGCCCGGCCGAGAATCAGTGGGACTGAGTGTCGGTGAGCGGGGACAGTTGGCCGGGGAGTGGGGACAGGCGATGGCGGGAGCCGCATCGACACGGCAGGCTTCAGTAGTCGCCTTCGGCGGTGGCACCGGCATGTCTTGCCTGCTCACTGGCTTGCGAGAATGGGTCGATGCGATCACCGCGGTCGTCGCTGTGACCGACAACGGAGGCTCCTCCGGTCGACTCCGCAAAGAATTCGACATGGTCCCACCCGGAGACATTCGGAATTGCCTCCTCGCCCTTGCGGACGGCGAACCGATCCTCTCTCGGCTCCTCGACTATCGATTCGAAGAATCCGATCTCGAGGGACACAGCTTTGGCAACCTCCTCATCACGGCCCTGACTCGCGTCACGGGGAGTTTCGATGTCGCCGTTCGAGAGCTGAATCGCCTCTTGCATGTGCGGGGTCGGGTGCTCCCGGTGACAGGGAAAAAAGTCTCTCTCATCGCGACCCACCCGGATGGTACGAAGTCCACTGGTGAGGTCGAGATCTCTGACTCGGGGCTCGCGATCGAACGGCTTGAGATGCGCCCGCGCATCAGCGAGCCCGCCGAGGATGTCGCCCAGGCGATCGAACAGGCCGATGTGCTTCTGTTTGGGCCCGGGAGCCTGTTCACCAGCGTGATTCCCGGCCTCCTCGTCGACGGAATTCGAAGGCGTGTGCTCGAGAATTCGGGTCAGAAGATCTACATCGCGAACGTGATGACTCAGCGGGGTGAAACGACAGATCTCGATCTGACGGCCCACGTGGATGCGATCGAGCGACACGCCGGGCGCCCGTTCATCACCGGCGTGGTGGCCCACGCGGGCGAATTTCCCAAAGCTCTCATTGAACGCTATGCCGAAGACGGTTGTCGCCCGGTCACGGGTGTTCAAGTGCTCCGTGATCGAGGTTTGCGGGTTGTGGAGGCGGATCTCCTCGATCGTGAAGCCGCGACAGCCCGACATCACTCGATTCGGCTCGCCGAACTTCTCGCCGAGGAGTTTCTCGGCGCCCCCGCGCGAAGGACCGCCTGAAGTGGAATTTGTCGAGACTCTCGAGATCACACACAAGACCGGATTGCATGCACGACCTTCGACGGAATTCGTCCGTCTTGCGCAGCAGTTTCGCGCAGACGTGCGCGTCTCGACCCCCGATGGCCCCGAGGTCGACGGAAAGAGCATCATCGCGGTGCTCGGACTCGGAGTCGCGCCCGGTGCGAGCATCGTGGTGAAGGTTTCCGGTGCCGACGCAGAGATTGCGATGGCTGCTCTGGTCGACCTGGTCCGCTCTGACTTCGGGGCGAAGTAGGGATTTCGGCGCGCGTCACGCGTGCCACTAGAGTTTGCTGGGCCACTAGAGTTTGCTGGGAGCCCGCCGGGCAAGAGGGGAGGGAACTCGAATGCAGCTGAAGAAAGGGATCCCCGTCTCACCCGGGATCGCGATCCGGCAGGCATTCGTCCTCGACACCGAGGAACTCCGGATTCCCCAGCGCTTCATCGAGAAGCAAGAGGTCGACACCGAAGTTCTTCGCTTCGAAGCGGGGGTTCGCGGTGCCCAAAAGAGCCTCGCGGCCGAGATCAGCCGACTCGACTCGAAGATCGCGATTCACACCCAGATCCTTGAGATCCACAAAGATTTGGTCGCGGACCCGATCTTGAAGAATGAGATCATCGAGGGGATTCGCGACCATCAGTACACCGCCGAGCACTCCGTCTCTCGGATCCTAAACCGCTACATCAAGAAGTTCCAGGCGATGAATTCGCCGATCCTCGCTGAGCGCGTTCACGATTTGTATGATGTCGAGAAGCTGATTCTTTCGACCTTGCTCGGGCGACGGATGGAGACGATCAACACTCTGGAGCAGGAGGTTGTGCTCGTCGCCCACAATCTGACTCCCGCGCAGACCGCAAAACTCGATACTCGCTGGATCCACGGTTTCGCGACCGACGTGGGGGGAAAGACCTCTCACACTGCGATCATGGCGCGCGCCCTCGGAATTCCGGCGGTGGTGGGCCTCGAGGAGATCTCGACGGCTGCGATCGGGGGGGATTTGCTGATCATCGACGGCTTCCGCGGCGTCGTGCTCATCGACCCGGATGAGCGTACCCTCGAGGAGTATCGTCAAAAAGAGGCGGACACGAGGCGGGTTGCACGCCGATTGCGCAGGCAGACGAAGCTTCCGGCCGAATCGATCGACGGCCACCCCATCGAGATCCTCGCGAACATTGAGCTTCCCCAGGAAGTGCACGCCTCCGTCGAGTTGGGCGCGAAAGGGATCGGCCTCTTCCGCACGGAGTTCATCTACTTCCAATCTCCTCGAAACGGCGAAGAGTTGCACTTCCAGAACTATCGCATGGTTCTCCAGGAGCTCGCCGGGCGCCCCCTGACCATTCGAACTCTCGACCTCGGCGGCGACAAGGCGGTCGAAGACTCGACGCCGATCGTCGAGGACAACCCGTTCCTCGGCTGCCGATCGATTCGCTGGTGTCTGGTCCGGCCTGACATTTTCCGTGAGCAACTCCGTGCGATCCTTCGAGTTTCAGCCCTCGGTCCCGTGCGACTGATGTTCCCGATGATCACTTCGATCCACGAGCTCGACCAGGCCCTCGTGTTTGTCGATCAGGTCAAGGAAGAGCTTCGTGGGGAGGGTATCTCCTTCGACGAGGACATTCCGATCGGCGTGATGGTGGAGGTTCCCTCCCTGGCACTCATCGCAGACCTGCTCGCTCCTCGCGTCGACTTCTTGTCGGTGGGGACGAACGACCTGGTCCAGTACACGCTCGCCGTCGATCGCGGGAACGAGCACGTCGCGGATCTCTACGACCCGGTTCATCCCGCGATCCTCCGTCTTCTCGTTCAGCTGCTCGCGGTGGGCCGCAAGAGTGATATCGAGGTCTCCGTCTGCGGGGAAATGGCCTCTGAGCCACTTTATCTGCCGCTTCTCCTCGGTTTGGGACTCCGTAAGCTCAGCGTGAGTCCGCAGATGATCCCCGAGGTGAAGCAGGTGATCCGCAGCTTGAAGGTGTACGAGGCGCAGGATCTGGCGTCCCGGTGCCTCGAGATGAGCGATGGAGTGGCGATCACTCGCGCACTCAAACGGTGGGCGATCGAGAACCTTCCGGAGGTCGGCGCGCGTCTTTGATCGTGTCGTTCTCACTCGAAGCACTCCTTCTCTTCGATTACCTTCCTCCGCGCCAACTCTCTCTCTTCCGCACCCTGGGCGCTTCTTCGCCCCATCTCTCCACGCAAGCGCCGGGCCCGGCCCGCCGTCGATTTGACGGTCTCGAATCCCTGTACCTATACTTCTAGGGACCCTCCTCGTGGCGGTGTCCCCGCCGGCGGATCCGACTCACGATTCTGTGGGTCGGGCATCCCTGGACGCGAAACCAGTTCGGACGCTCAAGTGATCCTGCTCACGGGACGGACCCGTACCGACGTCGGTCGGATGGAGCAGGGCCGATCCACACGCTCGCACCCGGAGCAAGGTGGCGACCCGAGCCACGCAGCGGAGAAGGCATAGGGATAATGTTCAAGCGGAGAAATGCCCTGGTCGGCCTCGATATCGGGACCAGTGAGGTCAAGGCAATCGAGCTGACCGACTTCGGGGACAGCGTGAAAGTGACCGGCTTCGGAATCGGTCGGATCCACAATCGGGAAGACCTCCCGGATGTGATCAAGCGGGTACTGCAGGAGGCAGGAATCAAGACGCGCCGCGTGGCGACGTCGGTTTCTGGTCGCTCAGTGATCGTCCGCTATCTCAACTTGCCGACCATGGACGAGACCGAGCTCAAGGGAGCGCTCAAGTTCGAGGCGGACAAGTACATCCCCTTCGAGATCGACGAAGTGGCGATCGACGGGCAGAAGCTCGAAGAGGTCGACACCGCCTCTGGTGACAGAGAGATGAAGTCGTTACTCGTCGCGGTGAAGAAGGATCTGATC
>CALEHF010000067.1 GCA_937876125.1 uncultured bacterium
GAGCCCCGTCCTGGGCTCTCGACGGTCCGTGGGCGGGGGCGAAACACCCCGCATTCTGGGTATCGGACTGATAGCCCGACCCCTTCGACGGATTCCCGCGTCGATTTTCTCGGAAGATGAGGTGCTCTCGATGGACGAGATCGCCTCGAGCCCGGGAAGTCGTTCCTCGAGCCGAGCAGGGCTCCTCTCTGAGATATGCTTGGTGGCTGCGACTCGGCGTCCGAGATCGCGGGCGTCAGGGAAGGATGAACGTGCGGTCAGATGATGCTCTTTCCTCCAGGTCGGCACCGGTGAACGATCCCGCCCTGGAGCGATACGTAGACCCGATCTCGCAACGCTACGCTTCCCGGAGCATGCAGGAGCTCTTCTCTCCACTGGCCCGCGCACGGGTGTGGCGAGACCTTTGGATCGCTCTCGCCGAAGCGGAGCATGAACTCGGACTCCCTGTGACGGCCGAGCAGATCGAAGAGCTGCGCGCAAACCGCGATCAGATCGATCTTTCCCGAGTCGCGGTGTTCGAGAAGGAGCTTCGCCACGACGTCATGGCACACATCCACGCTTACGGGGAAGTCGCTCCCTCGGCACGCGGAATCATCCACCTTGGCGCCACGAGTTGCTACGTCACCGATAATGCGGACCTCATTGTCATGCGTCGAGGCCTCGAGATGATTTCTGACCGTCTCCTGCGCACCATCCACGCCTTCTCGAAGTTCGCTCGCACCCACGCCTCGGTGCCTACGCTCGGGCTCACGCATCTTCAGCCCGCCCAGTTGACGACAGTCGGGAAACGCGCGGCCCTTTGGCTCCAAGATCTCGTCGACGTCTGGCAGGAGCTCGTGGACATTCGGACTCGTCTTCCCTTCCGCGGGGTGAAAGGGACCACCGGGACCCAGGCGTCTTTCCTGCACCTCTTCAATGACGACGAAACGAAGGTCGCAGCGCTCGAGGCTCTCGTCGCGCAGAAGGTCGGTTTCGATCGCGTCTTCCCCTTGACGGGCCAAACGTATCCGCGAGTCTGGGACCAGCGTGTGGTGGGGCGATTGGGTGAACTCGGGACCGTGGTCCACAAGATCGCGACCGATCTGCGCCTCCTCCAAAGTTTCGGCGAGGTCGAAGAGCCGTATGAGAAATCTCAGGTCGGCTCGTCTGCGATGCCCTACAAGCGAAATCCGATGCGTTCCGAGCGACTCTGCTCCCTCGCGCGGCATCTGATGGCCATCGTTCCTGGTCTTGCCACCCTTGCTGCGACGCAGTGGATGGAGCGGACCCTCGATGACAGTGCGCACAGGCGCGTCGCGATCCCCCAAGCGTTCCTCACGGCCGATGCGATCCTCATCACGCTCGAAAACGTGGCCAGCGGGCTCCACGTGGTTCCGCGAGTCGTGGAGCGACGAATTGCCGAGCAGCTCCCGTTCATGGCGGCGGAGGAGATCCTGATGGGAGGCGTCAGTGACGGCGGCGATCGACAGGAGCTTCATGAGCGCATCCGGCAACTCTCTTGGCGGGCGAAGCAACAACTTGTCGAAGAGGGGGGTGCGAATCCGCTGCGAGGTTTCCTCGAGGAGGACGAGGTGCTCGGGCCGATTGTGAAACGACTGCCCCCTTGGGATCCCGCCCGGTTTGTCGGCCTCGCGCCTCAGCAGACACTCAAGTACCTCGACACGGTCGTCGCTGCTCTTCCTCTCTCGGGCGAAGAGCCGCCCGCGGAGCTCGAGGTTTGATAAGGGAGAACGCTTGACGGAGACTCGCAACGGCCAGGTCATCTTTCGCTCGAGTCGCGAGGTCACGGTTCTCATCGGCGAAGAGCGCCTGAGTTGCGAGCTGCGGGGAAACCTACGGCGGCACGGTTCGAACGCGGTCGTCGTGGGGGATCATGTGGTGATCTCTCCCGATGGGCCCGGCCGCGGCTGTGTCGAAGAGATCCTTCCTCGTGGAACTTCGCTCTCGCGGCGGCGAGAATCGGGACGAGGCCGCGAGCTCGTCATCGCAGCGAATGTCCATCAGGTGATCGCCGTCTTCGCGGCCCGACAACCCAAGCCCAAGTTTGGTGCGCTCGACCGACTTCTTGTCGCGTCAGAAAGCTCCGAGCTCGAAATGCTGATTGTGCTGAACAAGTGCGATCTCGGCATCAGCGAAGAAATCGCCGAAGAACTCGGGGTCTACGAAGAAATTGGGTACCGCGTCATCCGCACCAGCCAAGTAACAGGCGAAGGGCTCGAAGAGCTGAAGGCATCGATGCGCGGCCGCGCGTCCGTGGTCTCGGGTCCCTCGGGAGTGGGGAAGAGCTCACTCATCGGTCCCATCGTTGGCATCGATCTCCGTGTCGGCGAGGTCAGTAAGGCGAACGAGAAGGGGCGCCATACGACGACCGCGGTGACTTGGTACCCGATGCCCTGCGGCGGCGCGGTTCTGGATACGCCAGGATTTCGCGACTACGCGCTTTGGCAGCTCGAACCCGGTGAGCTCGCGGAGTGCTTTCGTGAACTCCGGCCGTTTCTCGGCCAATGCCGATTCAACGATTGCCTGCATCGCGAAGAGCCGGGTTGCCCGATCCGGGAAGCGGGGGAGAGCGGGGGGATCGATCCTCGCCGCTACTTCAGCTATCTCGGCATCCTCGATTCAATCTTGGAGCAGAGGCCATCTCGTGGCCGTTAGCGCGGTGAAACGAACTCCGAACACATTGGCTTCTGCCCCCTCTGCCCGTGGAATTCAGCTTCTTTGTTCACCGAGTTCGATTCCGAACCGAAGGATTCCGGGGAGGGTGGCGTCTTCCGGCGGTCGGGGTGGGGTCCTAAGATTGCGGGGGAAGATCGAGGGGAGCCAGCCCGCTCGAACGGGGCTCTTCATTCAAAGAGTGAGTGGTCCTTCAAAGAGTGAGGGTGGTCATTCGAAGAATGAGCGCGGATGTGCCCCAAAGGACGAGGGTGGAGGCGAAGTTTGTTCGAAGCCTTGGGTCGAGAACTCGGTCGTCGAAAGAACTCCGCCACCCCCCGCACGCGCGGTCCCGCCTCCGAGATTCGTTCGAGCGGCTTCGAGGTTTTGATGCCCGGTGATGATTCCCGCCACTCCGAACCCGCTGACTCCGAGGAAGCCTCCGCAGAGTCTCAGGCGAATTCCGCCGAGTCTCAGGCGAATTCCGCCGAGTCTCAGGCGAATTCCGCCTCCCCCCCCCTGCTCAACACCTCTGCTCCGAACGCTGCGAATTCTCTCCCCCATTCCGGGGGAGATGGACAGCTGGAGGGAGACCTCCGCCCCGATCAACTGCGCGACCTCGTCATGCGCTCTCAGCGGGGGGACCACCAGGCATTCACCATTCTCATCGAACGTCATCGGGGCGTGGCGACCGCCAAGGCGTACGGAACCCTCGGCGATGTACATCTCACCATGGATGCTCTTCAAGAAGCTCACTTCAAGACATGGCAGAAGCTGTCTAGCCTCACCCAGCCGGAGCGTTTTTCGGGCTGGTTCCTTCAGGTCGTGAAGAACGCTGCCCTCGACGTTGCGCGTCGGCGTGGCCGAGTGACCGGGCGCGAGAAAGGCTGGGAGGAGCTTCCGGGAGAGGACCGGACGGGACCGCGTGTCGCTGCCGGCGCCGATGCGATGATGCAAGGAGAGAAGGGGGAGCGAATTCGCGCCGCGATCCGCTCCTTGCCACCGGAGTATCGCGAGGTGATCTTTCTGAAACACGCAGAAGGACGGTCGTATCGCGAGATCGCGCGCCTCCTCCGGACGACGGTGAAAGCGGTCGAGTCGCGTCTTTTTCGTGCGCGCCAGCAGTTGAGCAAATTCCTTGAAGAGGGTGAAAACTCCGCGGGAAAGGGACCCCGATGATGTCTTTTCTGCTGCGCGATCTTGGCGTTGCGCTCCCGAACGTTGCGCTTTTGGGAATGCGGTCGTCCCGACGAAAGACGAGAGCCCGCGTACCGTGCAAAACCCGCGAGAAGTGCAAAACCCGCGAGAAGTGCAAAACCCGCGAGA
>CALEHF010000068.1 GCA_937876125.1 uncultured bacterium
GCTCCCAAACCTCGGTCGTCACCGGAAAGTCCAGATCCGCCAGCTCGAGATAGCGATGCAGAGGCCGGAACACCGCCGGTTTCGCTTCGATTCCTCGTCCTCGGAAATGCTCATCGGCGTGCTGTCCGGCGGCAAAGTCGGAAAGCTCGATCAAGAACCGATAGTGACACGCCCCGGGGGGCGCAGGAGGCCGGGCACAACCGGCTCGCTCCGCGGCTTCCTGGTAGCGCGCTGCGATGGCCCGGCGGCGCTCGATCCATTCCTCCATCGCGGCGAGTTGCGGGCGACCGATCGCCGCGGCGAGGTCGGGGAGCGGGTAGTTCCAGCTGGGGCGCCACTCGTCGCGCCCGTCGTACTGGATCCGATCGCGTGCGTCATCGGCGAAGCCGTCGCCGGTCATCACCACGGCTCCCCCCTGCCCGGTGGAGAGCATCTTGGTCGCGTAGAAACTGAGCACCGCGATCTCGCCGTACTCCCCGACCGGTCGACCGTTGATGCGAGTCCCGAGGGCCATGGCGGCATCTTCGACCACCGGGATGGCGAGGTCCCAACGATCGACAGGAGCGGGCAACCCGATCATATGCGGGACGATCGCAGCGGCGACTTCATCCTCATCGACGGCCTCACGCGCACACGCGGCGCGCGCGGTCTCTGGGGTGATGGAGAGGCAACCGCGGTCGATGTCGGCGAGGAGCACGGTGGCACCGACCGCATCGATGGAATTCAGGAGAGCGGCGCAGGCGTAACTCGGCGCGAGGACTCGGCTCCCTCGCGGGACCCCGAGGGTCATGAGTGCGAGGTGGAGCGCGGCGCTCCCCGACTGCACAGCGATCGCGTGGGGCTGCCCGCAGAACTTCGCGAGCTCCGTTTCGAAAACAAGTCGCTCCGCGCCACCCGCATGTTGTCCGGACTCGAGGACGCGCGCGCTCGCTTCTGCCATCGCGGGGAGGAGCGTGGGGCGCGAATGCGGGATCATGTGGAGGTTGCGGGGGGCGTGGGCTTCTTCGGGGCGTGCTCGGGATCCTCGAGGTAGCAGTGACTGCGATGCCCGGGGCTGATCGGGAAGGCCTTCGGGAACACGGTCGAGCAGACGTCCATGACCTTCGGACAGCGGGTGTGGAAACGGCAGCCGCTCGGCGGATTGATCGGAGTCGGCACATCGCCGGTGAGCAAGATGCGCTTCTTCCGAAGCGTCGGATCGGGCTCGGGTACCGCGGACAGAAGCGCTTCGGTGTAGGGGTGGCGCGGGTTGGTGTACAGCTCCCGTGCGGGTGCCTCCTCGACAATCTTCCCGAGGTACATGACCGCCACGCGATCGCTGATGTGCTCGACCACCGCGAGGTCGTGGGCGATAAAGAGGTAGCTCAAGTCGAACTCATCCTGAAGCTCGATCAGCAAGTTGATGATCTGCGCCTGAATCGAGACGTCGAGCGCGCTGACCGCTTCGTCGCAGACGATGAAATCGGGGTTCACCGAGAGCGCACGAGCGATGCCGATGCGTTGCCTCTGGCCCCCGGAGAACTCGTGCGGGTATCGGTTGATCTGGTTCACCGGGTCAAGGCCCACCCGCGACATCAGATACTCGACCCGTTCGCGACGCTCTGCTTTCGTTCCCATTTGGTGAATCAGCGGCCCCTCGCCGATGATCGCCCCCACCGTCATGCGGGGATTCAACGAGCCGTACGGATCTTGGAAGATGATCTGCATCCGGCGGCGGAGCTGACGCAATTCGAGTCGTCCCATCTCAAAGACGTCTTGCCCGTCAAAAATCACGCTCCCCGAAGTCGGCTCGAGCAGGCGGAGCAATGTGCGCCCCACCGTGGTTTTCCCACAGCCGGATTCGCCGACCAATCCGAGAGTCTCGCGGCGGTTCAGCGTAAAGCTGACTCCATCGACGGCCTGGACTTGGGCCACAGTTCGGTGGAACACCCCCTTCTTGATGGGAAAGTGTTTCACCAGGTTCTTCACTTCGAGGAGCGGGGCGACGCTCGTGGCACTCTTCGGAGCGCGCGGGGCGGGAGCGGTCTCGGTCACTTCAGTCTCCTGTCGGCGAGCGGATGCACTTGCTCGATCTCGTCCACGCGCCAGCACGCGACGGTGTGTTCGGTTCCGATCACCTCGAGCTCCGGCTCTTCGCGGCGGCAGCGATCTGCGGCATGAGGACAGCGCGG
>CALEHF010000069.1 GCA_937876125.1 uncultured bacterium
GCGGATCGCGCGGGGCGCTACTTCGAGCGCGCAATCAGCATTTTCGAGAGACTCGGAGCACGACACGCCTTGGCGGTCACTCGGCGCGAGTTCGCGACGTTCTTGCTCATGGTCGAAGAGGAGGACCGTGCTCGCGAGCTCCTCACCGACGCAGAAGCGGTCTTCGAGGAGCTCGAGAGCCAGGGCGAACTCGCCCGAGTTCGAGCCGAACTCGAGGACCTCGGTCCGGCGGGAGGATAGGCGATGGCGAAACTCGACTACCGACGCCGCGCGGTGCTTTCGCGGATTCACAAGACCCTCGACGAGTTCTACCTTCGTCAAGAGGTCGACTGGAACTATGACATCCGGAAGATTCTCGACGCCATCCTGAAGAGCGCCATGGAAGAGCTCGAGTTCGGCGAGGGACGCTCGATCGACCACGCCCTGATCATCATCCAGCGAGAGAGCGGCGAAGCCCTCGAAGTCGGCGCAGGGTGGAAGGTCGATGGGGAAGACAAGGCGTTCAGTCGCACAATCGTTGAAGAGACTTTGAATTCGGGCAAGCCGGTCCTCTGTGAAAACGCCCGCCATGATCCGCGCTTCGAGAAAGCGAAGAGTATCCAGAGCCTCGAAATCTTGTCGCTTCTCTCGGTGCCGATCGAGTCGGACACCAGAGTACTCGGTGCGCTCTACGTCGAACGCCGCGACGCCACCCACCTCTTCACGACGGAGGACCGCGAGTTCTTGGGCACATTCGCGGTGACAATTGCACCGTATGTGAAGACCGCCCTCATTCACCAGAAGCACGTCGTCGAGATTCAAGCGCTCAAAGAGCGCACCGCCAAGACCGCAACCCTGCCCGACATCATCGGCGAGTCCGCCGCAATGCAGAAAATCACAGATCTCGCGCGCGTCGCGGCGGGAATCGAGCGCACCGTCCTCATCACCGGCGAGTCGGGGTGCGGCAAGGAGCTGCTCGCCCGCGCGATCCACGCGCAGAGTCGCCGCATGGATCAGCCATTCATTGTGGTCGATTGCAGCGCACTGTCGGAGAGCCTCCTCGAGAGCGAGCTGTTTGGGCACGTGAAGGGCTCGTTCACCGGCGCGGTCGGGGACAAGTCGGGCGCCTTCGAACAGGCGAGCGGCGGGACACTCTTCCTCGACGAGATTTCCGATGCCTCCAAATCGATGCAGCAGCAGCTCCGGCGCGTCCTCCAGGAAGGAGAAATCCGTCGAGTGGGCGAGAGCACGCATCGCAAGGTCGACGTGCGAGTGGTGTGCGCGACGAACCGAGATCTCGAAGAAGAGGTCGACGCCGGTCGCTTCATCCACGACCTGTTTCACCGAATCCATCAATTTCCGATTCGCATCCCGCCGCTGCGGGAACGGAAGGAAGACCTGCCGCTCCTGATCGATCACTTCATCGCGTCGGCAGGCGTGCGGAAGAACCCGCCTGTGCGAGGGATCGAGACCGAAGCGCTCGCCCAGTTGGTCGTTCGTGACTGGGAAGCAAACAACGTTCGAGAGCTCGAGAACTTCGTGAAGCTGGCGATCGATCTCACGGAAGGCGATCGCCTCGATGCGCACGCGGTCCGGCGGACGTTCGAGGTGCGTGGCGACCCGATTCCGATCGACATCCCCGCCGAGGCGACCATGCCCCCCTTGGAAGTCCCCGACGGTGACTCTCTGGTGATCGATCCCGGGCACGTCCGCTCGATCTTCATCGCCACCGACGACAAGGCACCGAAGGAGGGGAAGCCGTACTACCGGGTCCAGCGCGAATTCTCGGGGAAACTGATCATCGAGGCGCTGCGTTTCCAAGACTGGAAGCTCCGCCCCGCCGCGCGCTTGCTCGGAATATCGCCCGTGAAGCTGCGCCAAGACCTGAAGGCCTGGATCGAATTCGCTCTATTGGAGGGGGGTGCGCGGAACGTCTCTGCGGTCGCCTCGCGGTTGGACATCCCACTGGAGACCCTCAGTCGAAAACTCGCCGACCTCGGGATAGACTTCAGCACCGAAGAGATGGGGGACGCGTGAAGCTCGGCGTCATGAAAGTCAGCTTACAGATACCGATGGCGCACTCGCTCAAGGAGAAGCGCTCGGTGGTCAAGAGTCTCAAAGAGCGACTCAAGTCGCGCTTCAATGTCTCCGTTGCGGAGGTCGGTGATCAAGACCTGCACCAGCGGGCGACGATCGGGATCGCCTTTGTTTCGCTCGAATCGAAAACCGCGGATGCGCAGCTGTTGAAACTCGAGAACTTCGTCGAAACCCATGACGGGGCGGTCGTGATCGAGATCGAGAAAGAGATCATGCACGAAGTTTAGGAAACCGAGGGTACACCCGTGGGTCGGCCGTTCGCATTACTCGAAGTGCTCATCGTATTCGCGATCACCTCTAGCGCTTTCAAGATGATCCGAATCTACACAGCGTGGGGTCGGTTCGAGAGCGAGCACGCTCTCAACTTCACACCCGGTCTTTGCATGATCGTCGCCACGATCATCCTCTGGGCGATCCAATCCTGGCGCCGATCGTGGTGACTTGGATCCCTGGCGGCGACCCTCTTGCGATCGCGCCGATCGTCGCCTGGCGCGTCCTCGGTGCGGGGATCGGCGAAGAGTTGTTTTTCCGCGGGTACATTCAAGGGCGCCTCAACCAGGCGTTCGGCACCCCGGTTCACGTGGCCGGGATCCGCTTCGGTGTCGGACTCTTTGGGGCGGCGCTCCTGTTCAGCCTCGTCCACCTCCTCAATCCACTCAACACCTTCACGGGGGCGGGCTCGCTCGCGTGGGGGCACGGAATTGCGACCTTGGGTGCGCTCTCCTACGGAGTCCTTCGAGAACGGTGCAGGTCGGTCGTCGCTCCGATCGTGCTCCATGTGCTCATCGACGTGTTGGTGTTGATCCCGCACGGCTGAGCTCCGGCTGGAAGCGCCTCCGCTGACACCCCCGCCCTTCCTTCGGAGCAGGCTCCCCGGTACTCTCCCCGGCATGAAAATCATGAGCCTCGGACACAGCTGTTTCTTGGTCGAGATCACCGGCGATCGCCCCGAGCCGGTCCGCATCCTCGCGGACCCGTGGATCACGGATCACGTGATCGGCGACCTCTGTGGTCGCTTCCCGCGGATCCGCATCGACTTCGATCGGCTCCCCGCGATCGACGCGATCTACCTCTCCCACTCTCACACCGATCACTGCGACCCGTACTCGCTCCTCGAGCTCCGGCAGAAGCTTCCGAACTCGCCCACTCTGCTCCTGCCGGTGAGCATCGCCTACCTCGAGCCGCTCTTCGAGGAGTACCTCCCCGACTGGCCCCGACAGTGGTTGTCGGAGGGAGAAGCGATCGACCTCGACGGCGTGGAAGTGTCGGCACTCTTCAACTTGGAGAACGCCGCCACCAACGAAGACGATGTGATGATCTTGGTGGTGAGGAACGAGACCGAGATTCTCGTCTCCGAGTCCGATGCACTGCTCCCCTTCCACGACCCCGATGCCCGGGAGTGTATCGCGAGCCTGTTTCTCGAGCTCGACGACGAAGAGAGCACTCCGAGTCGGGTGTTCCTGACGACGCGGAACGAGCTCGCCGCAACGATGGCTTCCTTGCGCGCTCTCACTCCCGAGGCGCGTCACGAGGCCGCGGCGGAGAGCGCCTCCGCGACCCTTACCGAGATCGAGGGAATCCTCGCACCGGTCGAAGATGAGATGGGGGGCGTGCTCGCCGCGCCGTGGGACCTCCCGGGAGCGGTGCGCCTGATCATCGGACAAGGGATCGCGGCGCCCCAGGACTTCGATGCCGAGTGGAACCGCGTGCTCTTTCCGATCTCGCTCCGCGACCGTGCACGGTTCGAGCAGCAAGTCGCCGAGGACTACGAGTACGAGCTCCCGATCGAAGCGATGGCCGGCGGGGAACAGGTCGAAATCGTCGCCGGCAAGATCACGCGCAGTGAGATCACGTGGCTCACCGCGCTCGACGCGGAGGAAGATCGCACCTTCGATCCGACCCTCGAGAAGGCGGAAACGGAATTCGCCATCGCCCCTCTCATCGATGGTCCGCGCGATCTCGACAGCCAGCGGAACCGCATCCTCGAGATCCTGAACGGCAGGTTTTTACCGTGGTGGGTCGGCGCGAGAAATCCGCCGGTCGAGCACGTGCTCTCCCAGGTCGGCGGCGAGTATCGGATCCGAGTGCGCTACGGCACGACGGCAGAGCACGCCGCGGAAGACTATGTCGCGAGCTTCCAGCGCCTCCGCTTCACGCCAGCCCCCTTGACCGACGATCCCGAGGAGATTCAAGAGGAGTACTGGGGAAACGACCTCGAAGACTATCTCGACGGTCGTGCGGATGACTTCTCCACCTTTTGTCGGCGCCCGCCGGGAGGATCACTGACCCGAGTCTGGGATTCCCTCGGCATGCCCTACCTCAACGACGACTTGGTCGCGAAGAAGATGCGGTTCCACTTCGAACGCGCGGCGGCGGGGAAGACGGGCGGCGATTGGGTGTTGCCGATTTGGGGCGGGGAGGCGCCGCGGTAGGTGGGTCCTCCGCCCCGTCCCGCCGGCAGATCATCCATCCACTTCCTGGTGCCGCAGCCAGCGAACTTAGCGCGTGCGTTCGGCTGACTGCGAAACGACGGGTTCGAAGTAGGCGCGGCGGAAGTGCACGTAGGCCGCGAAGCCCCACCAGCTGGCGAGCACGGCCACTGCGGTGAGGCTCGAGATCGATTCCAGCAAATCCGATCCGATCATGTCCATCACCTCAGGCGATCCACCCGTGGCTTTAAAGAGCTCGGCATCCCGTGCCCCTGGATCCAACATGTAGCGTCCGCGGTCGATGGTCACGACGAGGGTCGCGAGGAGAGTGGCGCGATACCCCCACGGGGCTCGCTTGATGAGGGCGTATCCCAGGGCTCCGTAAATGCCGACGAACGCTGCGTGGTAAAGAAATGCGGGTGCGCCGCCGCGCAGCTTTCCAAAGAGTGGCACATCGCTCGTGATTCCGAGCGCCTCCATGAGCAGCGACAGGATGAAGAACCACCCGGCGACCTGCATTGTCATGTACCCCTTGGGTTGAGCCAGCGGCGCGAGCGCGGGAGGGCGGACCCACTCGCCGTTCTCCTCCCGGGCGTCGCAGAATCGGCACACGATGGCCTGATCCTGAATGGTCTCTGCGCAGAACGGACACTCCATTCGACTCCCCTACTCTCGTTCACGGGCCCGCGAGCTGGACACTGTACCTGAGCTGGGCACTGTACCTGAGCTGGGCACTGTACCTGTGGCAGCGCCTCGAAAGCGCGGGTAAACTCACGGGGCCCTCCTACGCTCAGAAGACAAGACGAGAAGGGGTCCTATGCTCGTTCACTCGCCGCACGGTCACTCTCAGCGATTTCTGCGCATCGTCACCGCCCTCTGCCTGACGAT
>CALEHF010000070.1 GCA_937876125.1 uncultured bacterium
GTCGCAGCGAGGGTCTCGAGTGCACCGGTCTCCGCACGATAAATGCACGGAGTGTCGTGCCCCGCGTTCACGTACTCGATCATCGTCGATCCAGGCGACCAGGCGAGTACCAAGAGGGTCATGAACTGGTCGGGATCGGTATCGTTGTCGAGTTGGTCGTTCAAACTCTTGACCGCCTCAGCGATCGGCACGCCTCGCGAGAGAGCAGCGCGCAATCCCGCGCGGGCGGAAGCCATCAGCAGCGCGGCTCCCACCCCATGCCCCGAAACATCGCCTACGATGACGGCGATCCCGTCGGGGGTGTCGACGAAGTCGAAGTAATCGCCTCCCGTCTCGTCGCAGGACTCGCTCCGCCAGGCCACTTCGAGGTTCTTCTCGAGCTTCGGGGCCTCCGATGGGTAGAAGCGCTGCTGGATATCGCGAGCGATCTCCATGCTCTGGCGCAGGCGTTCCTTCTCGATCGAATGTTGGTGAAGGATCGCGTTCTCGAGGATGCTCGCTGCCAGGCTGCTGATCGCGAGGAGCATGTCAGAATCGAGGTGGGAGAATCCCTCAGCGGCCAGTGAGTTCACGATGTTGATCGCCCCGAGGGTGCGCGTTTGCGAAGTGAGCGGGATGCACATGTAGCCATCGACGTGGACATCGACTCCGACCACTGAGAGCGGCTCGCTCCCCTCGCCCTGCCCGTGGCGGAACGCCTGGCCGGTGCGCAATACCCGTTCGACAACCGCTTCCCCGGCTGAGTCATGGAGACAACGAGCGGTCATGAGTGGGAGTCCCCACTCGGCGCGGCATTCGATCTTCCCGTCCCCATCCAAGAGGACGATCGATCCAACCTGGCCCCGAACGATGTAGAGAGTGATCTCCATGAGCTTGGTCAGGAGCACTTCGACATCGAGTGTGCCCCCCAGTTTGCCGATCTCTCCGAAGGCGCCGAGCTTCGCTTCGCACGCCTCGAGACGCTCCTCCATCCGCGCGTGACGGCGCAGGCGCTGCCACGAGCGGGTGATCACCTGCTTGACGCTCTTCAGTGCCTCTGGATCGGAGATGGGAGATTCAACGACGTCCTCGGTATGGAGGAGCAGCATGGCATCCGAGTCCCCGGCCAACCGCCAGGCGTCCTGAATCTTGAGTGACTCTCCCTCGATTTCGACGCTCGGCGCGGTCGATCCGTAGCTCATCCCGAGGAGGGCGGCGAGAGTGCGCGGTTCGAGTTTGGGGGGATGCAAGCACTCAACGAGTCCGTCGATCTCAGTGGAGAAGAGCACAGAGCCCTCGCCCCCCTGGAGCGCGATCCAGGTGAAGCCTTGGCACCCGGAGAGCTCGGCGATGAGGTCTTCGAGGCGTTCGAAGAACGCCCCTGAGGTGTCGACAGAGTGTAGAATGCAGCTGATCTCGAGGAGTCGAGAGAGATCAGGGATTGCTGGCGTGCTCGACGGGGTCATCGGAGGAAGTTGCCTCTTCTGATCGGAGCGCCGATCCCACCCAAAACTTGGACGGGAGTTCATGGGCGCGGAATTCCCCTCTTCCGCAACTGAGCCGAGGAAGAATAGCATCCGTTCCAAGTTTGGTCCCGAGAAGCGCCTCCTTTACCCCCGGCTGACCCCGCTCCCCCACTCGAGTTGCCGCCCCCCAAGTTCTCCGTCAGCTCGACCGAAGACAGGGGAGTCGAGTGTCGTAGGGGCAGCCTCTGCCTCTGTGCCGCAAACTCGAGACCGGACCCACAGCCCCATTCGGATGGGATCCCCGTGCCGCGATTCGATGTCAGCCGATCGAGCGGGAGCTCACTGTCCGTCCTCAGTCCCGGGGCAGGACCCGCGATTATTCGCGTTTCGGCGTGCACTCGTCCCTCCGGGGAGCAGGGCGGCGATTTCTACGATCTTCTCCCCTTCGACCCCGACCACCTCGGAGTCTTCATCGGGGATGTCTCCGGACACGGTCCGTTGGTCGGTCCGATCGCAGAGATGACCCGGGAGTTGATGCGGCACCAAGCGCGACGATTCGGCGCGGGGGACCCCGCTGCGATGCTCACTAGCCTCAATCGCATGCTCTTCGAACACCTGCCGTCGCACATTTTTGTTACCGCGGTGTTCGGGATCTTGCACCGCCCGAGCGGCGCGTTTCGTTTCGTTCGCGCCGGCCATCCGCGCCCCCTGTACCTAGACGCTCAGGGAGTCACGCCGTGCGCCTCGAACGGAATCGCGCTCGGCCTCGATAACGGTGCGATCTTCCAGGGAAGCCTCGAGATCGAGCGCTTGGTGTTCAGGGACGGAGACCGCCTCCTCCTCTACACCGACGGGCTGGTGGAAGCTCTCGACCACACCGGAGCAGAGTACGGACTCGATCGGCTCACTGGGTCGCTCCTCGCGCGCCATAGCACCAAAGGGGAGGAAGCCTTCCTCGCCGCCGTCCTCCGGGACTGGCATAGCCATCTCGCGGGCGAACCACCCGAGGACGACGTCACCGTGATTGGCCTCCACCACTCGGCCTAGCAACCTATGGTGCGTCTTTGGCCGCGCAACAGTCGTTTGGGCCCCGAGTACCGCGTAGCCCAGCTGACAGTCGACGCCCCCATCGACCGATAACCCTGTCTCCGACGCACCGTTCATTCCCCGTCTTCCTCCGCGGCGGAGCTCCTCCGAGCGCCTCTCAGCCCAGGCGCGAAGCGACTCTCCGAGCCAGCCACTCCTTCTTCGGGCGGTGCGCCCGTTCGACGGTTCGGGCATGGAGGTTGTAGTCTCCGATGGAGTGTTCGTGCGCCCGGGTTCCCGTCCCGGTGTCTCGTTCCTCCGGGTGGTGTGGAACAACGACGACAATGGTGGCGGCTCTTGCCGCCCCTCCCCGCGGGGATGGAGCGACTCAGTGCTTCAAGGCGATACCCGAAACCTACCTCTCACCGGTCTCTTCCAGACTCTGGAAATGGGACAGGAAGACGGGGTATTGACGGTCTACTTCCAACGTATGGAGCGGTACTTCTTGTTGAGGAACCGTTCCGTGCTGTTGATCGGTGAGCGTGCGGGAAGCTCCCCGAATCTCCAGAGCATTCTCGCCGGCCTCCGAATCTTGAAGCGGCAGGAATATGACAACGTCCTCTCGACGATCTCGTCTCCCTGCGCGCCCGGCGACGCACTCCTGCAATGCAAGCTGATCACCGCCGACCAAGTCCTGGGTCCGGTGCGAGAGCAGATCCTCGAGAGCATCTACGAGATCTTCGAATGGCGCGGAGCACGCTACCGATTCGAGGTCACGAAGATTCCGCCCGAGCGGCAACTCTTCAGCGACCCCGAAATCATTCGCTCGATGGAGTTCCCGATCCAGAGCATCTTGATGGAGGTCGCGCGTCGCGAGGATGAGTGGAGCCGCATTCGCGCGGCGATCCCCCACGCGCACCAGATCTACCGAGTGATCGACCGCGAGCACCTCTCTGCGTTCACTACCCCCGAAGTCCCAGACGAAGCCCGTATGCAGGAGCTCCTCAAGCTCTTCGACGGCGAGCACCCGCTCACCTCGGTCTTGAACGACTCGGCGGTACCGGCGTTCTACGTGTTCTCGATCTTGCGCACCCTGCTCGAGAAGAACCTCGCGGCTCCGGTGAGCCTCAATGAGAAGAAGTCGCTCGCCGAGCGCCTCCGAAACCGGCGACAGACCGCGCGCATGGCGGAGATCTACCGCAGCATCCTCGAGGAAGATCCGGAAGATGACGAAATGCGTCGTCGCCTCGTCTTCATCCTCGAGAAGAAGCGCGAGAACACCAGAGAACTCGTCGATCACTACTTCGCGCTCTCCGAAGGTGCACGCCGCCGCGGCGACCTCGACGGACAACACGTCCTCTTGCGCCGGCAAATCGAAATGGCACCGAAGGATCTCTCGATCCACGAGCGCGTCCTCGGTGAATTCGGGCTGACCGGCAACGCTCGCGATGTCGCGCGACTCCTGCACGGCTATGTCGAACAAGCGATGAAGCTCGGGCAAGAAGGGCGCGCCGCCGAGTTCCTATTCACCTACTCTGAAGGGGTCCAGGAAAAGAGCCCGATCTACGAGAAGGCCGGGGATCTGCTCGGTCGACAGGGCCAGGCTGCTCGCGCGACAGAAGCCTATGAGAACGCGATGCGAACCGTTGGCGAGGACGCGCGTAGCGCTACCGTTCGACGCGTGGCAGAGAAGCTTCGCAAGTTCGACCCACGCTCCGCGGACAAGTGGCTGAAGCGAGTCGGCGTCGAGCGAAAGACTTCGAAGAACTCGATGGTGAGCATCGGTCGCATTGCGGCGATCTTCTTCGTCTCACTCTGCGCATTTGCCGGAATCCACGAGTGGAAGGCATTCCATCACCGCGATGAGATGATCGCGAATGCGGAACGTGCGCTCAAGCATGGCGAGCTCGAGAAGGCTCGCGAGGAGTTCGACAAGTTCAAAGAGCAGCACCCAGTCAGCTTCGCGACCCTGTCGCTGACCAAGGCCTGGGAGAAACTGAGCGAGGAGCCGCGCACGATCCGTCGGAACATCGATGGCGAGGTGATCGAAGACCCCAATGCCGGAAGTGACCCGAAGGAAGAGTTCGACTACGAGCGACTCATCTCGGAAGCGCGCGACTTCCGCAGCGCCGGAGACTACGACTCCGCCCTCGTGCAGCTCGAGGGAGCGGACGAAGAGCAATTCCCTTGGCAAGTACGGGGGAGCGTGCGCAGCGAGCTTCTCGAACTCCGTACGTACTTGACGCGAGCGGAGTCACTCTCCGAACAAGCGCACCAACTGGAAGAACGCGGGAACCTCGAAAAAGCGGGCGAACTCTACCAACAGCTCATCGTCCAGTTCCCCAACAGCAATGTGGCGAAGACCGCTCGTCTGCCGCTGCTCCTCGACGTCCTTCCTCCGCATGCAACTTTGATCCTCGACGGTCGTCGAATCGAACCTCCTTTCGAGGTGCATGTCCCCGGCGAGTATTTGATCGACTTGCGAGCGGAGGCGCCCGGATTCGACTCCTTCCAGCAGATACTTGACCCCAAGAAGACTCTCTCGGTCACCGCTCATCTCCAGCGACAGCCAGTGTGGAAACGCACCGCGAAGTCACGGGTCGACGCACGCCCGTTGAGTGTCGGCGATTTGCTCATTGTCGGGGGTCGCGACGGCGCGGTCACCGCGTACCGCGCCTCTAATGGAGCGGTCGCTTGGCGATTCCCTATCGAGGGCATCGGCGACGTCGTCGGCGGGTTCCGCACGCGGGCGGGGGACCTCCTCTTCGCGAGTACCGACGGCGCCGTGTACCGATTGCGGGTGGAGGACGGAAGCCAAGTGTTCCGTCTCCCCCTTCCCGATGGAGGTCTCCCCCGTGGAGAGTGCAGCGAGATCGGTAATGACGGCCGCTGCGCGGTGATCACCAGCACCGCGACCTTGCACTGGATCGACGTCGATCGCGGAACCATCCAATGGCAGAAGAAGATCCAATTCGACGGCGGTCATTCGCCGATCCGCATCGGAAATCGGCTGATCATCGGCGCCGACTCCGGGAACGTGGTCTGCATCGACAGCTCGGACCAGTCGGTCGAGTGGGAGACGAGCGTTCATAGCGGATTCTCGGCGTCGCCCGCTGCAGCGAGTGGCGTATGGGTCGCCGGAACCCGGGACCATCGCCTCGTCGCGCTCCGCGTCGACGACGGGAAACTGTCGTGGGAGCTCCCGGTTGGCTCAGAGCCGGTCGATCGCTGCGAAATTGAAGCTGGCAAAGTCTGCTTGACGACCCGGGCAGGGAGCATTGTCGTCGCCCATCTCGAGGACGGCAGCTTGGATTGGAACAGCGGGGGACACCCCGGATTCCGGCGCTCGCCACTCGTGGTCTCGAACCGCGTGGTGACTGTGGACGCGGACGGCCACGTCCTCGTGCACCGCTTGAGCGACGGACAACCACTATGGAGCTACTCGTGTGGAGCCCCCTCCGGGGCCCCCATCGGCGGGGACTCGAAGCGAGCCCTCGTCATCGACGGAGGACCCACGATGCACCTCGTACCCCTACGTACAGAAGGGGATAAGACCTCCCGTGCGACGGATTCGAGTCCTCGAGTGCCCGGGCGATTTGCCGGTCGATGATTCAGCATCGTATTCTTCAACGTCACCCTCGACACGCAAGCGAAGGACCCAATGGTTGGTGCCTCGAGTGCGATCCCGAAGGGAGTTCGTGACAACGTGGGCTTGATCAGCAAACTCTTCCGGCGCAAGCGCGCGAGCGCGGAGCAACCAGGGACCGACCTTCTGCGAGAGCAGGGAGCGGACCCTCTCCTCCGTGTCTCCCGTCAGCTGTTGACCGCTGGCCGAAGCGACAGAGCCTTGGTGCTCCTCCGTGCCGGGATCCTTCGGTTTCCCGGTCATGCCGAGGTTGCCGAGCTCCACCGGACTGCAGAGAAGAACGAAGCCCTTCCGCAGCTCAAAGGGGCCTTGGCGACTCTGCGTGAGGAGACCTCGGCGAAGAACCACGCTCGCGTCAGCCAACTCTCGCGCCGCATCGAGGACGACGAGACTGCCACTGAACACGGGCGGGCCGCGATCGCGATCGAACCGCGATCACCGTTCGGTTACCGCGCGATCGGCCGAATCTACCTCGACCGCTTCCGCGCCGACTCGAGCACCGTCGACGGAATGAACGCGCTGCGCTACTTCTCGAAGTCTTGCGCTCTCGACCCGCGTCACGCTGCTTCGCTGCTCGCCCTGGCGGAAGTGTTCGTCCTGCTCGGTGCTCCCGAGGCGGCTCGACGCTTCCTTGCCCCGGTCGCGGGGTCGCATCCGAATGACCCGAGCGTCGAAATTCTCGAGCGACGCTGCTCGGAGCTCCCGTCCGAGGGGACTTCGAATGTTCAGGAGCTTTTCCTGCGGCACGAGCATGGAGAGCCTCAGCCCTCCGCCGAAGCAGAGACGACGACCAGCAGTGAAGAATTGCCGTCCAAGCTCACCGGTCAGATCGGTGAAATGTTCGGAAAAATCGCAGGCACCCGCGGGGTGTGGGTGGTTGACGCGAACCGTCACCTCGTGGCGTCGCAATCCGAGGAGACGCCCGGCCCCGAGGCGCTCGCGGGCCTCGGCCTGGTCTCGGCGACCGCGCGATCTTGTTCCGCCCGAATGGGAGTCGGCAACTTCGAGCGGCTCCTGCTCCGGGCGGACGATCAACTTGTGATCTGCAACGTGCTCGGAGACTCCATGACCGGTTTCTACTTCGGGGATCGGCCGTCGCGTCAGAGTGACGTCGAACAGACGTTCGAGCGATTGGCACTCTCCTTCGAAGAGGAGAAGAAGGCCTTCGAAGAGGAGAAGAAGGCCTTCGAAGAGGAGAAGAAGGGAGCGGTCACTTGAAGGACCTGCTCGTGGCGCTGAACCAAGTCCCCTGCGTCCAGGGGAGCATGGTGATCACCGACGACGGAATCATGGTCGCCGCAGCGCTCGGCGATGGCCTCGACGAGGACACGGTTGCGGCCCTCTCCTCCTCGCTCGTCATGACGCTCAAGCGCAGCTTGAAGCCGTTCTGCGAGGAGATCCCGGACGAGATCGTGCTCACCGCGAGTGAAGGGAAGCTGGTCTTCCTCGGGCTCGGACCGGCCTATCTCGTCGCCGTAACCAAGAAGAACCTGAAGTTGGAGTCCGACCTGGTCGAGATTCGCAGCATAGCGCGGAAGATCCGCCACAAGTGCGAGTTCTCAGTCTAAGAGACGATGAACATTGAAATGGGGACGCCTGGCAAGAGCCTGAGCATCCTAGGGAGGCAAATCCCCCGAAGCGGAGTCGATCCGAACGGCGGGGAGTGAGGAACCGATGGTACAGATCAACTTCTCTCTCAAAGAGGTCAACTGCAAGGTCGTGTACTACGGCCCTGGCCTCAGTGGAAAGACCACCAATCTCGAGGTGGTCCACCAAAAGGCTCCCAAAGGAAGCGTCGGGGATCTCACCTCGATCGCAACCGAAGGGGACCGAACTTTGTTCTTCGACTTTCTCCCGCTCAACCTCGGACAGGTTGCAGGCATGAAGACGAAGTTTCAAATCTACACCGTTCCGGGACAGGTTTACTACAACTCGACTCGGAAGCTGGTGCTGCAAGGCGCGGACGGCGTGGTGTTCGTTGCGGACTCGAAGAAGGGCAAGATGCCCGAGAACCTCGAGTCCCTCGAGAACCTCATGGAAAACTTCCGCGAGTACGGCATGGACCCGGAGACCACTCCGATTGTCCTCCAGTACAACAAACGTGACCTTCCCGAGATCTACACGATCGAGGAGATGGACGCTGAGTTGAACCGCTGGAACTGCCTGACCTTCGAGGCGGTTGCCCGCGACGGAAACGGCGTCTTCCCGACTCTCAAGGCGCTCGCCGGCCAAGTCCTCGAGTCGCTCAACCGTCAGCACTCCGGAGGCAGTGTCGCTCAGCGACGCCCCGCCGCCGTGGCAGTCGGTGCAGGAGTGGCCGCCGGAGGCGGTGGAGGTCAGCAAAGCGCGCAAGCCTCGCCGGCCGTTTCGGTCGGACAGGCGACGGGACGAGCTCAGCCGATGCGAGCCACCGGGCAAGCCGTTCCAATGCAGGGTGGTGTCCGTGTCTCGGCCAAGAACCAGTCGATCTCAGTCGCGAAGAACAAGAAGAAGAACAGGTCCAAAGGAATGCTCTGGGTGATGCTCGGCTTCGTCGCCCTCGCTGGAGCCGGAGCATATCTCCATTTCTCGGGCAAGCTCGCCGCTCTGCTCGGTCAGTAGAGGTCCATCACCCCCAGGGTGTTGAAACGAATCGTGGAGGACAATCGTGGTCAGTGATAGCGATCATCTCAGAGAGAAGCGCGTCGTCTTCTACAAGGAAGACGTCGAAAAAATCAACGAAGTGCTCATCGAGTTCCTGAAGCTCTCAGACTCGAAGTGCAACATTCTCATCGACAAAGAAGGTCATATGGTGACCAAGGCCGGTAAGACTGGAGCCATCGATCTCCAGTCCGTCTCCGCGCTCGTCGCAGGCTCCTACGCCGCGACCCGCGAGATGGCCCGCCTGCTCGGCGAGGACGAGTTCTCGGTGCTCTTTCACCAGGGACGAAAGGACAGCATTCAGCTGACCCTTGTCGGTGACCGTACGATCCTCGCAACCGTCTTCGACGAGCGCACGACGATCGGCATGGTGCGTCTGTACGCGAAGGAAGCGAGCGAGAAGCTCGAAGAGATCTTCCGCGCGATCCTCGAGCGCCCGCCGCAGGAGGGCGAAGATCTCGACAAGAACTTCGGCGAAGACGCCAAAGGCGCGCTCGACTTCTTCTTCGTCGACTAGGTCGGGAAACTGCTTTCGAACCGAGGGTTTGAGATTTCGGTGTCCTGTTCCCTCGGCAGAACGCAGTGCTGAGCTCAACACACGTTCGAACACAACTCGGGGCACGGCCGGTCTGCCGGTCGTGCCCCGTGTTCGTTCCAGCTGCTGCCCACTGCCCTCGAGCAGGTGCGATCTCACTCCTTCGAGCGAGCCCCCTTCGCGCGCCAATTCCGTTGCAGATCGTCGCGAAGATCGATGAGAAGGTTGCGCGCGTCGAGCTGGTGATCGCCGAAGTCGGCGAGGAGCCACGCAAGCTCTCCGAGAAACTTGAAGAGCGCGTAGACGAAGCCGCCGATCAACAGCCAACCGACGATCGCGAGCGAGAAGATCCCCGCCCCTTCGATCGCCCCCTCCCGCCAGAGCCAAACGGTCACTCCAATCCCTGCGAAGACGAGCCCGAGCAGCAAGTAGCTCGCGAGCAGAAGGAACCGAGCGAGAACCCGGAGCTTCCCGAAACGGCTCGGCGCCCCGGGATCGAAATTGCTCGCGCCGCCCGCGCTGCGCCCCAGGTCTTGGGCGAGGGAGAGGCGCCGATCCTTTTCGCGCGCGCGGTCCTCGATCAGTGCGATGCGCTCCTCTTGGGTTTGGCGCCACTCGGGGTCGGAGTCGGAACCCTTCGAGCTCTGAGGCTTAGAGCTCTGAGGCTTAGAGCTCTGAGACTTCGAGCGAGGAGCCTTCGATCGGCTGGCCGAAGGGTTCTCGTCCCCACGCGAGGGCTGTGTCCCCCCCGAGGATGTGCGTCCTGGCTTGGAATCGTTCGTCATCGCTCGCGGTCCCTTCCTGCCCCACCCATCATCGGCGGGTGAACCGATCATCGCAGACTCACGGTTCCCGTCGAGCCCGGATCGGGACCCGGTGGGATTGGGGGCTCACTCTCCAGAGCTGCCCACGGCGACTCAGCACCGTTGAGCACGCCGCCCAAAAAAAAACCGAGCCCACGGAGGGAATCCCCCCGCGGGCTCGGAACCGCCAGCGCTGGGGACACTTCCCCCCGCCGACTCAGAAGCAACCGGCTCTATCTAGTTGTCGCCGCGCTGCATGGCCGGGCCGATCGTCCCCTTGGCGCGGGAAGCGGCTCGTTGGAGCAGAACTTCATCCGACTCGCTGCCCTCCTCGAGAGCCGCACGCACCGCCGGGGTGACTTCGCCACCACGATGGATCTGGCCGAGGGATTGGAACGCTGCGGCGCGCAGCTCGACCGAGTTCGAATCACCCTCTTGGCAGATCCGCACCAGAGCAGCGCTCGCCCGCTCGACTTTGAGACTCGCGATCGCCTCGCAAGAGGGGATCCGGACCGTGTCGGCCGGGTTCTCGAGCGCAGCCACGAGCGCCGCAGCGGCGGGGCCCAGGTCGAACGCGGTATCGCGAGCGGAAAGATAGCGCAGCGCTTGGGCGGCGGAGGAAGCGAGCTGCTCGTCCCTTGCACGCGCCTCGTCGTCCAAGATGCCCGTGAGAAGATCGTCGCGGAGACGGAGCGGCTCGATCGAACGGTTGATCACGAGGATCGTGTCCTCTGTCGAGGCATACGTCGCCTCGTTTTCGGTGAGCGCCTCGTCCTCGGACAGGACGATGATCGGAGTGTTACGAGTGCGGTAGTCGTCGCGCAGACGACGGATCACTTCGGCGGTCGGCAGGTCCCGGAGACCCGGCGCGATCACGATGAGATCCTTCGGGAAGCTCAGAGCGCGCTGGAGCCCACCGAGGCCGGTCGAGTCGTTGAAGCTGGTGACGTTCGCGCGCTCGAGGAGAGCCGCGACGTGCAGAGCGTCGTCAACGTCAGGAATGATCGTCAGAGCGACGCGGCGGCCCGCCTCGGTGAGGCCTTCGGTCAGCTCGCTGATCACCTTGGCACCAGAAGAGTAGGCGCTGCGCGGGTTCATGTACGCAACGCACTCGGCCGCCGCGAAGCGAACTCCGCGATGATCGAAGGTGAGCGCGCGATCGAGAACCGACGGAACCGACTCTGCGCGCGTTCCAGCGGTGGTGAACGAGCGAAGAGCGTTGATCAGCTCGATCGCGACGATCGGGCGTCGCTGCTCGAGCGCCAAGTCGGTCGCGCCGATGAGAATGTTCGCCGGCATTGCGTAGGCCTGGCTCTGGACGCGCATCATCTCGAGCTCGCGAGAGCGAAGCTCGGCGAGGGTGGACTCGTCCATCGAGCCAGACTCGACCTTTTGGGCGACAATGTCGCGGACGTCCCGGTACTCGGAGTAGCGCGCCATCTGATTGCACGCCATGAGCACGTGCGCCTTCGCCTGGCTCGCGTCGAGCGCGATAGCGTCGTGAATCAGCTGATCGGCGCGCAGCTCGTTGAGAGCCCAGGCGTCGACGGTGCGGTACGAGAGATCCGAACCCGACATTTCCCAGAGAAGGGGGTCGTGGTAGGTGCGGGTCATGAAGTTCGACACGTTGTAGAAGCGGTTCGCCTGGGCGCAGAGCGCGTCGTAAGCAGAGCCGCTGGACGCACCGAGTGCGGTCGCCGCGTCGAGGGCCTCACGGCGAACGATCGAGTCATCGTGAGTCTCGGCGACAATCAGAAGGCTCGGAATCGCGGCCGAGTTGTTGATCTTCTGGAGGGCGCCGATCGCAGCCTGCACCTGACGGACTTCCGTCGAGTGGAGGGTCCGGCAGAGCGGAAGAACCGCGTCGTCGGAGAGCTTGGTGATCGCAATGATCGCCTTCACCCGAGTCGGCTGGTCCGCCTCGGCGGCGCGAGCGATGAGCCCCGGCATCAGATAGACACCGTGGGTGCTCACTCCCTTGTAAAGTGCGCGAGTCTGCTCGAGGCGATCGCCGGCACCGAAGTATGCCGCGAGTGCCGCGTCGATCTGTCCCGAGTCGCTCTCACGGCGACGAGTCTCGACCGAAGTGAGGTCGAGGAGAGTTTGCATTTGTCCCTCGAGCGAACCCGTCTCGGCAGAGAGTGCCGCGATCAGTTGCCCGTACCCGACTTTTTCGACCCATTCAAAGGCTTCCTCGCTCGTGACGTCGAGCATGAGGGCCTTCTCGAACTTCTGCTGCGCAGAGTCGAGCTGATTCTGCCGGAAAAGGGAAAGGCCCTCATCGAGGAGCTTCTCCACATCGGGACGAATCTGGGCCGAAAGGTCGAGCCCGGCTCCAAGGACGAGGCTCAATGCAAAGGCCGCCAAGAGGCTCCCTCGCATCCGATTTGCCACGATCCGCTTCATACCTACACCCTTTCCGGGCTGCTGCGCCCGCCTACTCCGCCGGTCGGACCACCTCGCCCTCCCAAGGGTCCCTTGACCCTTCGAGCCGTGGTGCGTCCTTCCGATCGGGTACCTTCCCGAGTCGAAACCCGGGACTCCCCGTCCCCGACCGGAGTGGGATGAGCTTGGAGCGCTGCTCCGAACTCCACCCCCCCGGCGGAAAGTCCGTCGACGATAGGGTGACTCCTGTCACCCTCGCGTCGCGGCGGGTCGCCTGCTTCAAAACTAGCGGACGAAACGAGGCGTGGGCGAAATAAGGCCACGCTCGCGCGTCCATCCGATCCCCATCCGGGGGCCACCGGGGCCCCTATCCAAGGAACCTCGGCTCCCCTACTGAGGGGGAGAAATTTTCGGGTTAATCCTGCATCCGTGCGCGCATCGCAGGGAGACAAACTCTCACCTGCGACCAGCGCGTCCCGGAGTCCGCAGAAACGGACTATGGGACCTCCGCGGGGGGACCGCAGAGGTAGTGGGATCACGGGAGATCGCTTCGATCTCGACCTTGATCCCTCCGAGGAAGATCCTTCGACCTCGAATCAACCACTCGAACCTGGCAGGAAAACCTGCCCACCCTTGCCACTCGGCGCCGAAAGTGCGCTCCCCGGGGGGTGCGGACGATCAGTTCCCCGTCCGAATGACGTGGTCCAAGCTCCGACAGAAGACTCGCTCGTCCCGGCGGTCAGCGTCGTAAGTTCTGCCAGGAGCTGCTTTCGCAGACTTCAGTTCGCTGTTTCCGGCTGGACCGACGACGTACCATGTCGAGGAGCGAGACCTCTAAACATCGGAGTACGGCGATTATATCAGGGCGACA
>CALEHF010000071.1 GCA_937876125.1 uncultured bacterium
CCGCGGCGGCCGAGCACTTCTTGGGCGGTTGCGATGTCGACCCCGATGATCCGAGCAGCCCCGCGCCGGGTCAGGTTGTCGACGGCGTGCCACGTTCCGACCAAGGTGAGCACTTCCCGCCGCGCCCCGACCTGGAGGTGGATGGCATCGCCGACCACGAGGCCGAGCTCTTGCGCAGCGTCGTGCTCGAGAACCGCACCGCCGGGGGTCGACACCATGCTGCGCCCGACCCCGTCCCCGGCCGTCCCCGCGATCGGTCGAAAGTCCGAGTCGGCGTAGATGTCGATCCCCAACAGCGTGCGTACGGGGCGCGTCGCGAGGAGGGAATCGACCGCGCGCTGTGTTGCAGTCTCCGTCGCGGTGCTTCCGATGCTTCCGGTGCTTCCGGTGCTTCCGGTGCTTCCGAACGAGCTCTGCGCGGGCGGGGAAATGATCCGGACCTCTCCCTCGACGATCGGAGCGATCGAGCGGAGTCCGTGATCGAGGCGCAGGGTGCGGTACAGGCCTTCATCGATCCCTCCGGTCCCCGCGACGATCTGGTGGGTCGAGTTGCCGATCACTCCAGCGATCGATCGCTCGAACGATCGCTCCGCCCCGGCGAGCGCGATGTCGATCGCGATCACCGCCGCGATGCCGAGGCCGATCCCGAGGAGGCAGAGCGCCAGTTGGCCGGGATGCCCGAGGAGATGTCGGCGGCTCGCGCGCCCCAGGAAGCTCAACTGCGTCTCTCGCGGTCGCTCGGGCGACTCGGATCTCCCGGGACTTCGACGATCTGCCCCTCCTCGATGGTCAGGACCCGATCCGCAATTCCGATCATCTCGAGACTGTGGGTCGCCATCACCAACGTCTTCCCGTCGCGTCGCACCAGTTGGTCGAGGAGCGTGACGATTTCCGTACCGCGCGTAGCATCCAAGTTGCCGGTCGGTTCGTCGGCGAGGATGAGATCGGGGTCGTGAACGAGTGCGGCGGCGATGGCCACGCGCTGCCGTTCTCCCCCCGACAGAACATCGGGATAGCTGTCGCCGCGATCCCCGAGACCGACGTGGTCGAGGAGCGCGCGCCCGCGGGCGATCCCGTCTGCGTCTCGGGACCGGTTCAGTTCGAGTCTCAGCTCGACGTTTTCCCTCACGGTCAGCGTGGGAATCAGGTTCAAGCTCTGGAAGATCATGCCGATGTGCTGACGACGAAACAGAGTGCGCTCGCGATCGCCGATGGTGCCGAGGGAGCGACCCGCGACGACGACGCGGCCTTCGTCTGCAGTCTCGATCCCCGCGATGAGGTGGAGCAGGGTGGTCTTGCCGCTCCCCGATCTTCCGAGCAAGACGATGAACTCACCCGGATCCACCGTCATCGACACCTCGCGGAGCACGGGATGGCGACGCGCGCCTTCGCGAAAGGTGCGCGAGGCGTTGACCAGTTCGATGATCGGCGCAGGGGAGTTCAGGAGGGGCTCCCTTCGTCGGAGCGCTCATCGCTTCTTTGAGCCGGGTTGAGTCGAGCGAGCGCCGCCTCCGGGCGTGCGATGTCGCTCTGGGTACTTCCTCTCCCCGCGGGGTTCTCGATCGGTCGAGAACCCTCGCGATGAAGACGTGAGGGTACCGAAACGCGGGACGCGCATCGTACGGATTCGCAAAGAGAGGGGGGGAGCGCTCGACGGGGAGCCAGAGGGCGCAGCGATCCAGAAACGGATGGGGGTGGGGTGGGTCATGGCCCACCCCACCCCGAAGGATCTGACATTGCCGCTCCCACCCTGGCTCTGGGAACGGCCCGCGGCGTGGGTCCTGGGACCCCCCACGGCGCCCGATCTTCCGGAACGAAGATCGACGGCTGGCCGAGCGACCCGGGGGCGGTTCCCCGGCGAGACACGGCTCCGGTTCCGTCGATCGGTTCCGGGAGATCCCCGGGCGGCGTACACCCGGGAGCTCGAACGCACACGTGGTGTGTTCTTGCGGCTCCGGTCATCGTCGGCGCGACGGGGCCCTCATCTTGAGACCCCTCCACAAAAAGTGTGAAGGTGGGCTCAGCACCCGAGAACGGGGTCCAAGAGGGGTTCTGTGGGGGTCAACGCGGGGGCCCGCGCGCTCGGAGGCTGTCGGATGCTCAAATCGCGAGAGGGTTCTACGGGAGGGAGATCGTCAGGACTTCGTGGGGCGCCATGCCCGCCGTGCCACCGACCGTCACGGTCGCTGGAGTACCCGTCGTCGCGGTGTCGCCCCGGGTGCACTGGAGACGCCCACTGCGGATCTCCTCGAGCAGCCAGCGGGTCACGGTACCGGTGGGATCGACGAACGCGACCGGTGCGTGCGTCCCGTCGATCCACGAGGCCACCGTGCTCGGCACGGTGTAGCTCGGGTCGGGGTCACTGGTCAGCGCGGGGGAGAGGATGATACCGAGCTGGTAGAACTGCCCGGCAATCTCGAAATCGAGCGGCAGGACCCACGGATAGACGGGGGTCGTCACGTCGCGAGTGCCGAGGCCCCAGAGCCGCTCTGCTCTTCGCAGGCTGATATCGTCGTTGATCCGCCAGCGGTTCGGGATCCCTTGGTTCCACCCTTCGAGGAAGAGCGTGTGAAGGATCTGAATCCCCTCGTCGATCGGCCCGCCAAAGGTGGCGACACCGTGGGCGGGGGGTGGTGGGAGTGAGAGGAGGCCGCGTGCGAGGCGATCTGCGGCGGGCTCGGGGAGGATCCAACCGCCGATCCCAATTCCCTCCGACACGAAGGGAGAGCGACCCACGCACACCGAAGACCCGAGCGACCGAAAGAAGGGGTCGCGCTCGACCAGCTCGAGAGAGCTGAGGTCGAGGTGTATCGGAATCGGTATCGAGCGGGCCCAGGTGTTCGAAACGCGTTCGATCGCATCGCGCACCGTGGTCTCGAAAGTCGGGTCGAGCCGCATGGGGAGCCTTCCATCGCATCGGTGTCTCCCCCGCACGATCGCGAGAGACAGCCTCCTAGGAGAGTCTCCGATGAGAAGCGAGAAGGGGGCAAGTCGAGGGGAGGCGAGTTCGGCCGGCGGCGCTGATTCGCTCAACATCTGGCGCTCTACGGCAAACGCGCCTCGGTCTCTGCGCGCGCATGCACTTCGATTTCAGTCGAAACGAGGCCATCCCCGAGGTCGGCGGAGATTCGGTAGGAACCCGGAGGCAAGGTCACCCGGGCACTCCCGGACGGTCCGGTCTGTCGATCGCACCACTCATGGGGCAGCTCTGGCGCCTCGAGCGGCTCAATGGTGAATCGGATGAGTTTCGAGGCGCGCCCTCGATCGGGGACGAGAGTCACCGTCAACTCACCGCCCGGCGTCAGCACCACACTCTGAGGATTCGGATGTTCGCTCGGCGGAAGCTCGAAGAAACACGGCGCCCAGCCGCGCTGAACGACAACGCCGAGACCCCCCTCGACCGGCCACTGGTAGTGATTCTCACGCGTGCTCGGACGCAGCGGAGTCAGTTGTCCCGTCGCTTCGAGCAGGCTGATCTGCGGCCGGCCGACCTCGTTCGAAGTAGTGGGATCAGGGTCGCGGCGCACGATGACTTCGAGATCGGTGCTGTCTTCGAACCGGTACTCGACCTCGCTGTCCCCGGTCACCTCGAAAACGCGAGAGGGCCCGAAGCTATCGAGCGGTGCGTTCGGAAAGAGCCAGCGGTAGGCGCCGTGGGGAACGTCATTGAGCTCGAAGTACCCGGCATCGTCGGTGATGAATGACAGTGCTTGCGGTCCGAAGAGAGTGCCTGAGACTTCGGGAAGCGGCTCGCCAACCGGGCCGACGACGTGGCCGACGAGTCGCGATGAAAGAAACTCGAGATCGACCCGTCCCGACTTCTCGATCAGGAGTTCCTGACTGCCCCCCGTGCCATCGTCGAGGGTCTCGCGGCTCGGGCTGAACGCGAAGCTGTACCGTCCCGGTGCGGGGAGACTGACCGAGAAATGACCGCTGTCGTCGATCATCGCCGTCGTGTTGCTGTGATTCTCGCGGCCCCAGACTCCCAATCGGCCCCCGGTGACGGGGCGCCCGTTGTGGCGCACGACCCCGTCGATCGGCACGGGCGGACCGAGCGTGAACTCGACCGTCTTCTCTTCGCCGAGACCCAGCTCGATCTCCTGCGAACCGAGTCGCTGGCGGGAAGTACGGAAACTGAGCAGGTATTTGCCGCTGGCCAGCTTGCCGATGCGCGTCTCGGGGCCGACCATTGCCGCGTTCCCCTTCTGCATGAGGGGGGTTCCCAACTCAGCGGGTGTCCTCGCTTGGCGCAGCTGGAAATCGACGATGACCCGATCCTCGGGATCGAGCCCATCGATCTGAGTGTGAACCCACAGCACCGACTCCGGAGCGATGGGCAAGTCGAGGTTTGCGAGCTCGAACGGGATCCCCGACGGGGTCATCCCGTCGACCACTTCCCAGCGCGCCGGAGCGTAGCCGTCAGCGCGCACGGTCAGCTGAAATTCATCGCGCTCGGGAAAGTCCTTCACGAAGACCCCGGTCGACAGAGTGCGCACGTGAGCGAGGGGTTGCACGCGGGCATCGAGGCTCTCGGTGATCGTGACGGTGGCACCCGACACGCCGCGTCCGGTCGAGTGATCGACGACTTGACCCATCGCTTCGAGGCGGGGGCCGTCGGGGATGGTCGGCGGGGTCGTGGCGATGGGGTCGACTGGATCGAAGGTTCCCGGATCGGTGGGATCGGTACCCACTTCGACCGGAGTCTCTCCGCCCCCGTCAGGCGGGCCGACGGGGGGACGGACTCCGGTCTCTCGGCCGAAGAACCACCACCCGGCGCCGATGGCGATGAGAAGTGCGATCGCGATCAGGGGCGTGCGACGAGCCAAAACGTTTGCTCCCATTCCTGAGGAATCCGTGTCACGTTTCCTCACAGCAGGCTGTCGGAGAACTGCTAGGGAGCCGGATCGACTCAGGCTCCCCACTCTCGATCCAGGACAGCGATCACCTTCAGCTCGACCGCAATCGGGGTGGGCAGAGCGCCGACCTCGACGGTGGTGCGACAGGGGCGGGTTTCCCCAAAATACTCCGCGTAAACGCGGTTGAAGGTCTCGAAATCGCGTTTCATGTCGGTCAGGAAGGCTGTCACATCGACGACATCTTCCCACCTGGCTCCCGAATCTTCGATGACGTGACGGACGTTGTCGAAGCAAGAGCGGCACTGGGTCTCAATATCGTAGGATACGATGCGACCGCCAGAGTCGAGATCGACTCCTGGAATCTGCTTCTTTCCGCGCGCCCGCGGGCCGACCCCGGAGAGGAAAAGCAGGTTTCCGACTCGTCTCGCGTGGGGATAGGGACCCACCGGTTCGGGGGCCCGGTCGCTCATGCGGCCTTCGCCGCCCTCGGTTGCGGTCATGAGCGACCGCCTCCTTCCGAATTAGGGTCAAAGCGCACGCAAATGCTCTTCGGCTCGGTGAAGAATCGGAGAGCTTCGTAGCCCCCCTCACGCCCGACGCCGCTCGCCTTCACGCCGCCGAATGGGACTCGTAAGTCTCGCAGCATCCAGCAGTTGTACCATTGGATTCCCGCCTCGAGCCGTTCGGCCATGCGGTGTGCGCGCGAGAGATCGTTGGTCCAAACCGAGGCCGCGAGGCCGTACTTCGTGGAGTTGGCGATCTCGATCGCCTGCGCTTCGCTCTCGAACGGAATGATCGAGACCACCGGCCCGAAAATCTCCTCTTGGTTCACTCGGCACTCCGGGCCGAGCCCGGTGATGACCGTCGGTGCGTAGAACGCGCCATTGCTGCAGCGGCCGGGGACCTTCACTCGCTCGCCCCCGCACTCGATCGTGCCCCCTTCCTGCCGAGCGAGGTCGACGTAGCTGTCGACCTTCGCGAGGTGCTCCTCGGAGACGAGAGCGCCGATCTCGCTGGTTTCGTTCAGAGGGTCGCCGACCCGCAGCTCTTTCACCATCGCGACGTAGCGCGGAACGAAACGAGCGTAAATCCGGGCATCGACCAGGACTCGGGAGCCGCACAGGCAGATCTCACCCTGATTGGTGAAGCCAGCGCGCACCGTTCCCGAAACCGCCTGCTCGAGGTCCGCATCGCCGAACACGATGCTCGGGTTCTTGCCCCCGAGTTCGAGGCTGAGCTTCTTGAACATCGGAGCCGCCACCCGGGCGATCTCCGCGCCGGTGGCTGTGCCGCCGGTGAAGCTGATCGCCTGGACGTCGGGGTGGGCGACGAGGGCGGCGCCCGCCTTTGCCCCGCGTCCGTGCACGATGTTGAGCACGCCGGCGGGGAATCCGACGTCCATGCACACTTGGCCGAGCAGGTCCGCGGTGAGCGGGGTCACCTCGGAGGGTTTCGCGACGACAGTGCACCCCGCGGCGAGCGCGGGCGCGATTTTCCAAGTGAACAGGTACAGGGGGAGGTTCCACGGAGAGATGCAGCCGACCACGCCCACCGGGCGGCGCAGCGTGGTGTGCCAGGCGTTCGAGCGCGCGTCGGGGGAGCCGGCGCGGAAGAACTCAGAACTCTCGTGGAGGATCGCGTTGGCAAAGAAGCGCAGGTTCTGGACCGCTCGCGGAATGTCGACCGTTCGCGCGAGGCCGATCGGCTTGCCGCTGTCGCGGCTCTCCGCCTCGACGAAGTCGGAAAACCGCTCCTCGATCTCATCGGCGACTTGATGCAGGAGTCGACTGCGATCGCCAATCGATCGGGATGACCACTCCGGGAACGCGCGCCGGGCGGCATCAACCGCGCGGTCGATGTCTTGTTCGTCGGAGTCGGGGACCTCGGCGAGAACGTTGCTCGTCGAAGGGTCACGAGTTTCGAGGGTTCCACTCTGGGCAGCCGAGCGGGACGCTCCATCGATCCAGTTGTGCAGTTTGCGCATAGAGCTCTCTACTTTCGCGTTGGCAGATCTCTTCGAGGTCTTCCAAGGGCAGCCAGGCGGGGAACCGCAATCGACGACGAGTAGAGCGCGGTAGACCGCTGTTCAGGCCAGCGCGAGTGTATCCGGCCTTTCCCCGAGGATCAGGCGGATCTCGGGACACCCGGGCCCGGAGGCAGGCTGTTTCATTGCCGTGACTGAACGATTGCCGATCCGCGGCGACAATGGTGAGACAGCACCGAAAGGGGTGACCCATGACTCGTTCCACCCGATTTGCCCTGGCGCTCATCGCCGGGATCAGCTTTGCGACCGCCGCCGGTGCCCGCATCGGAAGCGAAGTTCTCGCCGCACCGGCCGACGGGGGAGGGGCGCCAGCGTTCAGACCGGCAGCGTTCATTCCAGAAGGGGAGGCGGGAATCGCCTGGCTCGGCGAGCAGCTCTTCTTCGATCCGCGCCTCAGCTCGACGGGGACCGTGAGCTGCGCGACCTGCCACGACCCGAAGAAGAGTTTCGCGGATGGTCTCGCCCAATCGATGGGTGAACTGGGACAGCCGGTCGGTCGCAACTCGCCCACGCTTATCGAGATTGGGTCTCACGATCTCTTCGTGGATCCGCTCTCGGACCCAGCCCGAGTGCTCCAGCAGCTCTTCCAGAACACGGCGAACGTTCAGATCGACGTTCGGCCGGTGGGATCGCCGATCTTCTCGGGGCTCCCCGAGTTGGAGGTGGAGACGCAAGAGGCAGATGCTGGGAACGAACCCCTCGAGATCGAGCCATCAGCTCAAACGGCATCGATCTCTTCCCCGTCCTCGAGCACCAGCCAGCTTTTAACCTTCACTTCCGGATCAAACCTTCGCATTCTCTCGAGTGATTCAGCGGTGGGTTCGCCTCGTGCGATTTCCCTCGCCGAGCGATGCCTCTCACCACTCGGCAATCGCCTCGAGATGGGCACCGACATCGCAACGACCGTTCTGAACTACTCCCAAGTGGCGTCGACCGACGCTCTCTTCGATCATGTGTTCGAGGCGCCAGGGGGCGTGCATCGCGCGCGGGTGGGAGAGGCGCTCGCCGCGTACTTGCGCACCCTCTCGAAGTCGGCGGCCGCGCCGTACACCGACTATCTTGCCGGGAACACCGAGGCGCTCGGCGAGCAAGAGACCCGCGGACTCGCCCTCTTCTCGGGCAAGGGGACGTGTGGGACCTGTCATGCGGGGGAGACATTGCGCGACGGGCTCGTGCACGTCGCGCGCAGTCCGAACAGCTTTCGCATTGCGGACCCGCGATTGAGCATCGGCCAGCGGCAATCCGGTCCCAACGGCTTCGACCAGGACGAGATCAACCTGAACGGGCTCGGTGGCGGGGCGAGCGGTTACGGCGGCCTGCCGGTAAACATCGCGGCGACTCCAACCTTGTGGGATGTCGCTCGGACCGCTCCGTACTTCGGGGATGGCACCGCAGCAACCCTCGAGCAAGCCCTCGAGATCCACGTCCGAGAGTTGTGGCAGCTGCGGAATGAGCTCATCTCCTCGAAACCGGTTCCCGTTCCTCCCGGGCAGGTTCTCGACCGCGCGACATTCACCGCCGGACAGCCCGTCGAAGCTCAACAAATTCTCCACCTGCAGATCGCCATCGATGGGTTGGTCGACCAGGCGTTCCACGGGATCCCCGAGCCGCTTCGCTCAGCGGCGGGGGGGGTCGAGTTCGCGTCTTGGCCATTCCCTGCGCAGTTCACGAGCGAGGAGCTCGCCGACCTCTTGGCGTTTCTAGAGACGCTCTCGCCGCAAGCGATGTAGAGCGCGGCGGCGGCCGGTGCGTCAGATGCTCGCGAGCCGTCCCCCGTCGACCGGCAAGCAAACGCCGTTGATGTAGCTCGCGACCGGCGAGGCGAGAAACGCGATCACATCTCCGACTTCCCGCGGGGCCGCGAAGCGCCCCGCGGGGATCAGACCGCGCATAGTGTCCGCGACCTGATCCTCGGAGCGCCCCTCCTTCGACGACCGCCCCTCGATCAACGATCCGAGCCGCTCGGTGTCGGTGAAGCCGGGGAGCACGCTGTTCACCGTGATTCCAAATGATCCGAGCTCCTTCGAGAGAGTCTTCGCCCAGCTCGCGACCGCACCGCGCGTGGCATTCGACACGCCCAGGTTCGCGATCGGCTCGTACACCGACGTCGAGATGACATTGACGATCCGCCCGTACCCCGCCTCCTTCATCCCCGGCACCGTCTCCTGAGCGATGATCTGGTTTGCGATGACGTGACGGGTCATCGCCGCGATGAATTCTTCCGGTGCCGCGGTGAAGATCGGCCCCGCCGCGGGACCGCCTGAGTTGTTGATCACGATCGTATGGGGTCCCACCCGCACGATGAGATCGGCGATGGCGGTTCGCACGGCGGCGGAGTCGTCGAAGTCGACCACGAGCACCTCGTGGGGGCCGTCCTCGGGCACGGGTAGAGATGCGGCCACGGTTCGGAGCTTCTCTGCGCTGCGCGCGACCAGGGTGAGTCGCGCGCCGAGGGACGCGAGTGCCTCAGCGGTCGCGCGGCCGATCCCCTGGCTCGCGCCACAGACGAGGGCGCGGCGGCCGGCAAGGGAGAGGTTCGGGGGGGGGATGGTCATCGAGGAGCTCCAACTCTGAGACTAGGGTGGCACTGTCGAGGAGAGCCGAGGATGATATCCAACGGGATTCGAACTGAGAAGAGGAGCGACATTGGAGAGTCGGAAGAGGGCCCATCGCATCATTGCCGGGGGGCTCTGGCTCGTGATCATCGTGGCGGGCGCTCTATGGGGGCGCACGGCTTACTACACTCTTCGCTACCGACACTACGAAGAGATCCACCTTGCCGACGGGGCGGGGCGGGTGACCTTCATCGAGTACTGGGGGGAGAAGAGTCGCGCGATCGTGTTTCACGGTGATGATGGGAAGAACGCGTTCTCGGGAGTTTCGGGTGCGCCGCCGCTCCTCTTCGAAGCGGGGAGGGGGGGGAAGACCTACACGTTCCTTTTCCCGGGAGCACAGTCTGCGCTAGCGTCGGGGGGGACTGCATTCGTCGTCTCGGATGGCGCGCCGGAACGAACTGCCGTGCTCGAGATGATCGAAGACCGTAGGGCGAGATACCCAGAGATTTCGTGGGAGAGGCTCGCGCCTGAACTCGTCCCGCCGCCGGCGGCGCCTGAGGGTGGGAACTGAGCGGGCGCACCCGCCCACTACCCCACCAGCGGTCGCTTCTCTTTCCTCCGCTTGCGCCAGCGGGGAATGATCACTCCCGCCGCCGCGCCCGCAGCGAAGTGCAGGCTCAAAAGGATCCAGCGGGGGAGTTCCGGGGACCAGAACAGAACGTTCACTTGGGTCGGCCCGGTGTTCTGCAAGATCACGATGACGACGAAGGCGATGGCGACGAACGTCGCGATCATCTTCGGCTTGCCGATCCCGCCGACCTTCGATGACGAACTCGACTCTCTCTTCTTCTCAGCCGAAGCGCTCTCGCTCGCTGCACTGTCGGACTTCGTGGTCTCGTCGATCACGCGCTCGCCTCATCCTGTGAAGCATCGCTTTCGGCGGCTGCTCCGGTCTTCTTCTTGGTGGTCTTCTTCTTAGTGGTCTTCTTCTTGGTGGACTTCTTCTTGGTGGTCTTCTTCTTCGTCGTTTTCTTCTTGGTGGTCTTTTTCTTGGTCTTCTTCCCGACCCGAGTGCGGCGGTCGAGGATCAGCTGCACCGCTTCCGGTTCGGTGAGCGCCGTCGGATCTTCGTAGTCGCGGGGCAGACTCGCGTTCGTCTCGCCGTCGGTGACGTACGGACCGTAGCGCCCCTTCAGTACCTTCAGCTCCACCCCATCGAGCGCCTCGACGTTCTCGAAGCGCTTGATCGGCTCCGCTGGCGTGCGCCCGCCGCGGGTGCGCGGCTGAGCGAGCAGCTCGAGGCAGCGCTCGAGGCCGACCGTGAGCACGTGGTCGGTTTCGGTGAGGGAGCGAGTGTCAGAGCCGCGCTTCACGTAAGCGCCGTAGCGACCGAAGGCCACGTTGACCTCTTCCCCTTCAGGATCTTGCCCGACGAGGCGCGGGAGCGAGAGCAGTTGCACCGCTTCTTCGAGAGTGACGGTCTCGGGGGTCATGCCGGGGAGGAGCGAAGACATCTTCGGCTTCTCTTTGCTGTCCTCGACCCGATCGCCGAGCTGTACATAGGGCCCGAAGCGCCCGACCTTCACGTAGATCGGTTCGTTCAACTCGGGGTGATCGCCGAGCGAACGCGGGCCTTCGGCGGCGACGCGGAACAACTCTTCGGTGGTCGCTTGGTCGAGCTCGTCGGGACACACGCCATCCGCGATATTCGCGCGCGCTTCGCCCGCTTCGAGGTACGGGCCGTAGCGCCCGACGCGCACGGTGACCGTCGCGCCCTCGTACTCCCACGGCAGCGGAATCGAGCAGACCGTCCGCGGATCGATGGCCTCGAGGTTCTGTTCGAGCAACCCTTTGAGTCCCATGGTCCCGTTCCCGAAGTAGAACTCCTTCAGGTACGGGAGCGCCTCGTTCTCGCCGCGGGCGATCGTGTCGAGGCGGTCTTCCATTTTCGCGGTGAAGTCGAGGTTGATCAGGTTCGAGAAGTGATTCTTCATCAGCTGCACCACCGCGAAGGCGGTGAAGCTCGGCACCAGCGCCTGACCCTTTTTGAAGCAGTAGTCGCGCGCCTGGATCGTCTGAATGATGCTCGCGTAGGTGCTCGGTCGCCCGATCCCCGATTCTTCCAACAGCTTGACCAGCGACGCCTCGGTCAGTCGCGCCGGCGGCTTGGTGTGGTGCTCGTCGGGAGTGATTTCCTTTGCGGAGAGGGTGTCCCCCTCGGCCATCGCAGGAAGGATCGTGTCCTTGTCGGCGAGCTCGGCGTCGGGGTCATCGCTCCCCTCGACGTACGCACGCAAGTAGCCAGCGAAGTCGATGACGCGACCGGTCGCGGTAAAGCGGAAGGTCGTGCCATCCGCGATCCCCTCGATCGCGACGGTCATCTTGCGGCCGCGCGCCTCGAGCATTTGACACGCCATCGTGCGCTTCCAGATGAGCTCGTAGATCTTCGCTTCGTCGAGGCTGATCTTCGAAGAGACCTCGCCTGGCGTGAAGAAGCTTTCGCCGGCGGGGCGGATCGCTTCGTGGGCCTCCTGCGCGTTCTTCACCTTGCCCTTGTGGACGCGCGGTGCCGCGGGGAGGAATTCTGCTCCGTACAGATCGGTGACCGCGTTGCGGGTCGCTGTGAGCGCCTCATTCGAGAGGTTCACCGAGTCGGTTCTCATGTAGGTGATGAAACCGAGTTCGTAGAGTCGCTGCGCCGCGCGCATCGTCCGACGGGCATCGAAGCCGAGCTTGCGCCCGGCTTCCTGCTGAAGGGTCGAGGTAGTGAAGGGGGCGGGGGGGCGCTGGGTGAAC
>CALEHF010000072.1 GCA_937876125.1 uncultured bacterium
TGCCGGTCTTGCGGCGAATCGGCAAGCCGTAGCCGTGATCAGCGCTGATTCCAGGGCTAGACCTAGACGATGGCCAAGAGAGAAAGGGAATCGCGCATGGGTTCCACCCCGGCAAGGAATTCCGAACCGGGAGGGCAGGATCTTCCGAGATCGGGCGCAAATGCCTCGGCTCAGACGAGCGGTGATTCCACCATTGGACGAAGAGAGAAGGGGACCGGCGCGACTGGCGGCTGTGCCTCAGCCGCTGGGGAATCCGAGCGAGGTGCGCGCGGACACCCCCGCCCAGACTCTGAGACGCTCAAAAAGGCATTCTCCGGAGACTCCGGAGCATTCCAGAAGGTTGTCGAGCAACTGTGGGGGCTGATCTACGTCTTCATCCGGCAACGTGTCTCCGACCGCGGGAGGGCTGAGGATCTGACTCAGGACACTTTCCTCCAAGGGTGGGAGAAGCGCGCGTCGCTCCGTGATGCGGAGAGCGCCATTTCCTGGCTCCTCGCGATCGCCTCGAGAAAGGTGATCGACGCGCACCGGTGGCATGGCTCTCGACCGGAGAGCCGCCTGCCGGAGCGGCTCGACCCTTCCGCGGCCGAGGAGACCGGCGAGGCGATCGAGGAGGAGCGTGCAGAGCAGATTCGCACAGCGCTCGGAGAGCTCCCGGAGCTCTACCGAACCGTCTTGATCTTGCGGTACTGGTCGGGATTGACTCCAGCCCAGATCGCGCGGCTCCTGGCGGAGCCGGAGGGCACGATACGCAACAGAATCTTCCGTGCGCACCTCCAACTGCGTAGAGAGATGAACCAAAACCCGGACCCGACTGGAGAGAACGACTCCACCGGAGAGGCACCCTAGTCATGACAACGAAGCACCACATGGATGAACCCCTGGAGCCGCCGCTCGCGGAAGAGTGCCAGCGAGCCCTCGAGAGTTGGGTTTGCGAAGACCCCGAAGAGGCGGCGAACTCTGACGCTGCGGATCATATCGAGCACTGCAAGAGTTGCCGTGACCTCGCCGACGCGATCGGATTCGACCAGAAGATCTTGCGCTGGCAGCTCTCGAGAATCGAACCGCCTCCCGCACCGCGTCTCGCTTTGCGCGAGCCGCTGCGATCGGCGAGCGGACATCCACGCCGCGTCTCTTTGGCGGTGCTTCCGTTCCTCATCGGATTGACGCTGGTCTTGCTCCTCGCGGTCGAGCTACTGCTCGGCTCGATCCAGAACTCGATCACCCCTCAGATTCCTGACAAGACGAGAGCCGTGCTGCAGATTCAGCGGATCGAGCGCGCCCTCCACAACCAGCTCACTCCCCCTCTGCTCCCCGGAGCGACACCACCCGCGAACTGGGCGGATCAGCTCATGGAGAACTCAGGGGGAGGCCTGAGAGTCCTCGAGTTCGAAGAGGATGGCTTTGTGGACCCCTTCGGAGTTCAGTACCGATTGAGGGTCCATCCCGATCAGCTCGAGTGGCAGCTCGTCTCAGCCGGCCCCGATCAGATCTTCGCCGAAGGGGGCGACCCGGGAGACGATCTCACGGCTCAATCACTCGCGAGAGATTAGACGGGGAGCCGGACAAAAGGGGAGGGAGCGGGCCGAACGGCTCCGCTCCCTCCCCTTTTTCATCTTGACCAGCTTCATCCTGACCAGCGCCATCACTCTTCGAATCCCGCCTGCCACTCCTCGGGTGTCACCACTCCGCTACTCAAGAGTGCCCGCGCGAGGGCGGCGACTGCAGGGTCAGCGATCTGGCCGAGGAGTCTCACCTCGAGGGAGGGCGCCGGTGGAGGGGGAGCGGGCAAGGTGGAGTAGTAGCGTTCGATCTGCTCACGAAGGAGGCTCCGGGGTGCGAGAGCCGTTTCGACCTTGCAGCTGGTCAGGAACTGCACCTCCTCGATCGCCCGATAGTCGGTCGGATCGCTCATCGCGAGCAGGATGGTTTCGTCATCGAGTTGAAAAGGGAGAACCTCGTGAGTCTCGATCACCGCTCGGGGTATCTGTTTGAGCAGTTTGAGATCGAGGGTGCGTGCGGTGAGGTCGACGGTCGGGAGATGCTCTCGCTCGGCGACGAAGTCGCTCAGAGTGGCCTCATCGACAAAATCGAGCTTGACGAGAATGTCTTCGAGTCGCGCAGGGAGCTGCGACTGGTACTCGAGTGCGGTCTGGAGTTGGTCTGGCTGGATGAGCTCCTGCGCGACCAGCTCTTTTCCAAGAAGTAACTCTCTGGGATCCATTGACGCCTCCTGTCTGCCCGAGAAGTGCGTCGCGTACGGCGCGCAAACTCCAAGGGGCAAACGGATGGCACCGTGCATAGGGTTCCGTTGCAACCCCCCAGTCCCAGATCGGCAAGATCAGCGCGAACGCGGGTGATCGGCGGGCACGGGGTCGAGAAAGACGGGCGGGCGCAGTTCGCCATCGCAAAAGGGGCAGGTACCGCTCTTGCCATCCTCCGAGGCCCCCTCAATCAGCGCATCGCACTCCCGGCAGCAAGAGAGGTCAAAGCCCTGCTCCCGGAGAATCGAGCGGACTTGATCGACCGAGAGGGCCTGGAGTCGGACCAGCACTTCCCCGATCCGGAAGTTCAGCCGCAGTCGACGCAGACGTTCCTGCTCGAGAAGCGCCTCCTCGAGCTGTGCGACCTCGATCAAGCCGCGCTCGAGCGCAATCTGACCGAAGCTCCGATCGATCCGGAACCGCTCACCCGAACTGACTTTCAGCGCGCGGGTCTTTTCCTTGAGGAATCGCCGACCCATTTCTGCCTGCTTGAGATCGATGTTGCCGTTCATGACCAACCGCTCGAGAAGTCCCTCCGAGGAGACGCTCGGACCGCAGTCGCTGAGAACGCTATCGAGCACCCGTTCATCGATCCAGCCGCGGTATCGGATCATCCGCAGGAGCAACATCAGGTCCGGAGTGTTCATCGACATTCTCGTATCCTCGCGATTCGCTGGCAGTCTTCCCAAAGGCGCAAGATCACCGCATCGAGCACCTCGAATCCCCGCTCGGTTGCCCGAAGGTGGCTCGGTCCGAGCTCCACCAACCGTTCTCCGAGCAGCTCCGCGAGAGAAGACCGACAAACGTCGGCCAGGGCGACTCCCGCCCGCTCGCGAAACTCAGAGAGATCGAGTCCTACAGAGAGCCGCAGAGAGAGAAAGAGAAGCTCTTCGAGCGCGGTCTGCGCTCCGATCTCCTCAACCTCGACCTGTTCGGGGCGTCCTTCCGCTCGCAAGTACGCACCCACGTCGGGGCGGTTCTTGAAGCGACGAACACCGTCGAAGCTCGCGGCTCCTGAGCCGATGCCCCGATACGTTCCACGCTGCCAATAGTTGAGATTGTGCAGCGACTCCTGCCGGGGTCGGCAGAGATTCGAAACCTCGTATCGAGTATATCCCGCGCTGCGCAGACCGCCCAACGCGCGACGCGCGATGGCGATGACCGCATCGTCCCCCAGCGGGGTGACGCGCCCCAATTCGCGCCTTCTTTCGAGCGCAGTGCCCTTTTCGTAGCTGAGGTGATACAGGCTGATATGGTCGGGATCGATTCGCGCCACCTGGGCGAGGTCGGTCTCGACCGAGCGAACCGTCTGACCTGGCCACCCGATGATGAGGTCGAGGCTCAGGCGGCGGAAACCAGCATCCCGTAAGAGCGCGTGGGCCCCCTCGACCACCTCTGGACCGTGCTCCCGCCCGAGAACCTTGAGCCCCTGCGGATCGAACGTCTGCGCTCCGGTGCTCACCCGATTGACCCCTGCGGCGAGTGCGATTCGCGCTTTTTCTTCGTCGATCGTCCCGGGATTCGCCTCGACGGTCCACTCGGTCAGAGAGCCTCCCCCAAAGCGAGAAGAGAGCCCTTCGAGCATTCGACCCCACGCCCCGACGGGCAGGGCGGAGGGTGTCCCCCCTCCGATGAAGATGGTGCGGGGGCTCAATCCCGACTCCGCGACGAGGTCTGCTTCGACGAGAAGCGCATCGACGTATCGTTCCGCGATGGCGGCTCGGTACCCCGCAACGTGGAAATCACAGTACGAGCAGCGCACTGTGCAAAACGGCACATGTACGTACAACCCGGGCGAGAGGGGGCTCATCTCGGTCGAGAGTTCGTCGCTCTCAGGTCGTCGATTGGTCGATCTGCGAATCATCGCGTATCTTTCTCAGAGATCGCATCGAGACGGTCCCGATCGCACCTCCGTCCGGTGGAAGGACCATCCTTCCACTCCGGGCGAGGTTCGGGAAGGGGGGGACGCTCGCGATCTTCGGTTCTGCTCGCTCCGGCCTCATCCGGCGATCGCGAGCTCACGGGACAATGGGCCGGAGCACGGGGCATGGCGCTCAAGGGGCATTTGCAGCATTTTGGCCTGGGAGAACTGTTCCAGACTCTTGCCTGCAACCGGCACACAGGGACGCTCTATGTCTCATCCGAGACCGAGAAGAAGACCATCTACTTCTCCACCGGCTCGATCGCCTTTCTCGGATCCGGCGAGGGCACTGTCCGCCTCGGTGAAATCCTTCAGCGCACTGGCAAGGTCACAGAAGCTCAGATCGAGACCGCCGCTCGCGAGCAAGAGGGCTCCGACAAGCAGATCGGTCGCATTCTCCTCGAGCAAGGAGCGATCGATCAATCCGACCTCCAATTCGCACTCCGCACGAAGTTCGAAGAAGAACTCTACGAACTCCTGCTCTGGGAGGAAGGGGACTTCGAATTCGTCCCCGACTTCTGCCCGCCAGACTTGCTCGAACCGATGCAGCGCTACACGCAGGTGCGTGTCGATCCTCAATCCGTCATCATCGAGGGTCTCAGGCAGCTGGACGAGTCGCGCATCATTCGATCGCGTATCCCCGATCCGCGCATCTGGGTAGAGCCACAAGTCCGCGGACTGCCGGCCGATGCCGAGCTCACCGATATCGATGTCAAGATCTGGCAACTCTGCACCGACGGTCGACCGGTCGATCAGATCCAAGAGCAGTCTCCCGACACTCGCTTCCGCACCTTGAAGAGCCTGTACCGCTTCGTCGAAGAGGGATGGCTCCGAACCTACACGTTCGAAGAACACCTCGAAATCGCGCGCAGACTGCGTCGCCACAACGAGCAGATTCCCGCAGCTGAGCTGTATCGCTTCCTCCGCGACTGGGGAGTCGATGAGAGTCAGTCCGCGGCATTCCTCGACGAGGCGGGGCGCTATCTGATCGAGGTCGGCCGAAAGAAAGAAGGGGCGCAGACCCTCGGGCGCGCCCTCGACCGACTGCGTCACGAAGGCGACCACGCCGGAGCCTGGGAAGTGGGTCGGCTGCTCCGCGACCTCTCCCCTCACGATCTCGAGTTGCTCCAGCAGCTTTGGCCGATGCGCAACTCCGCATCGACCCGAGCTGTCGAGGAGCTGCGCCGGGAACTCCTCACCGCTCTGAAGCGGGAGGGGCGCTACCACGATGCAGAAGCTCTCCTCGCGGAGACCGAGGAGCTCGAAGGAGACCAGGCTGAGTACTGGGTCGTACGCTCCGAAATCGCTCGCAAGCTGAATCAACGAGACAATGCGATACAGTATCTGCAACGCGGTGAGCAGATCGCAGAGGAGCAAGGAAACGGCCCGGAGGCGATCCGGATCGCTAGAACGCTGTATGAGATTGATCCCGATATTCCGGGTCTACGCACGAAGATTCAATCGCTGATTCAGCGAGAAGAAGGGGCGCAGCGCGCCCGTCGAATCCGCCGGATCGTCGCAGGTAGCGCCGCGGCGCTCGTGCTGGCAATTGCCATTCCCTCGATTCGCTACGAGTTGAAGGCTCGCAATCTTTACCGTTCGAGCCTCGAGCTACGCACTGCGGAAGCCGCCGAGCCCGATCTCGTGCGCGCTCGCCATCAGCTGAGCAGAATCGTGGAGGAGTACAAACTCTCCACCGTTGCTTCGCGCAGCCGAGAGGACCTCACCGAGGTGAAGTCTCGCCTCCGTGAACTGCAGTCGGACGAGATGGCACGACTCAACGAGATCGAAAATCGTGATCGCCTTGCGCGAGAATCGCGCCGGGGGGAGGCAGGAGAGCTCCTTGCGGATTCCAAGAGTGCCATCGCCCAAGGAGAGTTCGAACGCGCTCGAGAATTGGTCGACACGCTCCTCGCGGGAGCGATGCGTAGCCTTCCGATCGAGACCCAGAACGCGATCCGACTCCCCCTCTCCATCGAGAGCTCCCCGCCAGGAGCGACCGTCATCATCGATGGCGAGAGGCGAGGCGTAACTCCCTACGTGCACAGGTTCTCGCCGGGGACCAAAAAGTTCGCGATCACACTCTCGCGCCCGGGGTGCATGACGACGGAGATCGAGCACATCGATGACGGAAGCGCCCGTCTCCGCACGGTCCTCGCCCGCGCACCGCTGGCAACCGGAGCTCTCCTGGGTGGCCTGGACCGCCCCGCAGTCAGGATCCCGGGGCACATCGTCGTCCCGTGTCGCGACGGGCGAGTCTACGTGCTTCCCGGAGATCGGGGGGTCGTCAAGCTCGCCAGCCGCGTTCTCGCAGGAGGCGAACCGGGACACCCATCCGCGCGCGTCCTCGTGTCAGGAGAATTCCTGGTCGTCGCAGCATTCAACGGAGACATTCACTGCGTCAATCACCGCACCTGGGACACGGCTTGGACCCTCGTTCATGACTCACCGATCCTGTCGGCCGCAGTGACGCGGCCGGGAGCGATCGCCCTCGGAGATGAGCGCGGTCGAGTCATTCTCATCGACGTCGCGAGCGGACAAGAGCTCAATCGCCTCGAAACGGGCTTCCCCATCGACCGCATCGCGGTTCGTGGTGACGTCCTGATCGCCACCGATCGTGTTCGTCGCGCGCGCACGCTCGAGCTTCCGTCGCTCGAGAGTTTGATGGAGAAAGTGTTGTCGGGCCCGATTGCCGCGGTCCTCTGGGACGGGTCGTTCCTCCTCGCCGATGGCACCCACCAATCGTTCGGGGAGCGCAGTCGCTGGCCCGTGCCGCTGACCGAGGTGGTCGATCGCAATGGTCGACGGGTCTACGGCGGTGATCGAAAGTGGGTCGAGATCACGACTGGCTCTGCGACCGCGTACTCAGCTCCGGCTGCGATCTCGTGCACTCCCCTCCCGATCGGTGACCTCGCTTTCCTCGGGAGTTCAGACGGTCAGGTCTACTGCGTAGAGCGCAACGGTGACGTTCTCTGGTCGCTCCCGACCAACAGCGTCCCCGTCGACCTACTGCGTACTGAAAACGGTGACGTGCTGGTTCTCCTGCGGAGCGGCCAGCTCCTCCTCATCGAAGGGAAGTTGCCGTGACTGTTCTCCTTTGCCTCATCCTGGCTTGGGCTCCGACTCCGTCCCCCGCGGCGGGCAACGGCTCGATCGAGCGCGTCGTCGCGGATGAGCTGGGGCACTTCGACTTCGGCGGGCGGATCCTGGTTGTTGCACGCTACAAGTCCCAGGTCGGAACGAGACTGGAAGTCGAAGGGACGACGAAGAACTTCTTGCTCCCCGAAGACAAGCACTTTGATGCTCTAGGGGTGGCGAAGAGCAAACGTGGGTTGTTGGAGATGGAAGTCAGCTCGGGAGACCGGGGCTTTGTTGTCCACGACATTCGAGAGACGTCGGACTCCAGAACGGTCTTCCAGGAGCTGTCGAAGAACATCGAAAAACACTCTGCACCTCGCCAGCGCGCGCTCATCGGGTGGGGATTTCGGGAAGCGAACGGGCGCGGCAACGAATTCCTGGAAGATCTCACCTCGCGCTGGCAAAAGAGCGGACCCGATCAGATCAAGCTCGGTCGGGAGAGCGCCCTCGGCTGGCTGCGCCTCAGCGCGAACGCGATCGGAACCGACCCTCGCTGGATCTCGTACGCGAACCAAGTTGCGAGTCAATTCCCGGGAGATCCGACCGTGATCGCCGCACTCGATGAACTCGACCTCATCGAGACCGAGTCGCACTGGCGCCCGCGATCCCTGTTCCTCAAAGAACTCGGACTCGTCGAAAGCCAGGAAGAAGTCCTCACCTTCGAACAAGCCGAGTTGCGAAAGCGTGTTGAGGAGTGGCAAGCCGGGGACCGGCAAGCGACGCTTCTGCGCGGGCGCACCACTGCGCAGTACAAGCGTCACGTGCAAGCGGGAGAGGCTATCGAGGGAATGGAGCGCGAGGAAGTCGTCCTTGCCTGGGGCTATCCGAAGAGCGTTTCCTGGATTCGCAAAGGGAAGACGTTCTACGAAGGTTGGTTCTACGGCGAGCGCGAAGTCTTCTTCACAGAGGGCTGGGTCTTCACGACTCAGTGAGAGCTCTAGCGCGGACAGCCGAGGAGGCTGTCGGAAAACTCATTCCGACCGACGATTTGAGCTTCCGGCGCCCTGC
>CALEHF010000073.1 GCA_937876125.1 uncultured bacterium
ACGAGATCACGGTGTGCGACACCTGCCACGCGCTGGTGCACGCTGGATTGCTGCGCATCGAAGGGACCGTCGCTTCCGGGCTCGAGTGGCGCCCCAAGCTTCTCCTGGAGGGGACGGGCGTCGAGGGATGGAGTGCGGGTCGTCCGCGCGTGCGAGTCCGCCGGGCGGACTCTCCCTTGGAGGATCTTCGCACCCGCGCTCGTCGACGAGAGGAGTTGGAACTCGCCGTCGCGGCCATCCAGTTCGTCGTCGCTGACGAAGATCGGTCGCGCTTCCTCGCAGAGCGTGCTCTCGAGGAGCTGAGCGCCGGCATTACGACAGGGGAGCCCGCTGTCTCTGAGCCGCCTGTCTCTGAGCCGCCTGTCTCGGAGGCGGGCAAGATCGCAAGCCTCGCACTCCGACGGCGACGTGGCTGGTTGGCGGAGCGGTCGGTCGCGACGGAAATGCTGTGATCGGAAGCTTTGGTGAAGATCCTGCCCCCCGCCGATCCCGATCACCGCGGCTTCTCTGAAGGCCTCCAACCCCTCAGAGGCGATAGCCCGCCATCAACTTGTCGAACGCGGCGCGGCTCGGGCGGAGCTCCGGCTCTTCGAGCATCGAGAGGGGCGTTTCGGTGAGGTTCGAGGATTGGCAGAGAGACGATCGCCCGACATTGATGTGAATCATCCCGGTGAGCACTTCGCCCTTCGCGCGCGTCTCCCTGAGCCGCTGGGCGGCGGCGAGGGGATCGACGGGATCGTACTCGGCGTCGAGTTTGCGCAAGATCAGGTGGGATCCATCGTGCAAGGTCACGTCGCGCACTTCACCCTCGGGGTAGTCGATGTCGATGTGCTCGAACACCGGCACGTAGGCCGGATCGTGGAAGTGCACGTCGTGCTCTTTTTGGTAAGTGTAGCTCTTCGTCGACGCCTCGTGGTTGTTGAAGGTCACGCACGGTGAAATGACATCGATGAAGGCGAGGCCGTCGTAGCTGAGCGCTGCTTGGATCAGCGGCACGAGCTGCTTCTTGTCGCCGGAGAAACTCCGCGCGACGAACGCCGCGCCGAGCTCGAGGGCGAGACCGCACAGATCGATCGACTCTTCCGTGGGGTACGCGCCGCGCTTGCTCGGGCTATCTCGATCGGCGGTCGCTGAGAACTGCCCCTTCGTCAGGCCGTACACCCCGTTGTTCTCGACGATGTAGAGCATCTTCGTGTTCCGACGGAGAAGGTGGACGAACTGCCCCATGCCGATCGACGCGGTGTCGCCGTCGCCGGAGATGCCGAGCGGCACCATGGTGCGATTCGCGACGTGGGCGCCGGTCGCAAAGCTTGGCATCCGGCCGTGGGTCGAGTTCAGTCCGAAGGCGCGCCCGAGGAAGTAGGCGGGAGTCTTCGAAGAGCAGCCGATCCCGCTCATCTTGATGATGTTCGTCGCGTCGAGCCCGAGGTCGAACGAGGCCTGAATGATCGCTTCCGAGATGCGGTCATGTCCGCACCCCTTACACATCGTCGACGGCTGGCCGCCGTACTCCGCTTTGGTCAGGCCGATCCGGTTCGTTTTCGGGGCGGCGGGGGCATCGCTCGGTGTATCTGTCATCGGAACCTACGCTTTCACTACGAGGCTGTGCTCGTCGATCGCACCGCGGACGAACGATGCACAGAGGGGGAGTCCTCCGTAGTAGAGGGCGCTCTCCACCTTGGGAGCGAGTTTCGGGTACGCGATGCGGAGCAGCTGGGCGAGTTGCCCCTGTTGGTTCTGTTCGACGACAACGACCCGCTCGTGGGCGCGAATGAACTCGGCCACCGCTTCATGGAACGGCCAGGAGCGCACGCGGAGGTAGGGGAGAGGCTTGTCGAGCCCGTCGAGCGCCTCTTCCATCGCGTAGTGCGTCGTTCCGAAGGCGATGAGCCCGACGTCCCCCTCGCCAGCGGTCAAGATCGGCGCGGGCATCCGATCGACGGTGCCGTCGATCTTTCGCGCCAGCCGATCGAGATTGCGCGTGTACACCTCGGGGCTCTCCGAGTAGCGCCCCTTCTCGTCGTGGCCAGAGCCGCGGGTGAGGTGCGCGGTGCGGGGGTCGGTGGTCTTCTGCGGCACCGTTCTGTACGGCACGCCATCGCCATCGATATCGAGGTATCGCCCCCAATCCTTCGAGTTCGCGATGACCTCGTCGGTGGCGAGTTTGCCGCGATCGATCGGAGCCTCGGGGTACTCGGGGGGGTCGGTGACCCACAGGTTCATCCCGAGATCGAGATCGGAGAGGACGAAGATCGGAGTCTGGTAGAACTCGGCGAGGTCGAACGCCTGACAGGAGAACTCAAACGCTTCCTGGGGGTTCGCCGGCAAGAGCATCGGGAAGCGCGTGTCCCCGTGGGACTGGAACGCGACCAGCATGAGATCGCTCTGTTGGGTGCGCGTCGGAAGTCCGGTCGACGGGCCGACCCGCTGGACATCGAAAATGACGGTGGGGATCTCCGCGAAGTAGCCGAGCCCGAGGTTTTCGGACATCAGAGAGATCCCGGGGCCGCTGCTCGACGTCATCGAACGCGTTCCCCCCCAGCCGGAGCCGAGCGCCATGCCGACGGCAGCGAGCTCGTCTTCGGCCTGAATCACGATGAACCGGTTCTTTCCGTCGGCGTCCTTCTCCCGGATCCGGTGGAGGTGTCCGATCAAGCTCTCCGCGAGTGAGCTCGCCGGAGTGATCGGGTACCAAGCGACGACGCTCACTCCCCCGAACAGGCAGCCGAGCGCGGCGGCATCGTTCCCCTCGATGATGATCTTCCCTTGAGTCTGCTCGGCAGGCTCGACCTGGTAGGGGCACGCCTCGGTAAAGTTCTCGCTCGCATAGGTCATGCCGAGCTGGGCGGCCTCGTAGTTCAGATCGGAGACTGCTGGCTTGTTCGGGAAGACCGATTCGATGGCGGCGCGGACCGAGTCTTTGGGGATCCCGATCAGCTCGGCGACGACGCCGACGTAGATCAAGTTCTTCAGCTTCGGGCGCAGCTTCGCGTCGGAGATCCCCTCGCGCGCAACCGAATCAAAAGGGACCGAGTACCGCAGCTTTCCTTCGAACCACGCATCGTCGACGCCTCCCTTATGGTTGGCGTTGTCGATGACCACCGTTCCCGGTCCACACTCGTTCAGGTCGTCAACCAAGGTCGCCGGGTTGAGGGGGAGGAGGACCTGCCAATTGTCCCGGCGCGCTTGCCACCCCTTGGGGCTGACTCGGATCTGATACCAGGTCGGGAGTCCTGCGATGTTCGATGGAAATAAGTTCTTCGAACTGGGGGCGAGGCCCATATGGAAGAGGGCGCGGTAGATGATGAGGTTCGAGGTCTGGCTTCCGGTGCCGTTCGCGGTGGCGATCCGGAGGGAGAAATCATTGATGATCGGTTCGGCCATCGGCGGGCTCCCGTCACGAGGTGAATCTCGGCGCTTGGAGCCGCGAGGGCGGCGGGAAGCCGAGGCTTCATAGCTTCCGCCCCGAGTGGAAGAGGGTCAAGCGGTTCGGGAGCGTCCCGTAGAGGGGGATGGGGGTTGATCGGCCCAGTCTTTGGGAATCTCCTGCATCGGCTCACCCTTCGGCGGAAGAATAGAGTGGGAGTTGCGAGGGGTTTGGACCGCTGACTCCCTGGAGGAGCGCCCCATGGATCACGACTGCGAACGCTGGCGAGAAGAGCTCAGCTGGCTGCGTCAGCTCGCGCTGCGTCTCGTTTCCGATCCAGATCTCGCAGATGACCTCGCCCAAGAAACCGCGCTCCACAGCCTCCGACGTTTTCCTGGGGTCGAACCGGATGAGCGGCGGTGGCGCGTCGGGGTTCTCAGGCGATTGATCTTCAACCGGCGCCGAGAGCACTCGAGGCGGGTGGCGAGAGAGCTGTCCCGCTCGGAAGAGCGCCGAGGGGGAGTCCCGACTCCGGCCGAACTTTCCGAGCGACTCGACACGCATCGCCAGCTCACTGAAGCGATCGACGCGCTCGACGAGCCCTACCGTACGACGATCTTGCTCCGGTACTTCCACGACATCCCAAGCACCGAGATTGCGCGCGAATGCGGCGAGTCGGAGGGAACGGTGCGGTCGCGATTGCAGCGAGGACTTGCGCGCTTGCGAGAAGCTCTCGACCGGAAGGCGGGCGGCGATCGTCGCGCGTGGGCGGTGCCGCTCGTCGCTTGGGCAGGCTTCAGTCTGGCGGGGAGTGCTCACGGGGCGCAGGGGGCCGCCGGTACGGCTGGCCTGAATACCGCCGCGGCCCCCGCGGCGGGGAATGTGCTTACGGCGGCCGGCATCGCAGGAGGAGTGATCATGAGTACGAAGAAGATCGTCGGGGCCGTGGCGCTGCTGATTCTCCTCGGGGTCGGGATCGTGTGGTGGGGTGGGGAGCCGGAGACGCCGTCGGTCGTCTCGAAGTCAGAACTAGGGCCCGCGCCAACTCTCGCGTCGTTCGATTCCACCCTTACCGAGGACGAGGGAGAGACCTCACCGATGGGCGAGTCGGAGACACTCCTTGGGCTCCGGCTAGAGGGCACGATCATCAACAGTCACGGCGGCGCGCCGATCGCGGGGGCCGAAGTGCAGTTCGGGGTCGAGCGGGGGAAACGTACCACTCGAGCAGAGAGTGATCTGGGCGGGCGCTTCACGATCGAGGTCATCTTCCCGACCGGCAATGTCCGCAGCTGGATTCGAGTCTCGCACCCCGACTTCGTTCCGTTCGAGCACGAACTTGCGCGCGATTCGAACCTCTGGCCGGAGCAGCTCCCTCCCATCCGTCTCACCTCCGGAGTTTTGG
>CALEHF010000074.1 GCA_937876125.1 uncultured bacterium
ACCCTCGCCGCCCTGTTCGGCGCCAATCTGTTCGGCGCCAATCTGTTCGGCGCCATCGCGCTCGCGACACTCGTCGGTTGCGACACTACCCCGACGGCAGGCGACCCGATCGAAACCACGAGCGCACCCCAAAAGGCGAGCGCGACCGAGACCCGCGACGTGGTTCCCGAGGTCGGCTACTCAGACACCCCTCTGATCCCGGGCACGACCTACCGCGTGCACGACGGAACCCGCCCCCAACCCCTGCTGGTCTCGATCGGCGACCAAGCGACGCTTCCGCCCCCCGGCGCGGCTCCGAGCGATGCGCGCATCCTCTTCGACGGGAACGATCTCCTTCAGTGGCAGGGGAAGAACGGCGCGGCCGGCTGGAAACTTGTCGGCGATGGGATGGAGGTCAACGGGACCGGAGACATCGCGACGCGGGAGAGCTTCGGCGACGTTCAAATGCACGTCGAGTTCCGCACGCCGACGAAGCCGTCCGGATCATCCCAAGGGCGGGGCAACAGCGGAGTGTTCTTCCTCGAGCGCTATGAGATCCAGGTGCTCGACTCGTGGAAGAATCCGACCTACCCCGATGGACAGGCCGCAGCGATCTATGGGCAGCGACCGCCGCTGGTAAACGCATCGCTCCCGCCGGGACAGTGGCAGGCGTACGACATCGTTTTCCTCGGACCGCGGTTCGCGAAGGACGGCTCCGTCACGCGTCCCGCCCGCGCGACCGTGTTCCACAATGGAATCCTGGTCCAGCACGACGTCCCGTTCCAAGGACCGACCCGCCATCGCACCCTCACCGAGTATGAGCCCCACCCGGAACGCGCGCCGATCCGCCTGCAGGATCATGGCGACCCGGTGCAGTTCCGTAACATCTGGGTGCGCGAACTCACCGAAGAGACTGACTGAGCGCACTACAGCATCAAAATGGGGACCGACCCCTCCCCGGGCGTCGGTCCCCTCGATACACCACCCATCCCGACCGGTGTCGCCACCGGGCGGGCATTTTAGAAGTTCAGGGAATCTCGCAAGGCGTGAAGGATGGACACTCGAGTTCATCGGTCGTCGGATCGATCCCGCACGCCCCGAACGGAGGGGGCGGGGCTTCACCCAGCAAGAACATATACGTGAGGAAGAAGACGGCGTCGGCAACGTCGACCGTTCCGTCGTCGTTGTGATCGCATGCGTCGAAGCAGATCGGCGGATTGATCCCCTGGAACATGAACCGCATGATGAAAATCCCGTCCGCGATATCGACCAGCAAATCTTCGTTACAGTTGCCACGCTCGAACTCCACCTCGCAGAACGGGAACGCCGGCAACAGGAGCGCCGCCGTGGCGCTCGTCACCGCCGGGGGGCAAGCGTTGACCACGACCACGCTGTAATTGGCGTAGTCGGTGGAGGTCACGTTGTTGATCGTATAGCTGCTCGCCGTCGCCCCGGAGATCGGGGTGCCGTTCTTCCGCCACTGGTACGTGAGCGTCGGGGTGCCGGTCGCGACCACGGTGAAGGTGAACGAGTTTCCTTCATCGGGACAAATCTCATCACTGCCCACCGGCTGCGTGGTGATCGTCGGCCCCACGCGCACCGTCACGTTGATCAGGGGACTCGCGTCGTCGCCGCAGAGATTGCTCGCGAGAAGCTGGTAGTTCCCCGCGTCAGTCGTCGCCGCATTGGTGATCGTATAGCTCGCGGCCCCCGCCCCCGGAATGTCCACGCCATCCTTCTGCCAAGTGAGAGTGATCGGCGCGATCCCGGTCACCGTGGCTGAGAGCGTGGTCGTTTCTCCCTCGCAGATCATCTCGGCCATGGGGGACGTGAGGGTGATCGTCGGCTCCTCTGCCACGATGATGTTCGCGCCCGCGCTCGTGACGTCGGCGCATGTATTACTGACGACAACAGTGTAGACCCCATCATCGGCCAGGGTGACCGCGGTGAGCGAGTAGGTCGAGAGCGTCGCGCCGGAGATCGGGGTCCCGTCGAGGCGCCACTG
>CALEHF010000075.1 GCA_937876125.1 uncultured bacterium
CTCTCCCCCACCTTCAAAGCACGGTGGTAGTGCTCGAGCGCGCCTGCGAGGTCCCCCATCGCTTGGGCGACGTTGCCGAGACCGTCGAGAGCGCGCGCTTCTCCGGGGGGAAATCCGAACAATCGAAACGCGTCGTAACATCGCCGGTAGTACTCGAGGGAGCTGGGGTAATCCTTCAGATCAAAGTGGACCCCTGCGAGGTGATAGAGAAGCCATCCGTGCGGCTCGTTCGAGTCGGCCGAACGTTCCTCGGGTGGGATCCCCTCGATCGTTCGGAGCCCTTCGAGCCCCGCGTCGAGCGCCCGGTCCAGGTTTCCAAGCGACCGTTCAATGACACCCCGCACGTTGTGGGCACTGGCGAACGACTGAGGATTATGCCGTCCCTCGAGCAACTCAAACACAGCGAGACAATCTTCCAGAGCACGGGGAAGTGCGCCGAGAATCGCTCGAGCGAGGGAGCAATGAAGGAGCGCAGAAATCTCCGACGATGGGTCTCCGAGAGTGCGGGCAAGGGCCACTGCCTCCTCTGCGAGAACCAGGGTCCGCCGGCCGTCCGATCCGCGGACCGCCCGCGAGAGATCGAGGAGTGCAGCGAGTCGCTCGGTGGGGGTTGCCGCTCGCTCGAGTTTCGCCTCGAACTGCTGAGTTTTCTCCTCGAGGGTCGTCAGCGTCGCCGGGGGATCACCGGAGTCGTGGGGTTCTTCGCTCTGCCCGCTCGCATCGGGGCTGTCATCATCTTGGGTCATCGGATCTCCCGGGGCGCGATGTTGGTTTCAACGATACTTCTCGCATACTTCGATCTTTGCGCGACATGGCTGTGAGTGGAAGCGTAGAGAGCGCACCACACCTTGACCGGTACATGATGAGCGGGATGCGGAAACTCCGCGATGCATGAGCCTCACTCCCCCAGCCACTCCTCGAGCACCGCCGCCCCATCCGCGCCGAGTGCCCCCGAGAGCGGCAGGCGCGCCGCCGGCGTTCGGTCGAGGATCGGGCGCGCGGCCGGGAAGCGCACCGTCTTTCCTTCGACTTCGTGCTCTTCGAACAGGCTCCGCGCATTGGCGTGGGGGTCGTTTGCGATGTCCGCGATTGTATTCACGCGCGAGGCGGGGACCGCCGCCGCCACCATCACGTCCACGACCGTTTCGGCACTCCGCTCTCGGCACCAATCGCCGATCACGGCATCGAATTCCGCCGCCCGTCTCAGCCGATCATCGTTGGTCGCGAGGCTCGGATCATCCGCGATGTCTTCGCGACCGAGCGCGCGCATCAACCGACGGAAGATGGAATCACCGTTCGCACCGATCGCGACGAACGCTCCATCGTTACAGGCGTAGGCGTTGGTGCCCGCGATCCCGGTCAGCGTCGTTCCCGATGGGCCCCGCGGCTCCGCCCCGAGATCGAACTCGGGGAGCGCCGCCTCCATCAGGCCGAACACCGATTCGAAGATGGTCGCATCGACCGTCTGGCCGATGCCATCGCGGTCGCGCGCGCGCAGCGCGAGCAGCGCGCCGATCGCCGCTTGCCAGCCGGCGATGGTGTCCCCCACACTCAAATTCTGACGCACCGGGATCTCTCCGGGTTGCCCGGTCACGTGACGAAGCCCTCCGAACGCCTCACACACCGATGCGAACCCGGGGCGCTCACGGTAGGGACCGGTCTGCCCGTACCCCGACAGGCGAACGATGATCAGCGTCGGTTTCTCTTGCCGCAACTCCGCCGGATCGAGCCCGAACTCTTCGAGCGCGCCGGGGCGGAAGTTCTCGACCACGATGTCGGCGGCGAGAGCGAGCCTTCGCACCACCTGAACCCCCTCCTCGGTGCGCAGATCAAAGGAGACGAGGCGCTTCCCGCGCGACATCGCTTGCCACCACGGCGAGTCCCCGTCCCCCACCGATCGCCAGCGCCGAAGCGGATCGCCAACCGGGGGTTCGACCTTCACGACGTCGGCCCCGAAAGACGCGAGTAAGGCTCCACACGTGGGACCCGCGATGAGTTGCCCTAACTCGAGAACGCGAATTCCTGCGAGCGGGGGGGCGGAGGGGTGCGGCTGTTTCTCTGGGGATCGGGTATCGGCGGTCGGCATGGGCTCCTCGGTTCGATGGGTCGGCCGTGTCGGCAGCGCGATCATCGCTTCTGGGAGGCGCGCGGTCGATGGATTTCGTGCTTAAGACGACTCTCTGCGAGCGCTTCCCATTCCGATCCCCCGACCTACCATGGCACGGGGAGCCGAGACCGACCCGGCAACCACTCACCCGGTCAGGCCATAGCTCGGAGTTCCATCGATGCAGATCTTCATCTTCACCTGCCTGATCATCATCGCGCTCTGTTCGGTAGCGTTCACCCAAGAGCCCGCAGATCCCCCCTCTCCGATTTTATGGCCAAAGACCCGCCCCGAGCGCACCGAGAACGCAGAGACCTCGACCCTCGAAGATGTGAATGCGTTCCTCGATCAGCTCATCGCCCTCGGCGCGCCGCTCACTCGCAGCGTGCTCGGCGTCTCCGATGGGAAGCGCGAGATTCCTCTCGTCGTCTGCGCTAGCCCGATGGTCGCCGATGGCGCGGAGGCTCGGGCGAGCGGGCGGCTGGTCATCTATCTGCAGGCGAACATTCACGGCGGGGAGGTCGAGGGAAAGGAAGTGGTCCTGACGCTGCTTCGCGAGATCTCCGCCGGCCGTCACCCCCAATGGCTCGCCCGGTGCGTGTTCGTGTGCACTCCGGTCTACAACGTCGACGGCAATGAAGCGTGGGGAGAAGGGCTCGAAAACCGCGGTCACCAAAACGGCCCGTCGCGCATCGGTCAGCGCCCGAATGGCGGCGGCCTCGATCTGAACCGAGACTGCCAAAAGGCGGAATCTCCCGAGATGCGAGCCGCGCTCACCGCGATCTACCGCGGGTGGGATCCTCACGTGGTGCTCGATCTCCACACGACGAACGGCACACGCCATGGCTACACGCTGACCTATGCGCCGCCCCTACACCCCGACACCGACCCGCGCATCCTCGAGCTCGCTCGTGACACGCTGCTTCCTGCCGCGCGCAAGCGTATGCGCGAAGAGTGGGGGGAAGAGACGAACGACTACGGCAACGTCGAAGATCGAAAGGGCGCGCGCGGTTGGTACACCTTCAGCCCGCTCGGTCGCTACGTCACCAACTACGTCGGGCTCAGGAACCGGATTGCGATCCTCTCCGAAGCGACCAGCTATCTGCCCCTCGAAACGCGCATCACCTCGACGCATCGGTTCGTCACGACCGTCATCGATCTCGCGACCGAGCACGCGGGTGCGATCGCCGCCGCCTGCCGTGACGCGGACCAGGATGCCGTGGCTGGAAAGATGGACACCCTCTCGACCGCCTTCACGGTGGTGAGTCGCGGCGAAGAACCGGTGCCCCTCGAAGCGCCGGGCGCCGGGCGCGCCGCACATGAATCCCCCGGTGCACTCATCTCGGAGACCCTTCCCATCCACGATCGCTTCACCAGCTCCGCTTCCCGCACTGTGCCTCGCGGTTATTGGATCCCCGCCGCCGAGAGTCGCATCGTCTCTTTGTTGCGTCGCCACGGCATCGCGGTCGAGCCCTGTCGAACGGAATCTCCCCTCGCGATCGAGCGCTTTGCCATCACGAAAGCGGATCGCGCCGCACGGTCGTTTCAAGGGCACCGCACCGTGCGACTCGCGGGCACTTGGCAGCCGGAGGAACTCGCGACCGTGGCCGCCCAAGCAGGGTATGTCGTCTCGACGCGCCAACCACTAGCCCGGCTCGTCTTTGGGCTTCTCGAGCCCGATCTCGAAGACGGCGCCATCGCCTGGGAGTTCGCCGAGGGTGAGTTGGCCCCGGGGGGGTCAGTTCCGCTCCTCCGATTGCGCTGACGGGGAGGTTCGGGGGCGGCGAACGGCTGAGTTTTATTTCCCGAACAACTCGATTTCATGACTGGAATTTCTTCTTCTCCGAACCTCTAAGTCCGTAGAGCGCCTCCGGCCCATCTCGAAACGCACGAACGGTGCGGGGGGAAATCGCAATCTGGCGAGAGCCAGGAATAGTGCGACGATCACTGCGCGGGCCACGCGGTGGGTCCCTTCGGGACGCGTCTACGGAGGCTCCGGGGTCGGGCTCGCGATTGCGCGCCGGCTCGCGCAGCTCCACGGAGGGGATCTGTCGGTGCGAAGCGTCGCGGGAGAAGGTAGCGTCTTCATCGCAACGGTGCGCGCCCCCGCGACCGATGCCCCGGTCCTCCCGAGAGCCCCGAAAGACGAGCCCAGGGAAGCTCTCCTCGCGGGACTCCACGTGCTCGTCGCCGAGGATGGTGAGGACAATCAACACCTGATCCGCCGCCTCCTCGAGAGCGCAGGAGCCCACGTCACCTTGGTCGAAAACGGCGAGGAGGCGGTCCGATCCGCCCTCTCCTCCGATCCCGCACTTGTGTTGATGGACATTCAGATGCCGATTCTCGACGGCGAGCAGGCGACGATTCAACTGCGGCGAGCGGGGTTCGACCGGCCGATCATCGCAGTCACCGCCCATGCACTCGAAGAACATCGGGCGCGCTACCTCGAATGTGGCTTAGCTCCTCTTCGACAAAGCTCCCCGCGACGGTTCGCCTCGAGCCGCAGGTCCCGTATCATGCCAGGCTCGGTCGGGACTCCCCCGATCGCACCGGATGAGGATAAGCCTGATGAGCATGACTGACCCCAATGTAGACCGGCCGCAAACCCTCGGCGCGCTCCGAGCCAGCGGCGCCCGCGCCCTCGGCGTTCGCGACGAGATCCGCAGCAACTTGATTCGCGCTCTGCGGGCGGGAGAGACGCTGTTCCCCGGCATCATCGGCTACGAGGAGAGCGTGGTGCCACAGATCACCAACGCGCTGCTCGCTCGGCACGATATCTTGCTGCTCGGGCTCCGCGGGCAGGCAAAGACGCGGATCGCCCGCGGGATCGCGGCATTCCTCGACGAGGTGACGCCGGTGATCCCCGGCTGCCCGCTCCGCTCCCACCCCCTCGCTCCGGCGGGCGCGTTCGCAGAGCGAGCCGTCGCCGAACAGGGGGACGACCTCCCGATCGGGTGGCTCGGGCGCGACGCTCGCTACGGGGAGAAGCTCGCGACCCCCGACGTGAGCATGGCGGACCTCATCGGCGACATCGATCCACTGAAGGCCGCGAACGAGGGCCTCGATCTGTCGAACGAAGAGGTCATCCACTTCGGAATCGTGCCGCGCACCAACCGTGGGGTGTTCGCGATCAACGAGCTTCCCGACCTTTCCCCGCGCATCCAGGTGGGTCTCTTGAACATTCTCGAGGAGCAAGATATCCAGGTGCGCGGTTTTCCGCTTCGGATCCCGCTCGACCTCCTGTTCGTCTTCACGGCAAACCCCGAGGACTACACCAATCGCGGCAACATCATCACGCCGCTCAAGGATCGCATCGCTTCGCAAGTACTTACGCACTACCCCGAGAACCTCGAATCCGCTCATGCGATCACGAAGCAAGAGGCTTGGGTCGAGCGAGGAGATGCCGCACCTACGGTGGTGATTCCTCAGTTCATCGCCGACATCGTCGAGTCGATCGCATTCGAAGGGCGGGAGTCGGAGTACGTCGATCAGACCTCTGGAGTGTCGGCGCGGCTCTCGATCGCCGCGCGCGAGTTGCTCGTCAGCCAGGTCGAACGTCGTTCCCTCCTGCAACCGGGTACTGATCCGATCCCTCGCCTCGTCGATCTCGATCAGATCGCCACCGCCATCGTCGGCAAGGTCGAACTGGTCTACGAAGGGGAGCAAGAGGGCGCGATGGAGGTCGCGCGGCACTTGGTCGGCCGCGCGTCTCAGCGGGTCTTCGATCTCTACTTCCCCGATATCGTCTCTGAGGGCGCGAACGACGAAAAAGGGCACGTGCGCGCGGATCGCTATCGCCCGGTCCTCGATTGGTTCGCCGCCGGGAATCGCGTCGAGCTGTCAGACTCCATGTCGGACGAGGACTATCTCGCAGCTCTCAGTGCGGTCGGCGGCCTCGATCGAGTCGCAGTGGAGTTCCTCCCGGAGGCGTTCAAAGAGGCGCCGGGCGCGGCGATGGAGCTGGTGCTCGAAGGGCTCCATCAACATTCGATGGTCGCCAAAGAGGACGTGAACCGCGGCTCGGCCTACTCCGACATGATGGGGATCTTGATGCGGGGCATGAAGTGAGCTGCGGCCGATGACGCTCATCCGCTACCTTGATTGGTCGGACGGTCAGGATCGCTTCCTCGATGTGAAGCAGGTCCTGCGCCGGGTCTTTTCGTGGCTCCTCATCCAAGAAGATGGCGACGTCCAAGCCGCACTCCAGTTGCTCGAGATGCTCGGCGAGCGCCACGGGTTGTTCCGCGAAGGGTACGGCATCGGCGAGTTCCGCCGCGACTTGGAACGCGATCGAATCGTCTCCGGAACCCCCGGTGAGCAACACCTGACCCCGCGCGGCGAGCGCTTCATCCGCTCCGACTCCCTCGATCAAATTTTCGGCGGCCTGAAGACTGCGCCAGGAGGAGACCACGCAATTCCCCACGCGGGGGAGAGCGGGGATCCCCTCTCCGAAACGCGCCCCTATGCCTTCGGCGATGACGTTCACGACATCGACTATTCGCGCAGCATGCAGAATTCGATGCGACGCACCCCGGGGGCCGGATTCACCCTGCGCGAAGACGATCTCGAGGTGCGCGAGCGCGAGCGGTTCGTCTCTGCTGCCACCGTGCTGATGCTCGATATCAGTCACAGCATGATCCTGTACGGTGAAGATCGCATCACGCCAGCGAAGAGGGTCGCGCTCGCCCTGGTGGAACTGATCCGCACACGCTATCCGAAGGACGCGCTCCACCTGGTGCTGTTCGGCGACGATGCGCGCGAGGTGCCGCTGCGCGAGCTCCCCTACTCGGGGGTCGGTCCGT
>CALEHF010000076.1 GCA_937876125.1 uncultured bacterium
GATACGCCGCTTTTTCAACTCAGGCCAGAACACAAGATTTGGTCATAACTCGATCTCGAGTGCTGCGTTGTCTCAACCCGCGTCGCTGGGTGAAGTAAGCTCGGCCTCTCGATCGGAACGGCTGTTTCATCAGCTTTCCCATCCTTAGCGCCCCCGAGCAGACGGTTTACCGCTCCGTACGCCCATCCACGCCATTGGTCATCGAGGCCACCCAGTCTTCCGGGCCGTAATTCTCTTCCTCGCCACCCGAAGCGACGAGTACCATTTGGAGATCCAAATGAACCGAGCACGGCTCAGGCAAGGGTGACGGTATTGAACAGTGACGGTGGATGATGTCCGGTGACTTCACGCGACAACTTCTCAGCGACTGGCATGAGGGAGACAAGGAGGCGCTCGGCCGCCTGATCGAGCGCAATCTCGATTGGATCCGCGGACGGGTGGTCAAGCGCCTCGGCCCGCTCCTTCGAGCCAAGGGCGATGCGACCGACTACGTCCAAGACGCGATGGTCGAGGTGCTGCGCTTCGGTCCGAAGTTCGTCATGTCCGACGAAGCCCAGTTTCGAGCCCTCATGACGAAAATCATCGAAAACGTTCTCCGCGGTCGCCATGACTGGTTCACTGCCGCTCGACGGGATGCCGCGCAGGAGCAGGGGTCTCCGAACGGTACGGTGATCGACTTCGACCCCGGCCGAAAGTCGATCACCCGCCCGAGCCAAGCTTTCCAACGGGCCGAGGCGAGCGAGTTGATGCGGCTGGGTGTTGGGCTCCTCGAAGATGACGATCGTGAGATCATCGTCCTGCGTCAGTGGGATTCACTCTCCTTCGGGGATATCGGAGAGCGTCTCGGCATCGAGAGCGACACCGCGCGCATGCGCTTTCAGCGAGCCCTTCCCCGCCTTGCGGAGAAAGTCAGCATGCTCCGGCGGGGGGACTTTGCTGCACTGGTCGAATCGATCGAGGAAGACGGCGACGAAAACTGAACAGGTCGTTCGGATGCAATGTTGGCGCTACGGTGACAACTCATGCGCCCAATCTGAGCGAATGCAGTGGATTTCTTGAACAGGTCACGTCGATGCACGCGATCGCTCACGGCGTGCTCGGGGGAAGACGATGTCGCTGGTCGCACGCGCGGTGCTCGATCTGAGCGAGCGTAGCCTCGGTGCTTCGAGCTGCATCGCCACCCAACTTGAAGTCGAGACTTCGACCTGCGGAAGTCGTTCGTAGTGAAAAACCGGGGCGATCGCATCACACCCTTCCTTCTCGCCTTCTGTCGGCTCTTCGCATAACATCAGCCGCTCGTTATCCACTCTCGCCCGCCGCCACGGGCCGAGCGCAAACCCACGGCTCTTTCCGGATTGCAGGTGCGCGATGTCCCTCCCTTCGATCTCCCGGTTCGCCTTGATCGCTCTCGCGCTCTGCTCTGTTCTTTGCTTCTCTGCTCCAGTCTCCGCAGGAGGCACCTTCATTCGGGGAGACTCGAACGGCGATGGCGATGTGCAGATCGTCGATGCCATCCTCAGCCTCTCCTTCCTCTTCCTGAACGGGAATGCGATCTGCCTCGAGGCCCTCGACATCAATGACGATTCCGACGTGGGCATCGTCGATCCGATCCTGCTCCTCACGCGCTTGTTCTTGGCGGGTCCACCGCCTCCGTATCCCTTCCCCATCTGTGGACTCGATACGACAGGGACGGCGCTCGGTTGCGACGGGCCGATCGCGGCGTGTCAGGGAGGGGGCACGTTGCTCTTCCCGGAGGGAGTTGCGCCGACCTTTCCCGTGGGCTTAGACCCGGCCTCCGTTGCCCTCGGAGACCTCGACGGCGACGGCGATCTCGATGCTTGCGTTGGCAATCAAGGCAGCGGCAACGTCAGCGTCCTCCTCAACCAGGGGAACGGCACCTTCCTTCCCTCCACTCAACCCACCTTTCCCGCGGGGGACTCCCCGCAGTCCGTCACACTCGGGGATCTCGACGGCGACGGCGACCTCGATGTTTGCACCACACACTTCTTTCTCAACATCATCAGTGTTCACCTCAACCAGGGGGGAGGCACCTTTCTTCCTTCGACCCCCCCCACCTTTGCCGTGGGGAATGGTCCGCGTTCGGTCACCCTCGGAGATCTCGACGGCGACGGCGATCTTGATGCCTGCGTTGCCAATGCGAGCAGCAACAATGTCAGCGTCCTCCTCAATCTGGGAGGCGGCACTTTTGCTCCAACGAGTCCCCCCACCTTTGCTGTGGGGAACTTCCCGGGTTCCGTCACCCTCGGAGACCTCGATGGCGACGGCGATCTCGATGCCATGACTTCCAACGTTGGCTCGAACAACGTCAGCGTCCTCCTCAACCTGGGGAGCGGCACATTTCCTCCAGCGACCACCTTTGCCGTGGGGGACGGTCCGTTCTCCGTCTCGCTCGGGGACCTCGACGGTGATGGCGATCTCGATGCCATGACCGGCAACTTTGGCTCCGACAACGTCAGCGTCCTCCTCAACCTGGGGAGCGGCACATTTCTACCCGCGACTCCCTTCGCGGTGGGGGATGCTCCGGAAGCCGTCACCCTCGGAGACCTCGACGGCGACGGCGATCTCGATGCCATGACCGCAAATCGATTCTCCAACAACGTCAGCGCCCTGCTGAATCAGGGGAACGGCACCTTTCTTCCATCCACTCCCTCCACCTTTGCCGTGGGGAACACTCCGGTCGCCGTCACCCTCGGAGACCTCGACGGTGACGGCGATCTCGATGCGTGCGTGGCCAACTTCGATTCCGGCTTCCCTTCCGGAAACGTGAGCGTCCTCCTCAACCAAGGGGCGGGGCCGACGCTCTTTCCGGCGGGGATTGCGCTTTCCTTTGCAGCAGAGAGTCGGCCGTACTCCGTCACGCTAGGGGACCTCGACGGAGACGGCGACCTCGATGCCTGCGTCGCCAATTTGCTCTCCGACAACGTCAGCGTCCTTCTGAACCAGGGGAATGGCACGTTTCTTCCCTCCACTCCCCCCACGTTTGCCGTGGGAGACCAACCGGTCTCCGTCACTGTAGGTGACCTCGACGGCGACGGCGATCTCGATTCCTGCGTTGCAAACCGAGGCTCCGGCAACGTCAGCGTCCTCCTCAACGAGGGGAACGGAACATTTCTTCCAGCGACGACCATTGCCGTGGGGGATTCCCCGCGGTCCGTCACCCTCGGTGACCTCGACGGCGACGGCGACCTCGATGCCATGATCGGCAACTTCGGACCCGACAACGTCAGTGTCCTTCTCAACCAGGGGAACGGAACATTTCTTCCAGCGACTCCCTTTGCCGCGGGAGACGGTCCGTTCTCCGTTGCCCTTGGGGACCTCGACGGCGACGGCGATCTCGATGCCTGCGTCGCCAACGGCCTCTCCGACAACGTCAGCGTCCTCCTCAACCAGGGGAGCGGAACATTTCTTCCAGGGGCGGTTGTTCCCGTCGGGGAACAACCGCGCTTCATCACCTTGGGAGATCTCGACTGCGACGGCGATCTCGATGCATGCGTTGCGAACGAGATCTCTCACGACATGAGCATCCTCCTGAACCAGGGGAACGGAACGTTTCTTCCAGTGACCATTACCCTTGCCGTTGGATTCAGTGTGCGCTCCGTCACCCTCGGGGACCTCGACGGCGACGGCGATCTCGATGCCTGCGTCTGCACCAGCCCCAACACCGTCCGTGTTCTCCTCAGCCTTGGGGACGGCACCTTTGTTCCCTCATCTCCCCCCACCTTTACCGTGGATGCGAACCCTCTTTCCGTCACTCTCGGAGACCTCGACGGCGACGGCGATCTCGATGTCTGCACTGCAAACTTCGACTCGGACAACATCAGCGTCCGTCTCAACCAAATCATTCCGTGATCGTTGGAGCGTTTCTCTCTTGCCGAGGAGTTGTGGCCGTTGTCGTCCAGTTGCAAAGGGGAGAGAGGGGCGGGCGGGCCATCGAACGCGGAGGCGAGCTCATCCGATAGGCACTCTCCGACGCGATCGGGACGCCGGGCTCTTCCGAATCGACTGCCCCTTCAACCAAGAATTCGCCTCGCCTTCCTCCGTCGCGGCCATCGAACCACGCGCAAGAACCGTGACTTTTCCAAGTGGCTGCCAAGGATCATTTCGGTCCCCCGGCCGCCCCGGCAAAGCTGAACTCACCCAGACCCTGTCCGGCGTCGATCTGGACGTCGAGCCTCTCGAACTTCGCGTGGACGAAGATGGCCCGGTAGGACTGCTGGGTCAGGCCGTGCACAGTGAAGCGGCCGTCCGCGTCCGACCGTGCTCCGTGGACCTCGGGGTTCGGCCCCTCCGAGAAGATCTGGATCGCGACCCCCTCCAACGTCTCACCCGCGGGGTCGAGAATCTGCCCTTGGAAATCCTGCCCCCGGAGCAGCGCAAACTCGAAGTCGGACTGCGACTCGTCCAGAGCCTTCGACCATACGCGTGTCGCGAACTCCGGCGCCGAGATCGTCACGTCCCAGTTGCCTTCGGAAAGCCCGACGATCGCAAAGAACCCTCTCGCATCCGATCTCACGAAGAATGATTCCTCCAGCGGATCGGCGGAGACACAGTTCACGAGAGCGAAGGGGACCGGGTCTCCGTTGTCCTCGCTGATGACCTGACCGGAGAACTCGATTCCGGGAGACAACGTCACTGCGAGGTCGGACTCCGACTCGCCCCACGCCTCCCGGGCGCGCCATCGGGCAAAGTTCTTCCTCGTCACCTCGATCGTCACGATTCCCGTCCCCAGCTCCCTGATCTCGAAACGACCGGTCGCATCGCTGGTGTCTGCAGTCCGACGACCTCCCTCGGCATCGACGAGTTCGATGAGAGCTCCCGCCACCGGGCGACCCTTCCGATCGGACACGGTTCCCGAGACACGCTGTTCGGCCTCGACGAAGAAGTCTCGCTGGGAGCCCGGTGCTCTCCGAATGTTGAGTGGTTCGTTGAGGCGAGCGATCCCATCGCCACGGATCGTCACGCGGTAGGCTCCCGCGGAGAGCCCCGCGAGTTCGAACTCGCCCGCGTCGTCGGTGATCGCGAGCTGCCGGGAGGGCTCATTTCCGGCCGCATCGATGATGATGACGGTGGCCGCGGCGACAGGAGCGTGGCTCTCGCTCTCGAGAACCCGTCCACGCATGCGGAATCCCCGGCGAAGTCGAAGATCGAGAACTCCGTCGACCGCGGTCACGCGACGGGTAACGGAGCCGTGCTCTTCGTGGACGGCCGTCACGGCCCAGGTCCTCCCGTCATCGGGGAGGACGACCCGGTACAGGCCGTCTTCGTTCGTCGATGCGAAGAGCTGCTGCGGCTCGGTCGAGCCCTCGCTGATGAAGTGGACATCGCAGCCGGCGGCCGCCTCGCCTTTCGGGGTCTCGACCAGACCCGAAATCACAACGGTGTCGACCTCCTCGGGAGTCGCTCTCCGTTCGCCCCCGTCCGGGGTTTGCGTGGAGGCTGCGCCGTCGGTAGACCGTGCGTCTTCTTCTCTCCTCCTCTCTCTCGAGTCCACTTTGGGATCGCGACCCTCGACCGGGAAATCTGTCAGAGATCCACTCCCCGCTGCCGCGGTCGGGGCGAGGGGCGCTCGCCAGTCGCCCGGCAGGGGCGTCGCTCCCGCTGCCGGGGGCGCAGAGCTTCGCGGCGGCGCCGTGGACGCATGGAGGAGGATCAACGTTCCGCTGCACAGGCACGCCGCGAGGAGAAACGAGGTGATGGTCACTCTCAACATGGTTCTTACCCTTCTTCCGGTGTTCGCGAGATGAAGGGGAAGGCGCGGCCCGACCGAACAACGGAATCCACCGAGGCCCGGTCGGCGACTCCATCCCCTTCAGAACCCTCACTTCCGTAGGGACTTGCGACGATTTGCCTGCTCCCTGTTCGGAACCGCGGGGACTGCCCCTTCTCTCGGTGTATCGCGATCAGGAAGTCGCGGCTCACCACAACACCGACTCCGAGGAGTCAAAACGAAAGGGCGTCCCATGTTCAGCAACACCTTCAGCAAGCTCGGTACTGTGACGGCAGCATTCTTGATCAGCGCACTCGTCGGCTGCGGCGGCGGCGGGGGCGGGGGCGGCGGTGGCGGCGTCGCTTCCCGGGCCCCGATCAGCGGGACCTACCTGGTCACCACGTTCCCCGAGTTCGATGACTGCCCTGTGCAGCCCAGCTCCGGTGGCAACGGCTCGGGCGGTAACGAGGACGATCCCATGATCACTTTCGAGATCGTGCCGGACGACGGCAACGGCAACATCCGCATCTCCGAGGACGGAGTCGTCATGGCCGTGGGGAACTACTCCGCAGCGACCGGAACCCTGGCCATGAACAACCTGGTCAACATCAACGGAGCGCCGCACCTGTTGAATCACAGTCCGTTCTCCGGGGTGCTCCAGTTCGCTCCGGCGACCAACCCCACCCAGATGAGCTTCACGGGAAGCTTCACCGAGACCGATCCCGATCAAAACGACTGCATGGTTGGGAAGAGTGTGCTCGGGACGATGCAACAGGTCGGTCCCCCTCCCGAAGAGACGCTCCCGCTCCTCGTACGAGGGAGGATCCTCGAGGGCCAAATGATCAGCGGAAACGAGATGGACACGAATCACCAGGAGGACTTCTTCCAGGTCCCCTGCGGCGCGCAAGGGACTGGTGACTACTCGGTCCTCTTCGAGGCGCCGGTCGACGGCGAGTACGAATTCAGCACCGAGGGATCGGATGCGTTCTTCGACACCGTTCTCGCCGCGTACGAGTACCACCCGAACGCTCCCGGTGCGCTCATCGACTGCGCCGACAACGGGATCACCGCAACTCACCTCGTCCTCGACCTCACAGCTGGCGAACGCGTCATCGTCGTGCTCGACGGTGCCACGACGGGTCTGTCGGAAGGTTCTTTCCAACTGAGCGTCGAGCGCGTGGT
>CALEHF010000077.1 GCA_937876125.1 uncultured bacterium
CGTGTGCCACAGGCGTTCACCCCGACGTGCTTCTCGCAACTCGATCGAACGGCGCGAGATCGTGAGGAACCGCTCTCCATCGTCGAGGGGGACCACTCGGAGGCTGCGAATGTGTTCGAGCTCGGTGCGCGATCGCCATGCGGGTTGTAGGGGCAGCGCAACGACCCCCGGCGAGCGACGATCGGTGGGGGCGGGGAGCGTTTTCTCGAGGTCCCGACAACGCTCCTGGATCGTCAATTCGCGGGTTGCGCCCTGATCTCCGATTTCCAGGATCAGGTCGCCGTAGTCGGCGATGAGCTCGTCGATCCGTTTCCGCGCGAGATCAGTGTTCCCGATCTCCCGAGCCAATTCGACAATTCGCAGGCGGGCTTCGACTGCCTCTGCGTTGATCGGCTCGAACAGAACCAGCCGCTCGAGCAATTCGAGCGAGTAACCGAGGTTGCCGTAGCGGTAGAGTTCTTCCGCGGCCTCGAGCGCGGCGCGGCGCCCCACTTCCGTTCCGGCGCAACGACGGTACACCTCGAGTCTCTTTTCGAGTCGATCTCCGCGTCCGCCACGCAGAGCGATGGTCGCGCGCCGCTCGAGTTCGGACTGATCCGGGAGTTGTTGTTCTTCATCGCGCAGCCGGGCGAGAACTTGTCGAATGACCAGCTCGAGGTCGACGGTTCCGATCGGGTGGACGGCGATGGGCAGGTCTGCGTCCCCCTCGGCGAGGGCGCGCCAGGCGAGATCGACCGCCAAGGATCCTTCGCCTCGCTCGGCGGCGGCGATCGCTTCGCGCGTCGCAACCCGGACTCGGTTGTCGACTTGTACGATGCGCTCGACTGCGGCGGGGACGACGCGACGACGGAGGGGGGCGGACACTCCCGGGCGCTTCAATTGCCAGAGTATCGTTCGCGCGACTCGCTCTTCATCCTCTTGCTCTTCGGGGGGCGCACTGCGATCGGCCGCGGGTAGAGGGTCGGGGAGTGCGGCCCACTCCCCACGTGAGATCTCACCCCACCAGCGGGCCAGCGTATCCTCGGGAGGATCCGCCGGGGACCTGAGCTCGACGAAGCTGTCTCCCGAGATGAGCAGGTTCTTTCCGGCTGGAAACACACCCCGGATCGTCGCTGGGGGAGCGAAGTCGACGATCGCCGCAATTTCGCCGGTGGGACTGAATCGATACGCACCATCGGCATGGGGGATCCACCACTCCTCCCCGACAGCGACCGGAGGTCCGGAGAGGCGCGGAAGACCGGAATCGAGGGTCAGCCCTCCGATACTGCGGACACCGGTCGCGTCGACCGACCAAACCGAGACTCGATCGGGGGAAGCGAGGATGAGCGAGTGGGCGTCTTGTGCTGCCGGGGAGATCGCCCACCAACGGTGTTTGCCGAGCGGAATCTCGAAGCGCACACCTCCGTCGTGACGATCGATGCCATGCAACGATGCAGAGTCGTAGGAAGTGAGAAAAAGGGTGTTACCGCCGACTTCCAGTTGCGATTGCCGCGGACGCGGGGCAGAGCGGAGCGCATCTCGCGAGGCGCTCGAGGCAAACCCAGCGTAGGGAGCACCCCAGAGCAGTGCGCCGTCGATGAGGGAATGAGTGAGAATCGAGCCCCGGCCGGTGGCGATCGTGACCCGGTTCCCGCGCGGTACGGGGGTTGAGAGGACACTGCCGAGCGCGAGATGCGTCGCACCGATCGCCGAGCCGGCGTCGCGGTTCCATAGGATTCGCCCCAGCGGATCGATAAGGATGATCCGCAGGTCGAGCGAACCGGCGAAAACCTGGCTCGCAGCGATCACGGCTCCCCGCTCCGAGCGCCCAGGCGGTGAGATCGAAAGGATCGGGCTTTGGGTGGGTCGACCACGCTTCAAAATCCCAGTCAGCTGCTCATCGGGTTCACCCTGCGATCGATCGACCGCGGGGAACAGATCGTGGCCGGAGTGCTCGAAGCGAACACTACCCGACTCTCGATCGAGTCCGATAACCCCCTCCTCGGTCGTGACGACCAAAGTTCCGCCGATCAGAACGGGGCGCCGCACGGTCCCGGGAAGAATGGGCGGACCATCGGTGACGAACGGGAAGAACCACAGTTCTTCAGCGGTCGAGTTCTGCCAGCAATGGACCCCGTCTGGTGTCGCCAGGAAGATCTGATCGCCAGCGACGATCGGCTCGACCCGAACCGCGCCGGGACTCCAAGGTGAGCGCGGGTCCCCCGGCGTTGGCCAGTGGGCAGAGAGGACCGGGTGGTACGGTCGTGCGAGCGCGGGTGCGTCCGACTGAGAATTCGGGCGCAGCCAGCGGATGACGGTGTTCGGATCGATCTCGACTCCCGACGGCCAGCCCGCCTCCGTCAGGTCGAGCCAGGTTTCGGCTCGGCCCTGTTCGAGGAGCGCAGCCGTGACTTTGGCTCTCTGTGGATCGAATTGCTTCGAAGCGGGGAGATCTCGTAGCCACCGCCACAACTCGACGAGTTCCGGACCCCGTTCGAGACGCGCCTCGATGAGCAGATCCAACCCCTCGCTGAAGCGGTCGCGTTCCGATTCATCGAGGGCGGCGGCCGCTGAAGTGAGATACGCGCCGGGACCGATCCAGCGCCCTGCGCCGATCGGAAACCCGCCGTCGGGGACTTCGTCGAGCAGGCGCGTCGCCAATGCGATGAGGGCGGAGCGTTCGCGGCGCGGATTGCGCTCCGAGCGCGCACGTTCAATCGCATCCGTGAGTTCCTGAAGGCTCTCGGCGGGGACGGGCACCCACTGGCGGTCGTCGATCTCCTGGGCGGCAAGGGGAGCGATCGATGAGGTCGTGGTGAAGAGGAGGCCAAGGCACAGAAGCCTGATGAAGAGATGGCCCATGCGAAGATGGCCGACGCCATGATGGGTCGAGCCCTTGACCTGGCAGCGGGTCACGAGCTGAGAGACCTGTGGGTGGCGAGAGGGGACGGGAACGATCGCGGCACCGGGCCGGATCGAAGCGGCGGACGAGGACACCGCGCGGACTCGAGTCATGCAAAGAACTCCTCCCACGGCGGATGCCAGCGTGCATCCTGGGGGTTCGGGTTCCAGCGTTATACGGGGGTGTCGTCCGACCCTCAACCGAGCGGGGTGGTTCGATCCAGAGAATCTTGAGATGGCTTCTCGGCCTCAACCGCGTCTGAGCCCGGCTCATCCGTTCGAGGAAGCCGGCCGCGGTGGGCTGCGATCGAGTGAATCAGTTGGTCAGCGAAGGAGCGGAGTACCAATCGATCGACCACGCGGAGCGGCTTCTCACGGAAAGGATGGACGATGATCCAGCCAGGGACCGGATCTCCCTCCTTCGCGGTCGGGTAAGAGAGGGGGAACGCGACGACGCTCGGGCTCCCCGTCCCTGCTCCTACCATCTCGATCCACCGCGCGCTGTCTACATCGGGGACAGCAACGGGGAAATCTTGCGATTCCGAGACGCTCCCGAGCACTCGAACGATGGCGGTCTCGGGGTTGCCCCCGAAGTGAAGGGTTGCTCCCTCGAAGTCTGCTACCGAAGGGAGCAGCGCTACCGTGGCATCGAACAGATCGTCGAGCGAACGTGCCGCGAGGGATCGACGTCCGAATGCCTCGAGTCCATCGAGGGCGGCGAGGTGCCGTTGCCACTCTCCTCGCACCCCGCCGAGTTGGTCGAGGGCGTGCTGCAGTCCGTGGGCGAGCCGCCGATTCGAGAGCCTGAGGCGACGTCGCTCGATCGCTCGGACGACGAACCGGAGCAGATCGTTCTCCAGGTCGGTGATCGGTTTTGTGATGTAGTCGCATGCCCCCCTGCGCATCGCTTCCACCGCAGTCTCGAGTGATTGGAAGCCGGTTGACATCAGGACTTCGATATCGGGGTGGCGACTCTTCAGCTCACTCAGAAGCGTCAGCCCATCCATTTTCGGCATGCGAATGTCGATGATCGCGGCTTCGATGGGGTGCTCTTCGACTCGCTCGAGGGCCTCGAGCCCATTCGCTGCTGTATGGACCCGACACCCCTCGCTCGCGAGATAGAGAGAGATCGCTTCGCGCACGAACTCCTCGTCGTCGACGACCAGAAGTTCACAAGGAAGCGCCCGGAAGGCGCGAGGCTCCTCGATCGGCTTCGCCGGGCGCGCCGTCAAGAGTACTCCTCGTAGACATCACCAGGAATGGAGGCGGGGTCGAACTCGTCACTCGAGAGACGGTTCAGGCGAGTTCCCATCGTCAAGCGGAAGGTGGTTCCCTCCCCGGGCGTGCTCTCGACCTCAATGGTACCGCCCGCTTCTTCTACGATGCGCGCGACCACGTAGAGCCCGAGCCCGGTGCCGTGGGTATCGTCCTTGCTCGTGACCATCGGCTCGAAGATCGAACTGAGAATCTCGGGAGCGATGCCGGGACCGTTGTCGCTCACTTCGAGAATGACCCCTTTCTCCCCATCGCGCGCGGAGATGCGAATCTTCCGTTCGCAGTCGGAGGGGAGTTCGGCCAGGGCGTCTGCGGCGTTCACGACGAGGTTCATCACGATCTGCTGCAAGGTGGACGCGTCCCCCTCGAGAGGGATCTTGTCGGCGAGATCGATCTCGACCTCGGCCCCGATACCCTGGAGAGCGCTCGAGCAAATCTCGAGGGTGCGCTCGATCGTTTCGGTCACCGAGATCGGGCGCATTTCCCCTTCGCTGAAGGGGCGTTGGCGCGCGACGGCGAGGAGGTTTCGGCAGAGCGCGCGACAATAGTCGGCGGCGTTCTGCGCGCGCTCGAGGTAATCGGGGATTTTTCCCTCGAGCTCCACCAGAGCGGCCTGGCGACGACACAGCTCAAGGAATCCGAGCAGGCTCGTCAGCGGATTGTTGAGATCGTGGGCGAAGCTACTGGAGAGTCGACCGATGAGGGCGAGCTTTTCGATCCGGTTGACTTGCGACTGTGTTGCGCGCAAACGCTCGTGGGCACCTTGCAAGCTGCCGAAGAGGCGTGCGGTCTCGAGATGACCGGTGAGTTGAGACGCGAGTGCGGCGACCCAGGCGAGCTCTTCTCCCCGAAAAGGTGGAAAGCGAAAGTCGCGTTCGAGGTAGAGGACGGAGTCGTCTTCTCCGCGGGAAAGCAGTGGGACCGCCATCCCAGAGACCGACATGCTCTGGCTCGGGCTCGCTCCGTCGCCGGTCGGAACCCGCTCAAAGCTGACGACACCTCGGCGGCCGCGGACCGCACGGCGAATCAGCGATTCCAGCGGATCGAGGGACTTGTCGTCGAGACTTTGTCCATCCCGCTCCCCGATCGCTACGTACGGTTGCTCGAGACCGTCTGGCCATCGCAGCCACGCCCATTTCACAAACGGAACTCCTTCTTCGAAGATCGGGATCGCGTTCCGAACGATCTGCTCCCGCTCGAGAGAGGGGTCGGCGAAGAGGCCGATCTGAAAGAGTGCCTCTTGGAGTCGCTTGCCCCCAGCGTTCCAGTCGCCGGAATCGCCGAGAGTTTGGCGGAGGCTCTCGGCGTCGATGCGCATTGAAAGCACCTCCGCCCCGTCGCTCGACGCCATAGCCTTCTGAACCGACAGATGGGTGTCGCCGAGGATGATTTCATCCCCTTCTCGCAGCTCCGACTGGCGAATGCGCTGCCCATTGAGGAATGTCTGGTTGGTGCTGTCGAGGTCTTGAAGGATCCAGCTACGGCCATCACCGGGGCGAATTTCGGCGTGACGCCGAGAGACCCGGGGGTCCCCGAGTTGCACGTCCGCTGCTTCGTCGCGACCCAGCACGACTCGCATCGGCCCAAGGAGATAGGTGCGCCCCTTTGCGGGGCCCCGTACCACTGTGATCTGCAAGATCAGTCTCCCGGATCAGCGCCAATTCGCCTCGGACGGCGATCGTCCGCAGGGCACCCTGGCGGGAAGTGCTCCTGTTGGGAAACCCTCTACGAGAGGGACTGAATCATGCCCTGAATGTCATCGATCGCGACGCGACGGCGCGCCGTCGCCTTCGTGTCCTCGGCCGGTGTCTCTTCTGAGTCCCCGCTGGTCGCGGCGACTCTTGGCGCGCGCGCGAGCTCGCGAACTTCGTCGGCAAGAACCTGCATCTGTCTCAGGATCTGCTGAGTGGGTGCGCCCTGTTTCTCGAGGAGGCTCGGCACTGACTGCAGTGGCACGAGGAGGTCTCGAATCTCCTGGAGAGCTGGATTCACTTCGGTCAAGGATGGCTCGGGGAGGTCTGCGTCTCCTTCGCCGGTGACTCCGCAGGTGGCCGCGATCTCCTCGACGATCGCCTCGACCTGCTGAATCGCGTTCGAGTCATTCTTCACCGAGACGACCTCGGAACCAGCGGAGATCGGCACATTCCCGACGAGATCGAGAAGGCGCTCTCCCGAGGGCGAGTTCCCTCCGACGAGGGATGCCACGCTGTCATCTTCATCCGAGAAGTCGTCGTTGAACTCGCCCATTGCGGTGGGGTTCGGACCGACGATCGATTCTGCCGCCTCGGTTTCTTCGGATGTGGACTCATCCAAGAGGTCGTCGATGTCGAGTGCGAACCCGACCGAATCCACAGCCTCATCCAACATGTCGAGGGAGGGCTCGTCCTCTTCGCGGTCGTCCTCTTCAGCGTCGTTCGAGCGATCGAATATTGCCCCGAGGTCGATGACCGGCGAGGCAGCGCTGTTCTCTGAGTGGGCTTGGACTTCGACCCCCGCGTCGGCGGAGTCTTCCACCATGGCGGCATCGACCGCGCTCTCGGTGTCATCGTCATTCCAAGGTGTGTTCTCCATCGAGTTCGTCCCCCGCACTTCTCCGTGCGTGGGTGTCTCGTCCACCTGAGGCACTCGGACAATTCCCTCGACGGACTCGACGGCCGACACGACCGGGCCCGCGGCGGGGAAGGGAGTGAACGGGGCTGTTTTCGTGATCGTCTGCCGCACGGGTTTGCTGACTTCGGTGACGGGGCCGAATCCTC
>CALEHF010000078.1 GCA_937876125.1 uncultured bacterium
GAAAGGGCCCCAGAGACGTTTGGGTCAAATTGCGATGGGTGGGGTCGGAATGGGGGGGTGATCCGCGCCAGAGACGAATCGCGGATCCGGCTTTGTGGGGGACGTGCCCCGACAAACCTGGGATCCCCGGCCTCGCGTCTCAGCTCCGGACGGAGCATGAGAAAAAATGGCGGAGCGGGTGGGATTCGAACCCACGGTACGTTGCCGCACACACGCTTTCCAAGCGTGCTCCTTCGGCCACTCGGACACCGCTCCGCGGAAGGATCAGTTTCTGCTATCGCTCTTTGCCGGAGCATTCTTTCCCACATCCCGTTGGGATGGAGGAAAAAATGGCGGAGAGGGTGGGATTCGAACCCACGGTACCCTTTCGGGTACACTGGTTTTCGAAACCAGGCCGTTCGACCACTCCGGCACCTCTCCGCTGATCGTTATCTCTGATTTTTTTGATATCTCTGATTGTCGTTCGTCTTCTTCGGCCGTTTCCCCCTCAAACCAGAGAGTAGATTCGTGCTCCCCGAAAGACGACCGCTGCGCGGATCGTCCGGCGGACTCAGCTCCGCGGCGCTCCGCGCTTCCCGAACCGCCGTTTCGGCCTCGGGATCGGATGGATCAACTGGTACTGCATCCCATCGGGCTGCACGCTCATTACGACTTCCTTTCCCGCTTCTCCCGGAAGAACGCGCTGAGAACTTCACCGCACTGCTCTGCCAAGACTCCTCCCTGCCAAACCACCTCATGATTGAAGAGGCCCGGCTCGAGGAGCTGGACGACCGAACCGACCGCCCCCGCTTTCGGGTCGTGAGCGCCGAACACCAGACGCGGAATGCGCGATTGGATGATGGCGCCGGCGCACATCGGACACGGCTCGAGGGTCACATACAGCGTGCAACCTTCGAGCCGCCAGCCCCCGAGCGCAATCGAGGCCTGGCCGATCGCCAGGATCTCGGCATGCGCCGAGGCGTCGCGTAACGTTTCCTTGCGGTTGGACGCTTTCGCGACGATCCCGTACTCGGGGTGTATGACAATTGCACCGACCGGAACTTCTCCGAGTTCAGCCGCCGCGCGCGCTTCGCGCAGAGCGAGCTGCATGTGGAGGCGATCCGGGTCTTCCTCCAGGTAGGAGACGTGCACATCACCCCAAATCGAGTCGTGAGTACGCTGAACTCCGCTCTTGCAGATCGCCAGCTCGATCGCCAGCGGCCGACGTAAGTCGTGGGTATACCAGGGTTCGACCTCGAAGGGCAAGAGGCCCCGCGGGACTCGAGAGAAGTTTCCACACCTGGCGGTCAGCGGCCCCCGAGGCGAGGAGCGGACTGCGTCACCGGGGCGTCCGCAGGTCATCGATGAACGGAGAATATTGTAGGAGAATGCCGACTACAGGTGGGACGGTGATCGGCGTCGGGTCGCGATCGCCGTCTCAGGTCGCCCGGGCTTGTTGAGGGATGGTCTTTGGCTTTCGAGGGAGAGTCATCAGCCGATGGGATTCGCCGTGTTGCGCCTCGGTGTTCTCTTCTTGTTCGTCGTTCTCGGATCTTCTCCCAAGGCCTTCGCCGTGGATTTCAAGCGCGGCGATTGTAATCGAGATGGCCAGGTCAACATCGCGGACCCCATCTTCTTGCTGACCTACATGTTCCAAGATACGGCGGCTCCCGGTTGCTTCGATTCTTCTGACGTCAACGACGATGGTGTGATCGACATCGCCGATCCCATCTACGGCCTGAACTTCCTCATAGGGGGCGGCACCTTGCCACCTCCACCCTTCAACGTGTGTGGCGATGATCCGAGTGCCGATACCCTGACGTGCGACGAATACCTGCCTTGTCCTTAGGCCTGGGGCGCACCGGTACACACTCTCCGCAAAGACGGCTGTCCGTCTCGACGACTCTGGGTCGTGGGAGACTACTCGGCGAACTCGAGAAACCCCTCAGAGAGGAGTGCGCGGGCGATCTCGAGCCAGGTCGGGGAGTCTTCGTCGGGGGTTGTGCTGGCGTCGATCGACAACTCGCCAAACACTGCCGCAAGTGAACGCGCGCCATCGAATGTGGTGACGAGCGCGAGAATCGAAGAATCAATCTCACGATCGCGGACGAGGCCTGTGGTGACGGAAAGGCGCAACCGCGGCGCGGACCACCCGTCATTGCGGGCCTCTGTCTCTTGCATGATGCGCACTCCCGGGCTCACTCGGAGGTGGGCCAAGAGAAGTTCATCGCCCGCGTGCCGCCTTTGGAAGTCGTTCCTCAAGAACCGGCGCTCGAGTTCCAACGCCGTCTTGTCGTCCATGCGCGGCGGAACGGGCTCGAGTGCACGGTGAGCGGGGCCGACCACCTGCGGGGTTCGCAGAGTGACCAATCCCTCCGCCACCTGCTGGATGCCGAGCTCCTGGAATCGATCGAGCCAAAGCGCGAGTTCGTCCGCCCCTGGCTCTTCGGACTGTGAGGGAGAACCGACCCACCGCGTTGCATACGCTTCCGCCGGGTGAATTCTGCCGAGCAAGACTTCGACATCTGTCGGAGCCGTCTCGAACCAGCGCAGAATCTCATGTGGGGTTTCCCCCGCTCGGATCGGCCACTGGGCGAGGAGCTGGGCGAACCGCCCGGGGGCAAGGACACCGGGTAAGTCGCGGAGGAGTTTCTGAATGAATCCGGGACCGCCGTCGCGGTACGTGAACCGTCGCTTTGGGGAGAGCACGAAGGGCGGGTTGCAGAGAATGCGGTCAAACTGATCGTGCGCGATGGGCTCGACTCCATCTCCAACCCGAAACTGCACGTTTCCGATGTCGTTCAGTCGAGCGTTGACTTCGGCGAACGCGATGGACCGCGGCTCGAGATCGGTCGCGATGACCGACGTTGCGTAGCGCGACAGGATGAGGGCGAGGATTCCGCTGCCGGTTCCGATGTCTGCCGCGCGGGCGATGTCGGATCCGCGCACCGCGATGCGCGCGAGCGTTTCGGTGCTGCCAGAGACTCCCATCACGACGCTCGGGTCACCGGACTCTCGCGGGTCCCGATCCGCGGCGACCCAGATCCCAGCGAGAGGCCAGATCGTGATCGGCGCGCGCATGGTTCCGTCGGACATCTGTTCGAGGTATCCCGCGTCCAGCCACGCCGTGACCGGCACCGACCCGAGTCCCGCCTCAGCGGCGATGGGCGGAACCGGTTCTCCGAGGATGAAGAGGCGAAGGAGAACGGCACGCGGTTCGAAAGAGTCGGTCGCTCGGAGCATGAGGGAACGAGCGCGTGGCTCGAGAACGTCGCGCTGATAGTGTTGCGTCAGACGCGCCACCGCTTGGCCGTCGAACCCGACCGAGGCGAAGTGGTGGATGACTTCGGCGCGGTGTCGAGGGTTTGAGAATCCGGTGGGGGGCGGGGGAAGCACTCGAGGGACTCACTTTCGGGCTCAGGGTGCCGCAGGACACGAAACGAAGAGGGCCCGATACGAAGAAGCCCCGATACGAAGAAGCCCCGATACGAAGAAGCCCCGATACGAAGAAGCCCCGCAAGCGGCTGCTTGCGGGGCTCCTGACGTTGTTGAGAAAATGTACGCCCGGCAGGAATCGAACCCACAACCTCCTGATCCGTAGTCAAGCGCTCTATCCAATTGAGCTACGGGCGCTTAGGTCGGGAAATCTAGCAAGGGGTTCGGGGGGTGTCAAGCACCCGCGTCGAGGATCTTCAGGAGTTGTCGATCCATCCTTCTCCTCGCGCGTTCCGTTGAGAGGCGAGGGAGAGACGGGTCTAATGGGCCCCATGGCAGACTCAGGAAAAGCGTCCCCGGAACCGACCGGGACCCCCGAACCCTCCTCGTCCACCGAGGACCGTTCCACTCACCCCTACGAGGTTATCGCGCGCCGCTACCGCCCCCGTCGCTTCCGTGAAGTGGTGGGACAAGAAGCGATCGCCGAGACACTTTCGCAAGCGATCCAACTGGGCCGCCTCGGTCACGCCTACCTATTTTGCGGCCCGCGCGGCGTGGGAAAGACGTCGATGGCGCGGATTTTCGCGCGCGCCCTGCAGTGCCCCAACGCCAAAGATGGAGAGCCTTGCGACAAGTGCGGGGTTTGTGAGCGGATCTTTCGGGGTGAGGACATCGACGTCGTCGAGATGGATGGCGCGTCCCACCGAGGGATCGATGACGTCCGCGAGCTGATTCAGCATGTACGGTACGCGCCGACCGACGGCCGCTATCGCATCTTCATCATCGACGAAGTGCACATGCTCACCCGCGAGGCATTCAACAGCCTGTTGAAGACCCTGGAAGAACCCCCCGCGCATGTGAAGTTCTTCTTCGCGACCACCGAGCCAGAGAAGATCCTCGCGACCGTTCTCTCCCGCTGCCAGCGTTTCGATTTCTCACCGATTTCACCGGGGGACATCGTGCGTCGTCTGGCACAGATTTGCGAAGCGGAGGGCGCAGCTCCGGAGCCGGGCCTTCTCGAGCGGATTGCGAGCCTCTCCCGCGGCGGGATGCGCGACTCGCAATCGCAGCTCGACCAGCTGCTCAGCTTTTCAGGAAGTCACCCGACTCTTGCCGAGCTCGATCGCATCACGGGCCGCCTCTCTGCCGAGGCTGTCGACGCACTCTTGGCCCTCGTTGAGGGAGGAGAGCGCGCTCAGGTCGTGATCCAGCTCGAAGAGATCACCCGTGGCGGGACCGATCCGTCCGTGCTCCTCGAGCAGGTGATCGAGGCGCTGCGGGAGCGGCTGCACCGAGGTGTCGCCGATGGGTGGGGCGAGGTCGAAATCGATCGGAACTTGCTCGCGCAAGAAATTCTCCAGGAGGCACGCGCGCGGATTCGCAGGCTCGGACGTTCGGACATCGTGCTTGAGCTCGCCCTCTTGCGGCTCTCCACACTCGCCGACCTTGTTCCCATCTCGCGCTGGTCTTCGTTTCTCGCCGATGGATCTCCGCGCCCTGCTCGACAGGCGAAGAGCGAGGTTCGCACCGCGGAGCGGACTCGCGCCGCGCCTCCCCCTGCTCGGGAGCGCCCAGCCACGAGTGAGCGCGAGGCGGAGTCTTCCAGCTCTGACGCGCCAGCCGTGGACGAAGCAGCGGAGGTGCGCCGGGGTGGCACAGAGTCGGCAGCACCGCCAAAAGCAGTTTCTCCTGAGACCCCCGACGCTCCCCCCGGCGGAACGGGCATCGCCGTCCTTCGCGCCGCGGTGGAACGCCCGGGAAGGGCGGACCCACGCCCCGCTCCGACTCGATCGTTCTTCTCAGGCGAGGACGATGCACTCCCTCCTGTCGACGTTTCGGACCCGCGGAGCGCGGTCAGCGAGGCGTTGAATCGTGTTTCTGGCTCTGTGCAGAGAGTGGTCGGAGAGAGATTTCGAGTGAACTCTACCGGCGAGTCCCTCGCGCTGACCCTGTCGGAGCGCGCGCTCGAAATGCTCGGCGATCGTCGCGACACTCTTCGTCGTGAATTGATGCGAGCGTTCGGAGGGTCAGTTCAGATCGAGTCTGGAGAGTTCGAGGAAGACCTGAGCGACGCCGACCCGGGTGAGGCGGTCGTGGCTGCTCTCCCCGCCGAGGGCCCGACTTCAGTCGTCCCAGACGAGGATGTGGCCGTTCCGGAGATCGTCGAGAAGGCGACGGAAATTTTCCGCGGCGAATTGTTCCGCGGAGGGCCGCCGCGGCGTTGATGTGGAAGCTCGAGTGGTGGAGCCGGCGCCCAGCGAAGAAAAGTACGAGTCCCCGCGATCGAGTGGGATGAGAAGGGAAGCACCGCGATGAACATGGATCTCAGCGGACTGATGCAACAAGCGCAAAAAATGCAGCGCGAGATGCGAACCGTCAAAGAGGAGCTCAAGAAGCGCACCGTTCTCGGCGAGGCGGGGGGCGGAATGGTGAAGGCCTATGTCAACGGCCAGCAAGAGGTGCAGAAGATCGAGATCGATCCGCAGGTGGTCGACCCGGACGACGTCGGCATGCTCGAAGATCTCATTCTCGTTGCCATGCGCGAAGGACTGGCCAAGGCGAAAGAGATGAGCGACGAAGAGATGTCTCGGGTCACGGGCGGGCAGCTCCCCGGATTCTTCTGATGAGGAGCCGCTCGGTCTCTGCGGTTTCGTTCACGGTCGTACTCGAGTATGGCCACGTTTGAGAGTCAGACTGCGCGGCCCGATCACCGGCCCGCCACGAGCGCTGAGGAGGACGGGTGTCAGGGGATGGCCTTCTGCGCGGTTTGATCGAGGAGTTCGCGAAGCTGCCCGGAATTGGGGAGAAGAGCGCCGAACGCCTTGCCTACCACGTCCTTCGTGAGCCCGCCGAGCGCGCGCTCGCTCTCGCCGAAGAAATCAGGCGCGTGAAGGAGGATCTCCGCCAGTGCATCGACTGCTTTTCTATCGCCGAAGATGAGCGGTGCGAGATTTGCTCCGACGACACCCGCGATCGGGGGCTCGTTTGCGTTGTTGAACAACCGAAGGATCTCCTTGCCGTCGAACGAAGTGGTGCGTTTCGCGGTCTCTACCATGTTCTCGGCGGAAGTTTTTCTCCAATGGAGAGCCGCGGGGCCGAAGAGCTGACCGTCACTCGACTTCTCGAGCGCATTCGGGCGGGCGGGGTGCGGGAGGTGATTCTGGCGACGAATCCTGACTTTGAGGGAGACGGCACCGCGCTGCTCCTCGAAGAAGCGCTCGGGGGGACGGGAGTTCCGGTGACTCGACTCGCGCGGGGGCTGCCCAGCGGCGGCCAGATCGAGTACATGAATCACAGCATCATCCGTGATGCGGTCGAAGGACGTCGTCCCCGCGAGAGCGGCGACTCGAAGTCCGTCTAGTTTGCTCGGTCGGTTCACCCAGAGATCGGGAGTCGGCGAGCGACACAGTGAGAAGGCGCGGCGCGCGCGCCGACGCGGCGCGCGCTGAAGAGTCGGGGAGAAGCCTATGCGGCGCTTTGTTCCGTGCATCC
>CALEHF010000079.1 GCA_937876125.1 uncultured bacterium
GTCCTGAACCGCACTGTCCTGAACCGCACTGTCCTGAACCGCACTGTCCTGAACCGCACTGTCCTGAACCAGGTTGAGCCCCAAGAGCCGGAAGGAGTGAATGCCGGAAGGAGTGTCACCAGCGGCAGCGAGCTACCCCCATCGGTATCTCGCATCGGATCCGGGCGCAAGGGGCTGGCGGAACCTTCGACGGGGGAAGGAGATAGATAGGCTGTACCCGCGGCCAGCAGCCTGCTGAAAACGTGCTTTCGAATCGAGAGGGTGAGATGTCGAGTCCTGCGCCCCCGACCAAACGACGTCGTACTCGTCGTACTTCGAGTTTGGTCGGGGGTGCTGGGCGGAGGAAGCTTGGCCTCTCGATCAAGATGACTTTTTTGACGGGCTGCGAGGCGGGGTTTCACCGACCGACGAATCGCTTGCGTTCCCCCCACCGCCGTCCAAACTGAGTTCGTCCCGTAAACTGTGCTCGGACGTTCGTCCGCGCCGCGGGGTCACCACCCCGCACCGGCGGAAGAAGGGAGCGCCGATGCCACCGTTTTCTGCGAGCCCACAATCTCCTCAACCCGACCCGCCGCCCCCTTTTCTTGAGCATCCCCCCGAACTTCTCATTCTTGATGTCGACGGCGTTCTGACCGACAACACCATCTGGCTCGATGCGAACGGTGCCGAGCAGAAGCGGTTCTATGTGCCGGATGGCACCGGAATTCGTCGCGTCGCTCGCGCTGGAGTTCCGGTCGCCCTCGTCTCGGGGCGAAAGAGCGGTGTCGTCGACGCCCGCGCGCGCGAACTCGGGATCGAGCACGCTTACTCAGGAGTGCTCGAGAAGGCTCCGAAGGTTCTGTCGCTCATCGCCGAGCTCGGCTGCGATCCTGAGCGGACGGTCTATGTCGGGGATGACTGGATCGACCTCGATCCGATGGCAGTCGTCGGACTCCCCGTCGCTGTCGCCAACGCCATCCGCGAAGTGAAAGAGGCCGCGGTCGCGGTGACGACCGTCCCGGGAGGCTTCGGCGCGGTCCGCGAAGTATGTGACTGGATCCTGCGCGCTCGAGGGTGACAGCGAGACGACACTGCCCTCAAGTGAGTAACCCCCAAAGAGACCCCGCAATCGACCCATCGTCAGGACTGGAGATACGGTGAAGCGATTTAGCTTTTTCCTCGCGGTCTTCTCGATCGGACTCGTCGCGTTCCTCCTCGTCACCGGGCAGTTTGGAACGATGTTTTCTGGCAAGAACGCCTCGGTCACCGAACCGGGCGACATCGACTCCGATCTGCCACTCGTTGTCGATTCAGAGCCCAACGTCCTCACCCACATCATCCTCGACTACGACAAGGGGCGGGTCCGAGCCAAGGTGAGCGGTGAGATCGAGGGGCCGAACCAGCTCAGCGTCATCGGCAATGGCATCGGCAAAGAGCGAACCCTCGTGAACGCCAGGGTCGAGATCCCGATCTATCCCGAAGATGTCGACGCGCCGGCAGATGATATGTTCGTGCTCGAAGCCGAGAGGGTGAGGTACGAACCGGGCTCGGAGGCAAGGGTCGACCAGGTCAGCCTCGAGGGCAAGATCCACGGGGAAGGCCAGAAGAGCGGCTACCCGCTCTTCGACACGCAAGATGTCCAGATGTCGTGGAACTCAGACGGTGAGGCCCACCTCGAGGGCACTCAGCGAGTGCAGCTCGAGTACCCCGCGATCACGTTGCGCGGACAGAAGGGCTTCGAGGCCCAAATCGATGGCACCGACGGGCTGAGCAATATCACGCTCGAACCGCCGCTGCTCGCGGCTCTCACCTCCACTGCGGGGGGAAGCATTCTCGGCTTCAGCGAGGGCACGCTCCCCGAGAATCGCGATGGGAAAGAAGAAGAGAGCAGAATTCATCTCTTTAGCCTCGGCTCGATGCATATCGACCCCGAGCAATCGCGCGCGGTGATCGAGGGCCCGGTCTACATCTACCAAGTTCCGGCGGACACCTCCCTCAACCAGCCTAGCCTCGAGGACCTTCCCGACCATCACTTCCAGTGCGAACGGTTGATCCTCACTCTCGATGGCAAGAGTCGCGCGATCACTCGCTTCGTCGCGGAACGAGTCCACGAACCGGTGAAGGTTTTTCTCGCGGATCGCTACCGGATCGAAGGGGACAAGCTGGTCTGGTCCCTCGGCGAGAAAGAAGCTCACCTCTCCGACAACGTGCGCATCTTCGGAGATATCGGCGAGGTCACCGCCGGTGGCGCGAAGATTCGCCCCGACGAGGGAATCTGCCACCTGATCGGTGGCGTGACCGCGAAGATCCGCGGCGACGCGCTCCCCGGCCGGGGCGGTGATGGCGACGGCGAGTGGGAAGAGCGCATGGCGGGGGAGTGGATCCTCGATGCGCATCACGCCGAGCTTCATTACAGCCACGGCGACAACACCGATAAGCTCCGGCTATTTCGCGCACTCGCCGCACCAGGCGAGCAAGTCACCATCCGCGAGGACCTGCAAATTAAACCGCCCAGCGATAGTGCCAACCTGGCCATGGTTGAGAGGATTCGCAGCGGAAACGCGGTGGCCGTGCATGTGCGCTTTTTTGATGAACCT
>CALEHF010000080.1 GCA_937876125.1 uncultured bacterium
CGAAAGGGACCCGCTTCCGTGGCGGTGCGGCTCCTCCCTGAGTTGGTCCGTCGCGGCGTGAAGACGATCTGCTTCGGGCGCAGCCGCAACACCATCGAGCTGATCCTCCGCTACATCCGGGAGCGCGCGAAAGGAGAGACCGGTCGCGAGATCGCCGGCAAGATCGAGGCATATCGCGGCGGGTACCTTCCGAGCGAACGCCGAAAGATCGAGGCGCGACTCTTCTCCGGTGAGATCGGCGGGGTGGTTTCGACGAATGCGCTCGAGATCGGGATCGACATCGGCGAACTCGACGCCTGTTTGGTCGTCGGTTGGCCGGGCAGCGTGTCGAGTTTCTTGCAGCAGATCGGTCGGGCGGGGCGGCGCCGCCGCACTTCGCTCGCCATCTTGATCGCGGGCCAAGAGCCGATCGATCAGTACTTCATGCGTCACCCCGAGGCACTCTTCGGGAGCAATCCCGAACAGGCGACGATCGAATGGTCGAACCCCTACATTTTGGTCCGGCACTTGGTCTGCGCCGCGTACGAGTTGCCGGTCGGGGCTGAAGACGAGGTGTTCTTCGGCGAGGACTTGATGCCTTTGCTCACGCTGATCGGCGAAGAAGGGCGGCTCGCCGAAGAGGGGGGACGTTGGCACTTCGTCGAAACCGGGTATCCGGCTTCGGAGGTCAAGCTGCGCACCGCGACGGATGAGAACTTCACGATCTTCGAGCTCGAAGCCGAGCAAATCATCGGGGAACTCGACTACGTCGCCGCGATGCTCAGCCTCTATGAAGGGGCGGTTTACATCCATCGCACTGAGACGTTTCTCGTCGAGGAGATGGACTGGAAGAACCAGCTGGTCAAGATTCGCCGCACGGAAACGGGCTACTACACCCAAGCGCTCTGTCAGAAGCGGGTGACGGTCGAGGAAGTGTGGCAAGAAAAACCTGCGCCGGGTGCGCGCACCGAGCTTTCGGAGGTCGAGGTGATCACGCGCATCACCGGCTATAAGAAAGTCCGATTCCACACGGTGGAAAACATCGGGTATGGCGAGATCGATCTCCCGCCGCTGCGTCTCGACACCGTCGCCCACACGATCGAATTGCTCGAGGAGACCGTTCGCGCCGCCGATCGATACGGCCCCGATTTTCTCCGCTCGGGGATGCACGGCGTGGCGCGATTGGTGCAGCAGATCACCTCGATTCGAGCGATGTGCGATCCCAACGATCTCGACACGTTTATCGACGGCGATCGAATCTACCTCTACGACCTCTATCCGGGCGGGATCGGATACTCGGAGGTTGCGTTCGAGAAGCACGAAGAGGTGCTCGCGGCTACGCTCGAGGCGGCAACGGAGTGCCCCTGCCCTGCGGGGTGTCCCGCATGCGTGCTGCCGAGTAGCTCGAGGGTCGAAACCTACATGGAGCCGTCGATCTTCGAATATCCGTATCCGAAAGAGGCGACCCGCTTCCTCTTGCATCGATTGCTCGGGCTCGAGGACTACGTTCCCGCACTCGATGGAGTGCCGATGCCCACGCCACCCCACGCGGGCGCTCTACCCCCCGAACTCGATGAGCGCACGGAGCGCAAAGCTCGGAAGGCAATTCGGCGACTCGGTCGGGGATTTTCGTCGGAGGTCGGATGATCAGCGAGCGTGGGCCACTCCCGCGTCGCCGCCGGGACCTCCGCGCGCGTCTCGACGAACTGCGCGTGGGGCGGGAAGAGCAGTCGATCGAGAGAGAGGATTCGGCATCCGAGAGCGTCCCTCTGGCGCCTTTGCTGTCGGCCAGAGAAACGGCGCTCAGATCGCCGGAGCCTCCCGAGGTGCCGAGACGAGACGACGCGAAGAGTCTCCCAGACGCGATCTCCGCCACACAGGATGACTTCTCTTCGCTCGATCGGAGACGTTTCTCTCGTGCGCGGGCGGCCCGCCGCGCGGCTACGGGGCCCGGGGGTGGCGGGAGCAAGAGCGAGAAGCGACTCGAGTCGGCTGGTGAGGGAGAAGACGGGCCGATCGCACTAAGGCCGCGGGGCGGTGCTCAGACTGCGCCTTCGCGCGTCTCTCGTTCTCCGGACCCCACGCTCCTCGCGGTCGATGAGTGGATCGATCCCGCGACCGCCGATCCCGACCATTTCGCGTCCGACTTTCCGCCGCGCGTCCCCTTCGGCGCGGAGGTCCTTTACCTCGATCTCGAGACCACCGGTCTCGCTGCTCACGAGTTCGTGGTGATCGCCGGCACCCTGCGTCCCGAGAATGGTGGCGTGCGGCTCAGGCAGCATGTCGCGTTCGATCCCGCAGAGGAGCGCCGATCTTTGCAAAAGACTCTCGATGATCTGACCGGCGTGACCCTCATCGTGACCTACAACGGGCGGACCTTCGATCTGCCGTTCCTCAGAAAGAGGCTCCGTTGGCATCGACTGCCCGATCTCGATCCGGAGATCGAACACCTCGATCTCCTCACGGCGATCCGTCGACGGCATCGCAAGGAGTGGAAAGATTGTTCGCTCGGGAACGCGGAACGTCGCCTCCTCGGAAAGACGCGGACAGGGCCCGATGTGCCGGGGCGCGAGGTCCCACTCCGGGTTGCGCATGTACGCGACGGCGCCCCCATCTCTCTTCTCGTCCCGGTCATCCATCACAATCGAATCGATCTCACCTCACTCGTCGCGTTGCACTACCAGAGACTCGAGGAGGACCGGGAAGCGCTCCGCCGGGGATCTTGAGTGAGTCTCTGTTGGACTCGTTGCTTGAACTCGGCTGGAAACTCGGGAAGATCGAGTGTCCGCGCTACCCGCGGATTGCACTGCCCTCAGTGGCTCACTGACGGTGTTCTCTTTTGCAGTGCCGTTTTTTGCAGTGCCCCTTTTTGCAGTGCCCTCTTCTTGAAGGGCCGAAACGAGGTCAGGACCGTGCCTGAGTCGCTCACTCGCGGAGATCTTTTGATCGCGAGCCCTTATCTCAGTGACCCGAACTTTCGTCGGAGCGTCGTCGTGCTCTGTGAGCACGGCCCCGACGGCAGTCTCGGAATCGTGGTCAATCGCCCGATGCAGGTGCCCTTGGGGAAAGTTCTCGATCCGATGCGGGAGGGTCCGGCTGCCCTCGAGTTGGTCCACCAAGGGGGGCCGGTAGAAACGGGCCGACTCCTCGGATTGCGTCGAGGGTCGCACCCCGATGAGCCAGTCGAGAACGTCGGCGAGGGGATCTCGCTCCTCACCGATCTGGAACATTCGCTCGAACTGATCGGTGCGGGCGCTGTGATCCCTACGGACTACCGCTTCTATCTCGGGTATTCGGGGTGGGGGAAGGGGCAGCTCGCACAGGAAGTGAATCAGGCCGCTTGGATCGTCTCCAGAGAGAGTGCGAGCGCCGAACTCGCCTTCGAAGTGCCGTCGGGCGAATTGTGGTCCCAAACTTTGCGCTCCCTCGGCGGTCGCTACGCGTGGTTCGCCGAGATGCCGGTCGATCCGGAGTGGAACTGAGACGAAGCTTGCTCCCTGGAATGCAGCGCCCGAAATCAAGCGCCCGCAATGCAGCGCCCGAAATGCAGCGCCCGAAATGCAGCGCCCGATTTGAAAGGGACCGCGCCTCAGACTCAGGTGGGTCTGGGGCGCGGTCCGAGTTACTTCCGGATCGCAGTTGATTCCGGATCTCTGGTCCTCTTGAAACTCGCGACTCAGGACACTTCGATCCGAGCGCGGATCATCGGGAGCGGCTCGGTTGGCGCGCCAGCGCGCGTTCCGCGCTCCTCGTGTTGGGTGAGCGCCGCCATGCCGTCGGTGACCACCCCGAAGATCGTGTGATTCCCATCGAGGTGAGGAGTCGGGACGAAGGTCAGGAAGAACTGGCTTCCGTCGGTCTTCGGGCCCGCGTTCGCCATCGACAACAATCCGGGGCGATCGTGACGCTCGTCACCCGAGAATTCGCCCGCGAACCGATATCCCGGCCCCCCGGTGCCGGAACCGAGGGGGCAACCTCCCTGAGCCATGAAGCCGGGGATCACGCGGTGGAAGTCGAGGTCGTCGAAGAAACCGAGCTCGGTCAGGTAGATGAAGTTCGCGACGTGGTTCGGGGCGGACTCTGGCATGAGCTTCACCTCGATCTCGCCAAATCCGGTCTCGATCACCCAGTGGAATGTGCCGGCGGCGAACTCTACCTCGGGGAACTTCGGGAGATCGGTTTTCCAGTCATCCTTGGACGGGTCGATCTTGCCCTTTCCCTTTTGCTCTTCGATGTACTTTTGCACGCTGGCAATCGTCGGATGCGTTTCACTCACAGTCACAGCTTTCTCCTTGGAGTTCTGATCCGTATCAAGAGACCGAACGGAAGCTGCACTCTTGCGTGCAATCTTCCGTTCGGGAGTGGCGTGCCCGAGTTGCGTCCTCGAACACTCGAACTCAAAGCGTACACTCTTACTCGACCGTGATGGTCGCCTTGATCATCTTCAGCGGCTCGCTGGTACGTCCGCTCCGGGAGCCGAGCATTTCGAGCGCCTTCAGCGTGTCCAGCCCTTCGGTCGTCTCGCCAAAAACTGTGTGCATGCCGTCGAGGTGAGGGGTCGGGAGGAAGGTCAGGAAGAACTGACTCCCATCGGTGCCCGCACCCGCATTCGCCATCGACAAGAGTCCCGGGCGGTTGTGCATTTGCTTGAGGACACCGTTCTCCTTCGGAAACTCACCACCGAAGCGGTAGCCGGGATTGCCTCGGCCGTTGCCGAGCGGACAGCCGCCCTGTGCCATGAATCCGGTGATGACGCGGTGGAAGGAGAGGTCGTCGAAGAAGCCGAGCTCGGTCAGGTAGAGGAAGTTCGTGACGTGTTGCGGCGCGACGTCGGGGAACAGGCGGACCTTTACCTTTCCCTTGCTCGTTTCGAGGTTCCAGTAGTAGGTCTTGCCCTTGGTGAACTCGATGGTCGGGAATTTCGGGAGTTTCGTCTTCCAGGTCGGATTTTTCTTATTGATCTTCGGGTTGTCTCCCGCGGTCTGCGTCGCGATGAACTCGCGGATCGCAGGGATCGCGGTGTCGGCGCCCTTCTCGGCGTCTTTTCCCTTCTCGGCTTCGACGTCTTTCCCGGTCCCCTCTTTGGGGGCCGGCTTCTTGGGGCGACTGTCTTGGCCCTCGCAGGCGGCAGTCATGAGCAGGGCCAGGGAGAAAATCAGGCTCCACTGCGCGAGCTTATGGATCGGTGACATGGTTGTCCTTTCTGAACTCTACGGACTCGGGTCTCGGACCGAGGAGTGGATGAGCTGGGGGAGACGAACATCAGGATACAGCCGCGGAGCCCTCCAAGGACTCGATTTCGGCGTGCACCAACGTCAGCAGCTCTTCCAAATTCTGTTTGGAGAAGTCGAATCGGATGCCGGTCGCTTCGAACAGCGCTTTGAGCGGCCGGGTGTTTCCGAGGGAGAGCCCGGCCCGGTAGTCGGAAACCGCCTGAACGGGGTCTTGTCGGTAGTTCTTCCACACTTGCACGGCGCCGAGTTGGGCGATCGCGTATTCGACGTAGTAGAACGGCACTCCAAAGAGGTGTGACTGGCGCTTCCAGCGATGGGCTCGAATCTCCTCGAGACCGCTCCAGTCGACCGTACCGGTTCCGAAGCGATCCATGATGGCGAGCCAGGAATCGCGACGCGCTCCGGGCGAGTGACCGGGGTTCGTGTAGAGCCAGTGTTGGAACCCGTCGATCATCGCGACCCAAGGGAACAAGCTGATAATGCCCTCGAGGTGATCGATCCGCGCGCGGCGGACTTCATCGTCCGACTTGTAGAACACTCCGAGGTGCGGTGCGCCGAGTAACTCCATCGACATGCTCGCCACCTCGGCGAACTCGATGGGGGAGTCGCGGTTCGGGGTCAGGTCGTGTCCGTTCGCTTCGATCGAGTGGAACGCGTGACCTCCTTCGTGAAGCAGAGTCTCGATGTCGCGCTGGAGCCCGGCCGCGTTCATGAAAATGAAGGGGCGACGCGTCTCTTGGAAGCTGCACTGGTATCCGCCGGGTGCTTTTCCCTTCCGCGACTCCAAATCGAGCAGCTTGTGATCCATCAAGATTTGGAAGTGATCGCCGAGGGCGGGATCAACCTTCTGGAAGATCTCGCGGCAGCCGGAAATGAGCGGGTCCCCCCCCTCGAACGGGCGCAGAGGAGCGCGCCCTTCGGCGTCGACGCTGGTGTCCCACGGACGCAGGGTATCGACACCGAGCTGGGCGCGGCGACGCTCTTGGCGCTTTCGGGTCAGCGGGACTGC
>CALEHF010000081.1 GCA_937876125.1 uncultured bacterium
CGGAAACGGAAGCTTGCTTACGGATCAAAATGCGTGATATCCTTTGGATTGTACAATCCAAAAGGTACCGAACATGTCGAAGAAGCCCGATAGACCCACCGAGGAAATGTACCGCTCACTTCAAAGAGGGTACGACCATTTCAACAAGACACTCTTTGAAGGTGAATTGCCGCAGTGCCTGATCACCCTGAAGAGGTTGAAAAGAGCTGTGGGATATTTTAGCCCAGGTGCCTACCGGTTAAAACGCGGTAAAAGAACCACGCACGAAATAACGCTGTGTACTTCATGGCTCGGACTCAAGACAGAGCAAGATATGGCGTCAACTCTAGTCCATGAAATGGCGCACCTCTGGCAAGATGAGTTCGGCAAGCCAGGCAGAAGGGGATACCACAACCGGCAGTGGGCTACGAAAATGGAAGAGGTTGGACTTCAACCATCAACGACCGGTGAACCTGGGGGTAAGCGCACAGGTGAGAGAGTCACGCATTATATTATTCGCAACGGAGTTTTCGAAGAGTCATGGAAGAAGCTGAAGGGTAGTGGCTACCGAGTAGCCTGGGCCGATCCAGCCAAGCCAGGATCAAGCCCGCAGCTTCGAGCTCGGTTTGAGTGCTTGAGGTGCCATCAACCCACCATATTCACGAGCCCTCCGAGCTGGCTTTCGGTCTGCCGCTCCTGAGCACGCCAATTCAGCACTCTCGGGCATTCCGCCCTTCCCGCGGGTTTGCCCCTTGGGGTGAAGCGGGACATCGCGCTTTTCTCGCCATGATTCCAACAAAAACCCTCCTCGGTGCGTATTAAGTATGCAAATACACATACACACGGGAGGGGGCCACATTGGCTGCGCATCAGGCTATCACTTTTCGTCCTTCGTTCAATGGGTCAGTCTCCGTCGAGGCTCGCTCAGACCGGCTCTCTGCCCACGCCGGGGTCCTCCTCCTTCGCGAGATCGATGAGCGCCTCGGCCTCCTCTCCTCTCTCGCCGACTCCCTCCATGACCCCCGCGATCCCGCTCGCATCTCCCACCCGCTCGTCGAGCTGCTTCGCCAGCGCATCTACCTCATCGCCGCCGGACGCAACCATCAGTGCGATGCCGATCTCCTGCGCGATGACCCCACCTGCCGGCTCGCCGTCTCTCAGTCGCGCGGGGTCACTCCACTCCGATCCGGGGACTCCGCCACCGCTTCGGATGGGCTTTCCTCGCAGCCCTCCCAGTCCCGACTTCTCAATATCCTCGCGTCCCTCGACAACCTGCGAACGCTCCGTCGCGGTCTCTTCGACTCCGCCCTGAGCGCTCTTCGTGCTGAGGGAGACCGGTCTCGCATCGGGCGGGCCGTCCTCGACGTCGACTCCTTCCCCATCGAAGCTCACGGCCATCAGCCCGGGAGCGCCTACAACGCTCACTACGGCTGCCAGTGCTTCCATCCGCTGGCGGTCTTCCTCTCCAACACTTCGCACTTCCTCGATCTCGACCTCCGTCCCGGCAACGTGCACACCGCCGACGGCGCTGTCGAGGTCATCACCTCATGCCTCGATCGACTCGAGGAGATCGCCCCTGTCGCTGCGGTGCGCGGAGATGCGGGATTCCCCGAGGAGCGGCTGCTCCATGCTCTCGAGGAACGCTCGGTCGACTTCGCCTTCCGTCTCCGCAAGAACTCTAAGCTCGAAGAGATCGCGCAGCCGTTCTTGCGGCGGCCGATCGGCCGACCTCCGGTCGAGCCGCGTCTCTGGTGTCACGAGGCGACCTACCGCGCGCAGTCGTGGTCTCGGCCGCGCCGGGTCGTGATCGTCGTCCAAGAGACTCCCGGTGAGTTGTTCCTCCACTGGTTCGCGATCTTGACGAGCTGGAATCCGGTGGTGAGGCCCGGAGAGCAGATCCTCGAGTTCTATCGTGCGAGGGGGACGATGGAGGCGCATCTCGGAGAACTCGTGGGACTCGATCCTGCACTCTCTTCGACCCTTCGCCCGAAGAGTCACGTGCGCGGCATCGCACCGCGAACTTCGGGGGCCGGTCGCTCGAAGGAGGAAGCCGAGAGGGCGAACGCCGCAACCCTGCTTCTCTATGCCCACGCGTACAACCTGCTCAACGTGGCGCGAAGGGTCTACGCGCGAGAGGTCGCACCAGAGTCGCCGTTGGGCTTGCGGCCGCACACGCTTCGCGTGCTGCTCATCGCCGTGGCCGCCCGGGTGTTGATCTCCGGACGGCGGATCACCGTTGTCGTCGAGCGGAAGACGGCAGCGGTTTGGTCGAAACTCTGGCGCGGCCTGAACCGGCTGCGACCGGTCGCGATCACGGACTCATCATGACCAAGCAAAACAAGGAAGTGGTACTCGTCGCGCGCCGACACGCGCGGGGGGAAGGGGGAGGTCTGTCCTGGGATGGCACGCGGCTGTATGATCAACCCGCCTCGCCGAGCAACCCAGCGCGCGGGATGGCTCGTGAATACGGTGGG
>CALEHF010000082.1 GCA_937876125.1 uncultured bacterium
TGCCCCCATCCGGTCTGCCCGCCGGCGATCTGCCCCCCGCCCCGGAAGTAGGGCGCCCCGACCCACCGAAGCCCGTGGCCACCGGCTTCGCCGCGCGACTCATTCGAACCATCGATGCGGGGAGCGATCAGATCGGCCGGGCCGTCCCGTGGTTGCTCCTCTCTCTTGTCCTGATCGGCGCGTTCAACGCCCTCGCCCGCTACGGCGGCAAGTTCATCGGCACCGACCTCAGCTCGAATCTCTACATCGAATTGCAGTGGTACTTGTTCAGCGGCGTCTTCCTGCTCGGCGGCTCCTACACTCTGCGCCACCGCGGCCACGTCCGGGTCGACATCCTCTACGATCGCCTCGGCCCGCGCGGGGCGGCGTGGATCGATCGCCTCGGCACCTGGCTGCTCTTGATTCCCTTTTGCGCGTTCATGATCTGGGCCTCGTGGTCGCCGGTCATGCACTCGATCGAGCTCGCCGAGCGATCACCAGACCCCGGGGGCCTCCCTCGCTATCTCGTGAAGCCACTCATTCCGATCGGATTCGCGCTGCTCCTCCTGCAAGGAGTCGCTGAAGGGCTGCGTCCTCGCGGCGCCACGATCGCTCCCGCGGGAGACGAGCCGGAGGCGCACCTGTGAGCGAATTTGTGATGCCACTCCTGATGTTCTGCGCAGTGTTCCTGTGTGTCTTCTCCGGCTACCCGGTCGCGTTCGTTCTCGGCGGCGTGTCGCTCTGGTTCGGGTTCATAGGTGTACAGCTCGGCACTTTCTCCCCCGAATTCCTCGGAGGCGTTTTCTCGCGCACGCTCGGGATCATGGAGAACCAGGTACTGCTCGCAGTGCCCACCTTCATTTTTATGGGGACGATGCTCGAGAAGTCGCGCCTCGCAGAAGATCTCCTGAAAACGATCGGCCAGCTGTTCGGTCCGATGCGGGGGGGGCTGGCACTCGCTGTGGTTTTCGTGGGTGCGCTCCTCGCCGCTGCGACCGGCGTCGTCGGCGCATCGGTCGTCGCGATGGGGATGATCTCGCTCCCGGTGATGCTCCGTTACGGCTACCCGAAATCGCTCGCAGCAGGGGTGATCGCCGCAAGTGGCACGCTCGGGCAGATCATTCCGCCGAGCGTGGTGTTGGTGGTGCTTGCAGATCAGATCGGAACCTCGGTCGGGGATCTGTTCCTCGGAGCGCTCACTCCCGGGCTGCTCCTTGCGGGGATGTTTGCGCTCTACATCGTCTCGGTGGCGATCTTCCGCCCCGAACGCGCGCCGGCACTTCCCCTGGCCGACCGCGACATCACCGGCGGCGAGCTCACCCGCCGCGTCTTCTTGGTGCTCCTTCCCCCCCTCGCGCTGATCGGCGTGGTGCTCGGGAGCATTTTCGCGGGGATCGCGACCCCGACGGAGGCGGGAGCGCTCGGGGCGGTCGGAGCGATCGTCTTGTCGATGGCGTCCGGCAAGTTTTCGATGAAGTGTTTGCGCGACACGATGGACGCGACCACCAAGCTCACCTGCATGGTGATGTTCCTCTTGGTCGGCTCGACAATGTTCGCGCTCGTCTTTCGCGGCTACTACGGGGACGAGATGGTCGAGAATCTGATGATCAACCTGCCCGGTGGGTTCGTCGGAGCTCTGATCTTCACCAACCTGCTCATCTTCCTGCTCGGCTTCTTCATCGACTTCTTCGAGATCTGTTTCATCGTCGTGCCGCTCTTGGCCCCCGTCTTCATCAACGAGTTCGGAATGCACCCGGCGTGGTTCGGAGTCATGGTCGCCATGAACTTACAGACCTCGTTCCTCACGCCTCCCTTCGGCTTCTCGCTCTTTTACTTGAAGGGGGTCGCGCCCCCGGAGGTGACGACGGGGGACATCTATCGCGGCGCCGTGCCTTTTATCGCGATTCAGGCGGTCGCGCTGTTGTTGGTGATCGTCTGGCCCGAGGTGGTGACCTGGCCGCTCGGGGAGTAGGCTCGGATTTCGGGGTAAGATGCGTCCTTCGCGGGCCTCGTCACTGACGCGACCAGCGGAGCTCTCGATTGGCAGGTCTACGAGGCTTGCCCTGAACAGCCTGCGTCAACGTGGAGCAAGTCGTCAGTGACCGATCGTCAGTGACCGATCGTCAGTGACCGGGGATCGTGGGTGACGTCGTCAACTCGAACGGAGCTGGCGTGAAAAAGCGAACCGCCCGCCCCGCTCCGAGCGAGGCTCGGGGCGGGACGGGCGGGCGATCAGACGATCGGGTCGGAGACCTGGAGACTTAGGGTTGGCAGAACACATAGTCCCCGCAGTCGAGTGCATCCGGAGTCGGGTCGACGCCGCACGCGCCGGTCGGCTCTGGGAGAGGCGGTCCTTGCGAGAACAGGAAGTCGAGGAGCTTGATCGCATCCGCGATGTTGAGATTCCCATCGTCGTTCGCATCCGCCGTGTCACGGCACGTCGGGTCGGATCCCTGGCTGAAGAGGTGGGCAAGGACGAAGATCGCGTCGGCGATGTTGAGACTGAAGTCGCTGTTCGCGTCCCCCCGGACGAACTGCGGATCGGGGGAAACGATCGTGTAGAACTCGCCGCCGGTGAAGGTCCCCGCGAGCAAATTCCCGACTCCATCGGCGATCGTGCCGATCCCGGCCAGGTCGAGACGGATCGTCCCCACCCCCGAACCGGTGCTCACGGTGACGGTGTAGCTCTCATCGACGCCGGTCACCGCGGTGACCGCAGCCCCGGCCACACCGGTCGTGGCAAGGGCGAAATTCCCCATGTCAACCCCTGCCACGGCCTCCGAGAAGGAGACGGTGAAGTCCACGACGGGGGCGCTGGTCGGGTCGACGTTCGCCCGCACGATGGAGGTCACTGACGGGGGCGTCAGGTCGATCGTCCAAGTGTAGATAGCGGTGCCGACGTTCCCTGCCTCGTCGAGGGCGTGCAGGGTGAACGTGTGAGGCCCGTCCGACAAACCAACGTAGTCCTTGGGACTCGTCGTAGGTACGAAGCCTGCGCCATCGAGGTCGCACTCGAACACGGCGGTCGCGTCGCTGCTCGAGAAGATGAAGCTCGCACTCGCGCTCGCAGTCGGATCAGCCGGGGTCGGTGGATCGATGGTCACATCCGGCGCGATGTTGTCGAGGGTATAGACCTCGTCGAGGAGCGGTTCGTCCCCGGCGAGAACGTTGCCGGCGAGATCGGTGATCGAGACCGCGGCCGCGAAGTCGAGTCCCACGTCGCCGTTCAGACCGGGGAGATCCCCGCCAGACACGGTGACCGTGTAGTCGTTCGGGCTCACCGGGGTCACATCGGTGATCATCGCGGTGGTGCCGGCCACGACGAAGTCGACCGCCGTGACATCGAGAACGGGCTCGCTGAACGCGACGTCGAAGATGAGGGCGTCGGCGTTCGTCGGACTCGTGGCGGGGGTGTCTAGCGCGAACCACAGCGCGGTCGGTGCCGCGATGTCGACCATCGCCACGAAAGCATCGTAGTTGTTGCCGGGGAAGGTGGTGTACGGACGGACCGGGGTACCCCAGGAGTCGTTGCTGCGCCCGAGGAGATACACGCTCGCGGCAGAATCCACTGCGAGGGCCGCCCCGCGATCTGTCTGCGTACTGCCGAGGAAGGTGTTCACGGCGAGGGCTCCGTCGGGGTTGAGATTCGCGACGTAGGCGTCGGAGGCTCCCCCGGAATAGCCCTGCACTGGCGACGCCCAAGCGGAGGAACTCGCTCCCGCGACGAAGAGGTTCCCGTTGCCATCCACCACGATCCCTTCGCAGGTGTCGTCACCGCTCCCTCCGAGGAACGTGTTCCAGAGCAGCGCCCCACCGGTCGACGCGAGCTTCGCGACGTAGCCATCCCCGCTCGAAGGGGTGTACGCGCGCACGGGCGTTCCCCAAGAGGCGGTGCTCGAACCCGCCGTGAAGAGACTCCCGTTCCCGTCGACGAAGATCGAGAAACCCGCGTCGTTCCCGTTCCCTCCGAGGAACGTGTTCCAAGAGACGCTCCCGATCGAGGTGAGCCTGGCGACGAACCCGTCGACGAGCCCGGTGAAGCTCCGCACCGCGGACCCCCACGCGGCATCACTCGACCCGGCGATGTAGATCGCACCGCTCCCGTCGACGGCGATGCACTCGCCGTAGTTCGCTCCGCTCCCCCCGAGGAAGGTGCTCCAGATGCGGCTGCCGCTCGAGCTCAAGAGGAAGACGAAGCCGTCGTCGGTCCCGCCTCCGTGGCCGACCAGGGGAGAGCCCCACGTCTCGTCGGAGAAGCCGGTCACGGCGAGGTTCCCCGATCCCGAGAGGGCGATGCCGGTGCACGTCTCCGCCCCGTTGCCCCCCGTGTACGTCCTCCAGATCAGGTTGCCATCCGAGTCGAGTCGCGCGACGAAACCGTCGACGTCGACGTAGGGGCTCACCGGCGTCGGGCCGGTGGTCCACGGACCCTCGGTCAGACCGGAGACGAAGACGGTTCCGTTCGCATCGACGGCGAGGCCGTTGCCATAGTCGTCGAAGGTTCCGCCGAGGAAGGTGTTCCAGACCAAGGTGCCAGTCGAGTCGAGACGCGCGACGAAGACGTCGTACGTCGCGGAGTAGGGGAGGATGGGGGATCCCCAGGTCCCATCGCTGCTGCCGACGATGGTGATGTCCCCGTTCGTGGCGATGTGGATGGCGTTCCCGTAGTCATCACCGCTCCCGCCGAGGAACGTGTTCCACGTGGTCACCGGGTCGATGACCAGTTCGACCTCGGGATCGTAGTTTCCTACGGCGAACCCGACCTCGTTCCCCTCTCGCAGTTCGAAGGACACCGGGACCGCGACCCTTTGGCCATCGATTCGTTGCCACGCGATCGGGGCGCTCTCGTGGAACCGACCGTTCCCGAACGGGATCGTCAGTCCGCCATCCGGACCGAACTCGACAGGTGACGCGTAAGAGAGCCGGATCGTCCCCGGCTCCGCGCCGGGACGGAGCGTGAAGGTACTGCGTACGATCCCCTCGGCGGGGGCATCGTAGGCCAAGGTGATCCCATCCCAGAGCTCCCGGTACGTCACGCTCGACAGCGGAGAGGGAGTCCCGTTCCGCGCCGGTTCGCCGATCGTCAGCGGAGCGATGGAGTTCGCCTCGACGAAGCGGACCGCAAGAGTGTGCGTGGGCGCTGCGACGATGTAACCGCCGGTTTGGAAGCGGAGGAGGTGGCCGGTCGAGACGAGTGACAGGGATTCGACCGGATCCCCATTGCTCCCGGGACCCGCGGTCGCCGGCCCGATCGAGAAGATTGCAAGGAAGAGCCACGAGCCGAGGACCATCGATCGGTGCATGCCGACCGTTCGCAGCAGGAAGTTCATCTCTCGTTCCTTTCAAGCGTGGGACTGCTCGCGACGCGGAGTTCTCACCCCGTGCGTCGACTCTCGCATCCCCCAGGGACACTCCGATGGGCCGCGTGAGCGCGGTCGACACTGCAAGCCGAGAGCCGCCGGGTGGGGATTGACGAAAGCGCTGTGCTGCGAGGAACGGCTACTCGACCCCCTGCTAAATCGACCGAGGAGTGCCTCTGGGATCTTCCGAGTCGAGGCGGATCGGAGTCATCGGGGGAAGATGTGCGCCGTTCCTACTCTCGCTCGGCCCCGAATTGCAGGTCGTCGCCTGATGGGGAGAGGGGGCGCTCGCAGATCCAGAGAGGGGGTGCGCCGATTCGCGGGGGTGACTTGGCCAAAGTCCGCCAGGGGGCCGATCCCGCGGTCGCTCAGTGCCCGGGATCCAACGTTCGTGCTCGCCGAAGTCTAGCAGGCCTTCGCTACCAGTAGAATCCGACGGTCGCCCGTACGAACGCGTCCGAGCCGCGGAAGTCGAACTCGTCATCTTGGACGACGACGAACCCGCCGCCATCCCGGGTCGTGCCGACCGAGCCGTCGGTCGTCGTCCACCAGTTCATGCCGGCGCCGATCCCGAAGTACATCGTGCGACCGATCACCGCGCGCGCTTCGACTCCCAAACCGAAGTCGAAGCGCAACTCGCCGAGCTCGCCGCTCGACGTTCCCGGCGCACCGGCAAAATTCACATCGATGTTCTTGAAGTCACCGTCGGAGAAGCCCATCCCGAACCGCGCGTAGGGTGCGATGCCCACGCTGAAGTTGCGCGTTTCCGCTCCCTCGAAGGGGTAGATCATCGCGCCGATGTCGAATCCGAATCCCCAAGCGTCGACCAGGATGCTCTGGGCTCCCTGGTCCCAGTCACGCTCCTCGCGAAAAAGATATCCGCCGATCAGCGCTTCGACGTGGCCGTGGACCGGCTCGCGAGAGTGGAAGGTCAGCTCGACCCGCTCGGTCCGATCCCACTCTTCGCGCATCGCGGCGATCCGGAAGTCCGCATCGTAAAGGTCGAACACACTGAAGCCGACCGCGGCATTCCAAAGCTCGTCCCCCCAACCGCCCTCATCCAGCTCAGCGTCCATCTCGGCGTCCATCTCAGCGAGGGAGTTTGCGCCGGAGAGTGAGACGGTCGTCGTTCGTTCGGTCGCGCGCAGCTGGGGCAAGTCTCCCGGCGGTTCGATCGCCGTTCGGGAAGTGGTGCCACAAGCGACCAGAAGCAGCGGGAGGCATAAGATGAGAGTACGCGACATGGGGCCTCGCTTCGGGTGCACGGTCGAGGGATTTCGGGCTGCGTGTCGTTCATTCTCCGTAGACAAAGTCACCGTACTGTTTTTCCGCCGTCCCGAACCAACGATTCGACTCGACTTGGAACGCACGCCAGTGGTCATAGATCTTGCGGAACCCGGCATTCCCGTCGGCGAGGGCTTTGAGCTTCTCTTCTGTCACATCGCGAGCAGCATGCATCACATCGTCGGGGAAGGGGACCAGCTCGACCCCCTTCGTCAGCAGCTGCTTCAAGGCGGGGGGATTCTTCGCGTCGTACTCCGCCATCATCCCGAGCGCTGCTTCCCTGGACGCTGCCTCGAGCGCGGACTGATACTGCTGGGGCAGTGAATCCCACGACTTCTGATTCACGTAGAAGCTCAACGCCGGTCCCGGCTCCCACCATCCAGGATAGTGATAGTGCTTCGCGACCTTGTAGAAGCCGAGTTTCATGTCGTCGTAGGGGCCGACCCATTCGGTCGCGTCGATGGTGCCGCGCTCGAGCGCCGGATAGATTTCGCCGCCCCCGAGCAACTGCACGGTGACGCCGAGGGCATCCATCACTTTGCCCCCCATGCCGGGGATCCGCATTTTGAGTCCCTTGAGATCGGCAAGCGATCGGACCGGTTTCCGAAACCAGCCGCCCATCTGCACGCCGGTGTTTCCGCCGGGGAGATTGTGGATCCCGAACTTGCCGAACAGGTCGCGCATCAGGTCGAGGCCCCCCGCTTCGAGAAGCCACGCACTGTGCTGCCGCGCGGTGAGGCCGAAGGGGACCGCACAATCGAAGATCAGCGCGTCGTCCTTGCCGCTGTAGTAGTAGCTCGCGGTGTGCCCGATTTCGGCGGTCCCTTGCTCGACCGCCTCCATGACTTCGAGCGCGGGGACGATCTCCCCCGCCGGGTACGCTTTGATCGAGAATTGCCCGTCGGTGAGCGACTCCACTCGGGCGGAGAGCCGATCGGCTGCGCCGTAGATCGTTTCGATCGAACGGGGGAAACTCGAGACGAGGCGCCACCGCAATCGTTTCTTGGTCTGGGCTGAGGGAGCGGAGCCCGGCTCTTTCTCTGAACACCCGGCGACCAAGCTGCCGACCGCTAGGCTGCCCAAGCCGAGTCCGCCGACGCGGGCCGCGGTCTCTCGGATGAAGGCTCGACGTTCCATTTCACTCCCCCTCCGGCGAGGGAGGCTTGCCCACGCCTTCGATGCGGTCGAAGAACACCCGCAGGTCCTCTTCGGTGCCCTTCTCGATCCGTCGTGCCCACTTCATCGGAGGGAACACTCGGCCATTTTCGAGCTTGAGTGAGATCACCGCCGAACCCGGGGCCGCGAGGAGATCGTACTCCCACGTTCCGCCGAGCGTCGTTCGCATCACCTCTCCGAGATAGCCCCCGTAGATTTTGCACAGGAGGTCGAACTCGGCGTCGCTCAACTCATCCCCCCCTTCGATGAGGCGATGGACCGAATGCCCGATCATCTCGAGGACCACGATCGAATCGCGGGAGCCGTCGAGCTCCGCCCCGAAAGTGTCACGTGCATGGGTGATCGCATCGGCGGCGTACTCGGCCATGGAATCGCCGAGCTTCGGAAGATCTTTCGCGTCCGGCCTCGCCGAAGTCTCGGGAGCCGCGGGAGGCTGCGCCTTACCGGGGGGGACATAGTCCGGATCGAACGGGTTCTGCGGGGTGTCGGGCACGACGACTCGATTCGATGGGAGGGGCTCTCGAGGATCGATTGAGGGAGCCAGCATCGACTAGAGTTCTCGCGGGTTCAACTCATCGTCTGGGGATCTCGGGAAGAGGACGAGAGATCCAAAGGTCAAGGCGGGTCTAGAGAGCGGTTTCGCCCCCCGAGTGGCGTTCTCTCGCTTGCAGCTTTCGGACCATTCGGCGCTCGCGCTCGACTACGAGGCACTCGATCGGGTCGATGTCGAGCACGGTCGGCTCGCACTCCCCCTGCAAGATATCGGCGGAGACCCGGTACTCATGACCGGCACGATCCCGGAGCATCATGCCGTCGTCGATCAGCGCACGGCGAATCGTCGCGGGATCGAGCCCGAATCTTCCTCCCACCCGATACGGCCAGAGAGTGAAGTGCTCATCGAGTTCGCGCTGGGAGTAAACGCGGCGGCGGTCCAGTTCGAGGCAAATCGCAGTGAGCAAGACGCGGCGATCTTCGAGGCGGCGGGGAAGTCCAGGTTCTCCTCCGGAGAGGATCAGATGCACCAGTCGCTCCTCGAAACGCTTCCGCGAAATCTTACTCATGCCATCCGATCACGCACTCGCACGAGCCAAGCTTCGGCCGCGCGCATTCCATCGATCGCCGCGGAGAGGATCCCTCCGGCGTACCCTGCGCCCTCTCCCAAAGGATACAACCCTGCCAGCGATGGTGACGTGTACGCCTCTCGGTCGCGGACAATTCGAAGTGGGCTGGATGAGCGAGATTCCGGCCCTACGACCAATCCTTCGTCGGCATCCATCCCGGGAATCCGCCCGGAGAGCCGGTCGAGTCCGGCGCGAATGGGATCATAGATAAAGGCGGGGAGGAACTCGCGGAAGTCGGTTGGGGTCAGAGGGAGCGGGTAGCTCGACTCGGGCAGCGAGGTCGAAACGCGCCCGGCGATGAGGTCGGTGATCCGGAGCGCGGGCGTGCCGAACGGGGCCCCTGCGGCGGTGGCGGCGGCGCGTTCGATCCCCATTTGTAGGTCGACGCCGGCGAACGGATCGTCCCCCGCCCCGAAGCGATCGGGCTCGACCGTGATGACGATCCCGGAGTTCGCGAAGGGGCTCGTGCGCTTGTGACGCGAGGCGCCGTTGGTGCAGATCAGCCCCGCTTGTTCGGTGGCAGGCAAGATCTCGCCCCCCGGACACATGCAAAAACTAAAGACGTCGACGCCATCCCCGTCGGTGACCCAGTGGTAGTCGGCGGGGGGAAGTTCGGGGTGACCGGCGCTCCGCCCGTACTGCACCTGGTTGACCCACTCTTGCGGGTGCTCGACGCGCACTCCGATCTGGAACGGCTTTCGCTCCATCGCAACCCCCGCCTCACGCAACCACGAGTAGGTATCGCGCGCCGAGTGACCGGGTGCGAGGAACAGAGTGTCGGTTTCGATCGTGGAGGTCTCGCCGGTCGTAAGGTCGCGTACTTGGACGCCGACCACGCGCGCGGCTTCGCCGGTTCCATCCCGCCGGAGCCCGGTCGCGAGGGTCTCGAAGCGGAACTCGGCGCCGCGCTCGATGAGTCGCTCGCGCAGTTTTCGCTGCACCGCAGGGAGTCGGTTCGATCCGATGTGCGGGCGAGCATCGGTGAGAATCTCCGCCGGTGCGCCGCCCGCCTCGACGAGGATCTGGATGACCTCTCTCCCGCGCGGATCTTTGCCGCGGGAGTAGAGTTTGCCGTCTGAGTAGGTGCCCGCACCCCCTTCGCCGAACAGCAGGTTCGCTTCGGGGTTGAACTCTCCTCCGCGCAGGAACTCGGTCCAACGCAAGGAGCGCTCTTTCACCGCGGGTCCGCGCTCGAGGATGATCGGTTCTGCCCCCGCCATCGTGAGGCGCCAGGCAGCGAACAGCCCCGCCGGCCCGCTGCCGATGACCACCGGCCGGACTGGCGGCGGCGCGGGGAGAGGCGGCGGCGCGAGGGGCTCGGGTGGAGCGTACAGCGTGACCGGAGGCTTCTTCCGCGCGAGGAGGGCGCGCTCGATCTCGGGCTCGAGCTCGAGGCGCAAGACATACACGAAGCGCGGGGGGCGTCCCCCGCGACTATCGAGGGACTTCCGCTCCACGGAGACTTCGAGGATGCGCGCGCGCGGAATGCGCAGGCGTTCGGCCAGTCGGTGGGAAAGTTCGCTCTCCGGAACATCGAATGGTGCGGAGAGATTCTGATAGAGGACTGTCACGAGCTGCGCCGGCTCCCGCCGCCGTCACTCCCGCGGTCTCGACTGCGGCCACCGCGCGGACGACCACCGCCCTGGGAGCCGCCGGTCGGTCCGCCCGAATCTGCGGGCCCTCTTCGACGGCCCGGGCCGGTTTGACGCGCCGGGCCGGTTTGATGGCCCGGTCCGCTGGGACGGCCCGATCCGCCTGGACGAGCCGATCCGCTTTGATGGGATGCGCCGCTCGGACGAGCCTGCCCGCCTCCGCCGTATTGCCGACCCCGGGAACCCGATTCGCCCGCTCCCCTTTCGCTCGCTCCCCTCTCGCCGGCTGGACGCCGCGCTGAGTTCGAGCGATACGGCGAAGAACCCGAACTTCTGCTGCTCTCACGTCGGGGACCATCGGCAGGACCCGATCGGAATTCTGAAGATCGAGTGCGGCGGTCAGAATCGCCGTGACGACGTTCTGAGCTGCCTCTTTCTGTAGTGCTTCTTTCCGGCCTCCCCCGCTCGGAGCTGCTTCTTCGAGAAGCGGGCGGCCCCGCTCTCCCCGGGCCGCGCTTCGAGAACGAGCGCTCTTCGGATGGCTCGGTTCGACGATCGGAATCGCCTCCGCGGCGGTCCATCGCTCTCGCCTGTCGTGACGAAGTTCGGGGGCGACTGTCGGAAGGGCCCTGACGTCCGGGGGACGCGCCGCGGCGAACCCCATC
>CALEHF010000083.1 GCA_937876125.1 uncultured bacterium
GGTGTCGTCGAGACCGTGAGGTACTTCGGGATCGGGCGGCTGCGGGACGAGCGCGAGGAGGGAATCGAATTCGGGCTTGAGCGACTTCCACTGATCATCGAGCGCCCCGATTTGATCGGGAATCTTGCCCAACGCGTCAATCGCGGCCTGTTTCTCGGGCCCTTGGAGTTTCGCGATCTCCTTGCCGGCGACCTTGCTCCGATTGCGGAGCTCTTCGACCTCCGCGAAGTTTACCTTGCGGAGGTCATCGAGCTCGACGAGCCGATCCAGATCGACCTCGATCCGCTTCCAGCGAGCACCTTCGCGCACCCTCTCGAGGTTTGCGCGGATGAATTTCATGTCGAGCATCGGTCCCCATCCTTCGATGGTCGTCGTCATTGACTCGTCGTCGAGAACACTGGCTGAGCACGGGGCACGCTCCCCAGAAAGGCGGTCCCCAGGCTCGAGAAACTGGCCTCGAGAAATCCGCCTCGGAGATGTGCAGAAGTGCCTCGGGAGAGCAACGAGGATAAGGACTGCCCCAGGGGAAGGAAAGCGAATGGCGAGGGGGTGGGTCTCGCGGGGGTCCGAGGAGGGTGAGCTTGCGCGCTCCCGAGCGGTTCTGGGGCCCCGTCTAGGAGGCTGTCGGAGAACTGCTTTCGAACCGAGGGTTTGAGATTTCGGTGCCCTGTGCCCTCGGCAGAACGCAGGCATACTGCTTTGTACGTCGAGTTTTGCCGAGGGTGCAGGGTGCCGGAAGCTCACATCGTCGGTCGAAATGAGTTTTCCGACAGACAGCCTCCTAGGGCCGATCGAGGGAGAGGGGAATCGGCGGAAGATCGGCCCAGGTTGCGATGCGTGCGGCGCGACGCGCCTTGGCCTCCGGATCGGCAGGATCCGCCTGGACCCAGGCCGCAACGAGGAGCTCGAGAGCGAGAACGTCGTCCCCGGCCCTGGCGCGCTCCAGAGCGGAGCCTTCCAGCCGATCCACTTCGGCTTTCCGGAGGTCCTCAATGAGGAACGAGACACGTCGACGGCACTCCGCTTCCAACCGAAGCCGCAATCGCTCAGCGGCAGCCTCTCCCCCCGACAGGGGGGTCAGCGCGCTCGGCGTCTCCCCCTCGGGTAAGCGACCCGATGCGCAATCTTCGACTTCAATCGACATTTCACCGATCAGCTGGCCGTCGCGCCGCAAGAGCAAGGTTTGCTGGACTCGGATCCGACGATGCTCCTTCAGCAGATCTACTTCTTGGGCACGCCAGACGCCACGCTCGTGGGTCGGACCCGCGCGGTGCAGGCGCTCGCCGATGCGGCGCAGTTCCTCCGCCTGAAAGTGCAACCGGCGCTCCCCGAGCGCCGCGCGGGTCGGCGGCATGTTCAGCCATTCATCGCGAAGATCGATCGTGGCGATCAAAGTGTCTTCCCACCGCCGGACATCGCTTTCGTGACCGGGATTTGGCGTGCGGCACACGCCGGTACGCACCCAGCCCGCTGACTCGGCGACCCGCACCTGTTCGACTGCCTCTTCGACGGTCATCGGCGGAATCATGACTTCGAGGAGACCGGGCGGCAATGCGACGGACAGAGTTCCGGCAGACCCGACCACAACCCGCGACTGCGCTTCGATCCGAGTCCAGAGCCGATCGATTCGGCGGTCGAAGTCGGGATGCGGAATCAGCTCTCGAGCTCTGAACCAAGCGAGCATCGCCTGCCCGGCGTAACCACGGCTCTCCGCTTCGCGTGCGCGGTCGACCAGCCCATCGACGATCCACGATTCAACGTCTGCGCGGGTCACCGAAACTTCCGCAGGCCACCCATCTCCCGCCTCATCGATCCAGCCGAGGGCGAGCCGCGCCGCGGAGAGATCGCACTCGGCGAGGGCCATGTCGAGAGCGAGAAGGGCCCGTTCGTTGAAGCCCTCACGGAGACTGTTTTCAGCCAGAGCGATGGCGCGGTCCCCGGGATTGTTCTGCCGTGCGAGCCGGTACTGGCGCCACGAGCGCAATTCGTCCCCGCCGATCAGGCCGGCGGAGGCCTCCCGGGAATAAGCGAGTGCCGTGCGTCGCTCGTCCAGCAGCGCCTCCCAATCGGCGACCGACTCCTCGAGTCGGGAATCGGGGAACGCCTCTCCTGCGCGGGTCGCGCCGAGAGCCTCGCTCGCTTCGAGCACGCGTGCGGTGAGAGTGTCGAGGTCCCCCGCGCGATCAGCCGCTTCGATCTCCTGGTCGAAGCGATCGAAGAGTCTCTCACGAATCCGGGCGAACAACGCATCGCCGTCGACCGGCTCTCCGAGCCCACGCGGACTCCCCAGAATGTCTCGGGGACGGAGCATCGACACCGCCTCGAACGCCGCGCGCCACCTCTGTTGTGCACAGGCGGTCTCGAGCAGAGCGCGCGCCGCGTTTCTCTGGTGGAGTCGAGAGCGCGCGATCGACTCGCCGCGCCTGGCCTCGGCCTGCCCTGGTGCGATCGCGAGAGCCTGCTCGAAGGAGTGGAGTGCGCTCTCGTTTTCTCCGGCGACCAGGGCCGCGAACCCGCGCTCGAGGTGCCAGGGGAACAGCTCGCTCTCCAGATCTGCCAAGGCGAGGAGTGCATCGACGTTCGACGCGTCACTCTCGAGGAGAAGTTGGCGCGCACCGAGCTGATCTCCCGAGGCACGAAGCTGCTCGGCCCGACGCACCACAGAGGGTGCGAGGCACGAGGAGAGCCCCAAGGCAGAAAGATAGAGGAGGATCGCAGTGACCCCCCGCGCGAAGGCGCGGGTTTGGTCTTTCAGAAGAGTCCCTCTCGGTCGGCGCCGCTCGTGCCGATCCTTGGGCGGACCCCAGCGGGGGCTCCCTGTCAGTGGGGGGAGCTCTCGATGAAACCCGGGCAGTACGGATGCCCAGAGCCGTTCGGATCGTCAGAAATGCCGGAGGAAAGGACCTCAAGAAGAGAGGGAGTGTGCTCTGAAGAGTATCATCCCGAGGCGGAACGGGGCCACTCGCCGCGACCGGCGGGAGTCACCGATCCTTCGAGGATCATATCCTGACCCACTTGTCGCCAGATGGGATCGACGATGGTGGGTGCCTCGGCCATCCTCCCGAGCCCCCGCCCCCCCACCGGTCCCGGAGCGGATTCCCCGCCACAGAGCTTGGGGGCGACGATGATCTGCACTCGGTCGATGAGTCCCGCGGCGAGGAACGCACCGTGCACCCGACCCCCACCCTCGACCAGGACCGTCGCGTGACCGCGGCGGGCCAGTTCTTCGAGAATCGTCAGAGGAGGGACGTGCCCCCCCACCGCAGGGAGCACCGCGACCTCGACCGAGACCGCCTCGAGGGCACGACGTCGCTCCTCGAAATTGGCGTCGGTGGCGTGCGCAGCTGACCCCAAGACGAGGAGCGGAGTTTCGGCCGCGCTCGCCACGAGCCGCGTTTGGAGATCGATGGACAGGGTGGAATCGAGCACGACACGAGCTGGATTTCCGACCCCCTCGGTCCGCGCGGTGAGATCGGGGTTGTCTGCGCGCACGGTTCCGATCCCGACCAAGATCGCGTCGTACGTGCTGCGCTCCCGGCGAGTCTCGGCACGGGTCTCATCGGCCGAGATCCAGCGCGCGTCGCCGGTTGCCGTCGCGATTCGACCGTCCGCCGTCATCGCCCACTTCGCCGTCACCAGAGCGCGCGAAGCGTGGTGGCGACAGAGATACCCCGCGATCAGAGCGCGAGCAGAACTCTCTTCGACGCCGCGAACGACGGAGATCCCCGCCGCCGCAAACTGAGCGTAGGAGCGGCCGGTGGTCAGAGGATTCGGATCATCACAGCCGACGAACACCCGGGCGAAGTCTTGTGCGATCACCGCGTCGCTACACGGCGGGGTCTTTCCGTGGTGGGCACACGGTTCGAGAGTCACGTAGAGATCGGCTCCCCGGCACGCGTCAGCTCCGCGGGAGGCGATGAGTCTTTCGATCAGATCGCGCTCGGCGTGGGGCCCCCCGAACGACCCGTGCCAACCTTCACCGAGGATCTCGCCATCCCTGACCGCGACTGCGCCGACTGGCGGGTTCGGGGAGACCGATCCGGCACCGCGACGAGCGACCTCGATCGCCCGCGCCATCGCTTCGGGATTGGGCGTCGGAGGCTGGCTGCCCGTCGAAGCGGCATCAGTAGAGTCGCCGGACATCCGTCTCGCTCAAATTCCGGCGGGGCGGCGGGGGGGCTGCGGTTCCGAGGGCACACCCGACCCCGGGGCGCGGCGTACCGTCGGTGGCATGACCGGATCGGATCCGGGAGGCCCGATACGACGCCCGAGCAACGTTCCCGCCGTCGTCGATTCCACCTCGACCTCGACGAATGAGCCGGGGCGATCGAGCGGGGACGCCGGGAACACCACCATGCGGAAGTCACGAGCGCGACCGGCCATCCGGCTCGCATCGAATTTGCTGACCCCCTCGACGAGGACTTCGACTCGACGGCCGATGGAGTCGAGGTTCCGCCGGCGGCCGTTCTCCTCGAGCGCATGGAGGATGGTATGAAGCCTCCGCTTCTTCTCTTCCTCTGCGATATCGTCGGCGAGTCGATGACTCACGGTGCCAGGGCGTGGGCTGTACATGAAGACGTAGCCGTAGTCGAAGTCCGCTGCGTCGACCAGGGACATCGATTCCTCGAACTCCGCTTCCGTCTCGCCTGGGAAGCCGACGATGAAATCGGTCAGGAGGTGCAAGTTCGGCATCTTGTCGCGCAGTCGCTCGATCACTTTTAGGTAGAAGTCGCGATCGTAGGTGCGCTTCATCCGCGCGAGCACCGCATTCGATCCCGATTGAACGGGCAGGTGCAGAAAGTCGGTGACCTTCGAGCACTCCGCCATCGCATCGATCAGCTTCGGTCGCATGAAGCGAGGGTGACTGGTGATGAAGCGCACGCGTTCGATCCCATTGATCTCTTCGATTCCGCGCAAGAGGGTGTCGAGCCCGATCCCTGGACCGAGGCGCTTGCCATAGGAGTTGACCGTCTGCCCGAGCAGAGTCAGCTCGCGCACGCCGTCACCCGCAAGTCGACGAATCTCGTCGAGGATCACTTCAGGTGGACGTGAAACTTCCTTGCCGCGGGTCGTGGGCACGATGCAGTACGTGCAGACCATGTCGCAGCCGCGCATCACCGACACGTACGCGTGCCACGGCTGCGGGCCGAGGTTGCGGCGACGGGAAAAGACGAGCGGGGAATCCATCTCGGTCGCAAGGCGCGGCTCGTCTCCCGCGCGCACGGCGTCGATCAGTTCGGGGAGCTGGTCGAACTCCCGTGTCCCGACCACCATGTCGAGGTATGGCATCCGCTTGAAGAGTTCAGCCTCTTTGTGCTGCGCCACGCAACCGAGCAGGCCGAGCACCAGATCGGGCTCGCTCTCTTTGCGTTTGCGGAAGGTCTGCAGCCGCGAGATGGCTCGCTCTTCGGCGTGCTCACGAATCGAGCAAGTGTTGTAAAGAATGACGCTCGCCTCGTCGGAGTCGTGGGTCAACTGGTACCCGCGTGCGACGAGAGACTCGAGCATCAGCTCGGAGTCGAGTTTGTTCATTTGGCAGCCGAAGACCTCGAAGTAGACGCGTCGCTCACGCGGCGCGGCTTCGGGCAGAGTATCGACGAGCATCGGGTACGGGGGCTTCACGTTGTCTCCACGAGTTGGGAGTGAGTCGAACGGGAAACGAACCGGCATTCCGCTCGGACCCCGCGGCAAAAGGCCCGGCCCGCCCCCCAAGGGAAGCGCCGGTGATCGGGGATCGTAGGGACCGCCGGGAATGGGGTCAACTGTGACCCGGCCGCTGCCACCTTGCTTCGGCCCTTGCGCGGGGGTTGAATGGAATCGACCGGGACGGAATCGGTGATCGTTGGGGAATGGGCGGAGGGGGTCATGGTTGTGGTCAGTTGTACCGACGGCAAGCGGTCCACGAGTTCCTTGGAGTTCGTTCCTTGGACTAAGCTCCCCCAACGGGGGCGTTCGCCGCGGAGAGGCTCACTCGATCTCGAGCGCAGTCATGCGAAGTTCCGCTGGAGAGAGCGGCAGGGGCTGAAGAACGCCTCTCCCGAAGATTTGCAGGTTCCCTCCGATCGTTGCGAAGAAACACTCAAGAGAATTGTCTTGAGGCTCCGAGATTCTTGAGCCCGCCGAGACCCTCCGGAGGCAGGCTCTTGAGACCAGACTCCAGATCTCTTGGGACATCGCCGATGATGTCCTTGTGTCCGCCGAGGACTTCTGTAGAACCACGACCCGGATAGCGACCACGCCCTTGCCGCTCGAGTGAGCTAATCAGTCGACCTCCCAGAGATGAACAGCGAGACAATGAGCCACCGCAGCGGTCCGCCAAAACGCACGATCGACCTCGATCGCAAGATACGAGAGCGTCTCGAGGGTGACTTTCAGCGAGAGTTTTTCGAGGCGGCGATCCAAAACGACCCGTGTAACCTCGAGTGCCTGATCCGACTCGGCGATCTCTACACGCGACAGGGACATTACGAAAAGGGACTGGCCATCGACCAGCGACTGATCGGGATCTGCCCCTCGGAGCCGACCTTTCACTACAACCTCGCCTGCTCCCTCTCTCTTCTCAGTCGACTCGAAGAATCGTTGGCGGCTCTCCGCAGCGCGATCGAGCGCGGCTACGACGACTGGGAGCATCTCGAGCGTGACGAAGACCTCTCGAACCTGCGCACCCACGATGAGTTTCAGCTTCTCATCGAAGCCGCGCGAGGAGACCAGTAGGCCGAATCGTCGGTCGAAATGATTGATCCGACAGCCACTTAGCTCCGAATGATCGAAACTAGAGTGCGGACGCCGATCAGCCCCGCGAGAGAATATCCGACCAGTCCCAGCGCAGAGACCCCCCACAGCTTCGGACCGACAGCGAGATCCATCACCAGCGATGAGCTGACCAGCAGCGAGCTGACGATGAGCGCCTGCACCACCCGGTTCGAACTCGACTCAAATCGCTTCCCCATACGCTCGAGCCCCTGCAGATGCGTGTCGACGCGCATACGCCCCTGAGAGAGCTTCCGGAGAATCTCTCCGAAGTGCTCTGGGTACTCGGACATCGTCACGAAGTTGTCGATGACTTGCCCGCCGATATCTCGCGCAACCCGATCGGGGCGGTACTGCTCCTCGACGAGCTTGCGCAGCAACGGCTCGAGCTCCTCTGCGGTGTTGAAGTCGGGATCGAGGCGCAACCCGACCCCCTCCATCAAGACGAGGCAACGGGTCATCACAATGAGGCCGGGAGCGATGCTGATCTTGTGATCGCGGGCGAGTTCGAGGACTTCGGTGAGAAGTCGGGGAAAATCGATCTCGTTGAGGGTCAGTCCGAAGTACGGATCGAGGCGGCTCGCAAGATCTTGGCTGAACTCGAAGAATGAGATCTCTTCCCGCGCCTGACCAATCCTGAGGACCACCCGCGAGAGCGCGGTGTAATCGCGGGCGACGATCGCTCTGAGCATGCGGACCAGTTGCTTGCGAAGCTCGGTGGTGAAGAGCCCCATCGATCCGAAGTCGATCCAGGCCACCCGCCCGTCTTCGGTACGGATCAGGTTGGCGGCGTGGGGGTCGGCGTGGAAGTGGCCGTCTCTGAGGATCATTTGGAAGAGCACCCGCGCGCAGTTGCGAGAGATCCGCTGCCCCTCTACCCGATCGACATCAAGCCGTGACAGTGGCACTCCATCGATGTACTCCATCACGAGGAGTCGCCGGGTGGAGAGCGCCCGCCAGGAGCGGGGAATTCGAACCGTGTCGTCCTCGGCGAAGGCGGCACGGACCCGCTCCATCGCATTGCGCTCGAAGTGGAAGTTGAGTTCGCGCTCGAGCGCCCGCCGCAACTCCCCTGCGAGTCCCTCAGGATCGAGATCGGCGAGATCGGGAATTCCGGCGAGGGCCTCCCCCACCAGCTCGAGAATCTCGAGGTCGCGCTCGATGATGGGAAGCATCCCCGGCTTTTGCACCTTGAGGATGACGGCGTCCCCCTCGAGGGTGACCGCGCGATGCACCTGGGCGATGGATGCCGCAGCAAGTGGAGTCTCATCAATGGAGCGGAAGCGGGTCGCGGGATCTGCGCCGAGCTCACGCTCCAGCGCCTTCCGAATCTCTTCGAAGGCGATCGGCTCGACTTGATCCTGGAGCTTTTCCATTTCGGCGACGAGCGGCGCCGGGAAGTGATCGGGACGGCTCGCGATCAGTTGGCCAAGCTTGATGAAGAGCGGGCCGAGCTCTTGGAACGCGAGACGAAGGCGCTCGGGAGTCGTCAGCGGGGTGCGCGCCCCTCGCCACGGCCAGAGGACACGGGCTCGCAGCGGCGCACCCAGGCGGGATGCGACGTCGTGGAGCCCGTGGCGCATCAGGACCAGGGCGATGTCCTTCAACCTCGGGATGTTCCGGATGGTGCGGATCGATCGGATCACGGGCACGCTACTCGCCGCCGACCCGCTTCTCCAAATCCTCGAGGCGCGCGGCAAGCTTGTCGAAGTCATCGCGCGTGACGAGGTTCAATTTGCGAATGAGCTTCTGCGTCTCCTCTGAAATCTTGGAGGTGACGTTGTCCTGCTCTTCCTTGCCGCGCTCGACCCAGTCCTTGAGAACGGTCTCCCCTTGCTCCTGGGTCAGCTCTCCCTTGTCGATGAGCGCATCGACAACCGTCTGGACTCGATCCTTGCCAGCGCCGAGTACACCGAGGCCGGCGAGCAGAAGGTTCTTCAGTGGTTCCATCGAGGACTCCTCTCTGTGATCCACGGAGTGGAGACCAGATCCCAGAGGAACGCAACCGAAGTGCGCGGGGAGGCGAGGGGGTCGCGGCGGAGATGGGCATAAAAAAAGGAGTCCGTCGGCGAGAACGGACTCCACGGGAAAGGGGGGGAGTGTTTGGGTTGTCGGCGCGGCGTCGGCGCACGGTAGGAGAAAGGCAGGTTCGAGACCTGGCCCGCCTCCGCCGCCAAAAATCCGTCGCAAAGCTTTATCGCTAAAGGACTTCCGCAGGCGGGACCGAAGCGGTGCGGGTGCCGGAGACGGGGAGAGAACCGGGAATCGCTGCCGAGGGAAAGAATCGAATGCCGGGCAAATGCGGCAAATCGCCGTTCAGGCGCGGAGAACCTCACTCAGGCGTGAGAGTGCCGTCGCGAGCTGCTCGGGAGGAATCCCGCACCCGAAGCGAACGTGGCCCGGCTCACCGAAGAAGTGGCCGGGTGTGACATTCACTCCAACGGCGAGCGCCGCCTCCGCGAGAGCCGCACCGGTCGGAAAAAGCTCGGCGGGGACGCGGGGGAAACAGACGAGCCCACCCGCGGGCTGTACGACTTCGAGAGGAGAGGATTCGAGCCACGTTCCCAGCACCGCCCACCCGTGGTGCGCGATCGTTCTCGCGCGCTCGAGGAGCCGCTCCCTGACTCGCCAAGCAGCTCGGGCAACCTGATCGGTCAGACACGAGTTGTGAATCGTGGTCGCGTCGAGGATGCGCCGCGCGCGCTCGATCCGCTCGGGAGTCGAAATCCCCCACCCGATCCGGATCTGTGAAAGCCCCATGACCTTGTTGAATCCGCCGATGGTCACGATCCCGTCGTGGAGAGCGCAAGCCGGCCCGGGGTCGGGGTCTAGAAAGGGGCGATACATCTCGTCGACGATCACTTCCACCCCGGTTTCCTCGCACAGAGTCGCGAGGAACCTGCGCTCCGCTTCCGCCAGCCGAACGCCACTCGGATTGTGAAGATCGGTCAGGAGAACGAGCTTCGCACCTTGAGCACGCACCGCTCTTTGGAGCTCGTCTTGTGGGAGAGCGTAGGCATCTTCGAAGCGCCGCTCGAACGGCGTCGCCTCGACTTTGAGGACCGAGAGGGCATCGAGAAGCGGGAGATACCCGGGGCGCTCGTAGAGAACGCGATCACCCGGCTCGAGAAGGCTCGCGGCGAAGCAAAAGTGGGTGTGGGTGGCGCTCGATCCGAGGAACACTCGATCCCGTCCCCAACCCCACTCCGCGGCGATGCCTTCGCGCACCGCGGTATCGCCGTAGGCGGAGAATTCAGACAGGGCGAGATCGCGAGGGTCGAGATCGAGATCGCTCCAGTCGACCGGCGGAACCGCGCTCATCGCGAGGGAGAACTCACCATCCTGAGCGTGCTCCTTCGCCCAGCGAATATAGGGGATCTTGCTCAATGACATCGGTTCTCCCAACTCATCCCGCTCTCGAGTCGGTCGGTCCACTCCTGCTCTCCCCATCGGGCCCCAGGGGCTCAGGTCCGCCCCCGAAGGGGACGGGCCCTGGCTCCGTCATCGGCACCTCCGCGCCGTAGGTCCGCGGGTCGAGCACCTCCCCCATTTCTCGTTCCGTCATGCGAGCGAGTGCGCGGCGTCGACGGGCGCGCTGGACGACGAACGCGACGATGGCGAGCATTGCGACCGCTTGGAAGAACGAAATGCCCCCGACCGCGAACGACCACCAGGTGTGTTTCAAGGCGAGCGCCTCGCGCCAAGCGTTTTCGACTTCCGCGAGCGGTTGTCCGGTCGCTTTCTCGAATGCACTGTCAAAGGGAATTCCGGCGGTGAGCTGATCGAGGAGACGCGCGTGGACCGGTTCTCCAAATCTCTCGTTGAGGTGCACGACAAAGAGGTGGCACTGGGCGTAGAAAATGGAACTCTCCCGCTGGCTCTCGGGGGGAAAGTGCGTCAGCTCCGCAAATCGATAGAGCGCATCGTCGCTCGCAAACCGGGCGAGGAGACGGACCCACTCCATCTCGAGCCGCTCCCCTGCGAGCCATTGCGCGACCCCTTCGTGGTACCAGCGCGGAATGTTCGGTCCGGCTTCTCCCAGGACGACGTGGGCGAGTTCGTGCGCGACGATCTCCCCCCGCATCAATGTTTGGGAAGCGAGCCGCTGGGCATCGAGCACGACGATGCCAGAGCTCGGAAACGCGAGCGCGGCCACCCACTGGTCGGGATCACCGCCCCCAAACTCGACCGTCACCTTTCGAAACGCGCCGCGGTCGGGGGTCCGCACAACCAGCGGTTTCATGTTTCCCGAGCGGCCCAGTCGGAGCCGCATCGACGAAAGCCGTTCATCGATCAGGCTGGTCAATCGCTCGTGGGGTGACTCACTCCCCGTCGGGATCGCCCACGCCCAGCCATCTTGCTCCAGCACCTCGTAGCCACGAGGAGGGGCCGCGTGTGCGCGCGCATTCGAGGCGAGAGGCGCCTCTTGGGCGGGAAACGCGGGCCCAGCGGGGGCGGCGGGGAACGCAGTCGCCACCGCTGCCCAGAGGACGCCCACGACGAGGGGGCCCATGGCGCGAGCATGTCGTGCCCATTTCGACCTCCGCGACGTGAGGGTCCTTCGGTC
>CALEHF010000084.1 GCA_937876125.1 uncultured bacterium
GGCATAGCCAAGTGGTAAGGCACGGGTTTGCAAAACCCGCATCCCCGGTTCAAATCCGGGTGCCGCCTCCAAAAAATTCTTGAGCGCCGCACTCAATCCTGAGTGCGGCGCTTTTTCTTGGGACAAATCGACTTCGAGCCCCGACATGGCGCCCGCTCGCCAGGGGTCGCGCTCCCTCTAAGAGATTTGCTGGTGAAGCCTTACGCGACAGTTGGGCTGTCCCACTCGAGTGGCTGAAACGTACTCAGCTTCCGGACTCACCTGTCCCAGCGTGCGTCGCTCCCCATCCGGAGAAAGCGGCACTTTCGAGTACCAACCCCACAACGATCGCCATCCTCCCGTATAATGGCGTGTCATAGAGGGTGCCGTTGTGAGCACCCTGTTCGAGGCTCGATTCCGCGGCCCATCTGCCATCGCTGATCCCAGGATTATCTCTCTCGAGAGAGTAGGTTCTCTGCGCGAATCGTGTCACCGTTGCAGCCTGGGTTTCAGGCCTGCTGCTCAGGGCTCCAGATTTCAATTCATGATCGTGTCGCCTCTGGATCAGCTTTCTTGAGTGCGATCCTCTCGGCTTCTTGAGTGACAGATCGTGAATGAACGAGAGCCCTCGGCGACCACTCAACGTTGACGCTCGTCGGATCCAGCGAGGACGGAAAAGGAGTTCTGTAGTGTTGGGGAGTCCAAAGGGTACCTGTGAGTTTGCACGCAACGCAGTAACGCTGGTCGCACTGGCTTTATTGTTCTCGAGTCCGGCACTTGCGCAGCCGGACTGGGTGCAATTCACGAATGAAACCGGCACTCGCCTCGTCGCGGGTGCCAGCGTAGGAACGTCAGATACCGCCGAGAAAGACTACGCCTGGGGCGATGTCGATCAGGATGGCGATATTGACATGGTGATCGCGCGGAAACTCGCCTTCACGTCCGGCGGATCCGGCGCGTTCCGCACAAACGTCCTGCTGTTGAACCACAACGGTGTCCTCACGGACGAGACCGCCAACTTCGCGGCGACCTCTGATGTGGCGGGCGACAACGGTTTTCTGACGCCCACCAACGACCGCGACATCATTCTCGCGGACGTGACCGGCGACGGCTGGCTCGACATCATCACTGCAACGACCCTCTCCGACGGCTTCCCGAAGCACATCTCCCATCCGAGGGTCTACCGCAACCTGGGGATGGTGGCCGGCAGCTGGGGCGGCTTCATCCACGAAGACGCTCGGATCCCAGCGCTCGCCGCCAACACCGGAGCCGGTGTCCCGCACGCGCCGCGATTCTGCTCGGTGCGCGAGGGCGACATTGACGAAGACGGAGACAACGACCTCTACTTCGGAGATTACGACTCCGGTGGAGGCCAGACCCTCGACTTCAACGACCGTCTGCTCCTCAATGACGGAACCGGCCACTTCACCGACGCGACCGCGACTCAGTTCTCGAGCACGATCATCGTCGGTGGCCAGTCGTTCCCGTTCCAGCAGTCCGCGTTCGGCATGGCAGTCGCGATCGAGGACATGAACGGCGACGGACACCTCGACATCGTCAAGGACACCGCGCTCAACCCGCCGCAGTACGTCGGGATCGCCTACTCGAATCCGGCGAACCCCGGCGCCTACACTGCCCACAAGGAAACGTTCCCGAACATGGCGCCGTACCACATCGCGGTCGGCGACTTGAATAACGACAACTTGCTCGATCTCGTCGTGACCGACGACGCCGCCGACAGCTACCTGTTGAACCAGGGGAACGACGCCCAGGGCCTCGCGACCTTCAGCCGGTTCACCTACAACTTCGTGGCGGGTGGAGATGACGGCTTCGGCGGCAACTCGGTGATCGCCGACCTCGACAACGATGGCTTCAACGATGTCATCATCACCGACATCGACGTCGACATCGGTCCGTGCAGCAACCGTCGAATGCACATCTACCACAACCTCGGAAACCTCCCGAACGTCACCCTCCGCCAGGAGGCCGATGGCGCCGAGTCGACCTTCCGACCGAACAACGTGCACGACGCCGCGGTCTTCGATGTGGACGGCGACGGCTACCTCGATATGGTCCTCGGAACCTGCACCACAACGCAGGTCTGGATCAACGAACCGCCGATCGGCGTCGACATCGCCTTCCCGAACGGCCTCCCGACCATCGTCGGCTGCACCGGGACAACGACCGCGCAAGTGCAGCTCATCGGGAGTGGCTTCGGAATTCCTGCCGCCGGTGGACTCCAGTTCTTCGCTTCGTTCGACGGCAGCGCGTTCATGCCGCAGCCGACGACCGACTTGGGGAGTGACTTGTACGAGGTCACGATCGACGGCAACCTCGCCACCGAGTCGATCAGCTACTACTTCTCGGCGACCGAAGTCGGTGGCTCGATCGACACCAGCCCCGCGACCGCACCCGCGGACAGCTACAGTGTCATCGTCGCGGACAACCTGATCAGCGACTTGCAGAACTTCGAAGGCGCCGTCACTGGCTGGACCGTCTCCAATGGTGGAACTCTCACCGCTGGCGGCTGGGAGCTGGTCGATCCGGTGGGCACCGGCGCTGCTCCGGAGAACGACGCCGGCGCAGGCAGTGACGTCAAGGCCTGGGTGACCGGGAACGGCGTCATCGGTGGAACCACCGGCGCGTCCGATATCGACGGGGGCCCGACGGTCCTTATCTCACCGGTGATCGATCTCAGCGCGGGTGACGCCCAGATCTCATTCGATCTCTGGTACGTCAACCAAGAGACTCAGCCCACGCAGTTCGATACGTTCACCGTCCAGGTCACGAACAACGGGACCGGCTGGATCACCGCTCTCTCCGTCATGGGGGGGGTCGATCTCCAGCAGTGGGTGAACCACTCGTTCAACGTCGCCGACTTCGTGGTGCCGTCCGCGACCGTGCAGGTTCGCTTCATCGCAACCGATTCGCCGAACAACTCGGTGACCGAGGCGGGCATCGACAACTTCGCCGTCTCGACTTTCAGCTGCGGCAGCGGAGCGACGACCTTCCGCCGCGGCGACATCAACGGCGACTCCAGCACCGACATTAGCGACGCCATCGGACTCTTGCAGGGTCTGTTCGACCCGGCGTTCCCGCTCGGCTGTACTGACAGCGCGGATGCGAACGACGACGGGCTGAACAACATTGCTGACGCGATCCGCGTGCTCGACATGCTGTTCGCAGGCGGTGTGCCGCTGCCGGATCCGATCGGCAATTGCGGTGTGGATCCCACCGATACCGACGCACTCGATTGCGTCGATAATGGTAGCTGCCCCTAGTCTGTTGCTCAGGGTGTAGGAGTCCATACCGATCACCTGATGGTGATCAATGGGGGGGAACGGAGCCGACAAGGTCGTCGATTCCGTTCCCCTTCGTCTTCTCGACCGTTCAGATTTCACACGAGTACCTTTGCACCCAATGATCCGCCCGCAGTGTTTCTTGGCCCTCGAAACTGTTGAACTCCATGAGAAGGAGGCCGAAATGACCACCGGCCGCTTGCCCGTATTCTGCGCACTTCTGGTCCTCTTTGGACTGACTGCGCTGAACCCCGCTGGAGCTCAGGTAACCCTGCAGCCCAAGATGGGACAACCGATCGATGGGTTGACCCCCGCCCAGATTGCTCTGTTCGACGCCGGCAAGCTCCGCTTCGAGCAGTTCTTCACTGCGGCCGAAGGCTTGGGCCCGACCTTCAACGACGACAGCTGCTCGAGCTGCCACGCTCTCCCCACCACCGGCGGAGCAGGCGTGCTGTTCGCAACGCGGTTCGGAGTCGAAGAAAAGGGATCTCCGTTTGATCCGCTCGCCTCCCAGGGTGGCACCCTTCTTCAGGCGAATTCGATCAGTGTCGACTGCGTCGAGGAAATCCCAGCGATCGCGAACGTGGTCACCCATAGGATCACGCCGTCGATCTTCGGTTCGGGCCTCGTGGAGGCGATCCCCGACGCGGACATCCTCGCGCTCGAGCTCACCGGCGGTATGGCACACCTCGTCCAGCCCCTCGAAGATCCCACCGGACCGCTCCGCGTGGGACGCTTTGGCTGGAAGGCTCAGGTCGCCACGATCCTCACTTTCTCCGGAGACGCGTCTCTCAACGAAATGGGTTTGACCAACCGACTCGTCGGTACGGAGAACGCTCCGAACGGAGACACTGCCGCGCTCCTGATTTGCGACCTGGTCGCGGACCCGGAAGACTTCGCCGACGCCCAAGGGCTTGAATTCATCGACCGGGTCACCGACTTCCAACGCTACCTCGCTCCGCCGCCGCAAACTCCGAAGACCGGAATGACGGGCGAGCAAGTATTCAACACGGTCGGCTGCGCGAGCTGCCACCAGGCAACGTTCACCACCGGATCCGTCGCAGAAACCGCTCTCAGCAACCGCCTGATTCGCCCCTATTCCGACTTCCTTCTTCACAACATGGGAAGCCTGGGAGATGGGATCGTCGATGGCGCTGCCAATGAGCAGCAGATCCGCACCCCGTCGCTGTGGGGCGTTCGGATCCGTCGCCCGATCCTTCACGATGGCCGTGTCGACGATTTGGCGCTCGCAACGGCGATCGACAACGCTGTCGCATGGCACGGCGGCGAAGCCGCCGCCGCGGCAGCGGCGTATGCCGCTCTGAACGAGACCCAACACGACCAGCTCATCTCGTTCCTCGATTCGCTCGGCAAGGTCGAGTTCGACATGAACGGGGACGGGATCGTCTTCAACTCCGACATAGCGGCGTTCGTAGACTGCTTCACTGGTCCTGGAGCGGCGATCTCGCCCGACGATCCGTGCGCAGTCTCCGATGTCGACCAAGACGGCGACGTCGATCTGGACGACTACGCTCTGTTCCTCTCGGCCTACGAGGGAACACTCGAGGATTGCACCGGAGATGGCGATCCGGACATTCTGGACCTCGTCGACGGGACAGAGTCCGATTGCAATGACAACGGCGTCCCGGACAGCTGCGACATCACGGCGGGGACATCGCTCGACTTGAACACGAACTCGATCCCCGACGAGTGCGAGGCTGTCGAGTTCGATCGTGGCGACTGTAATGACGATGGCAGCAAGGACCTGGGAGATGCGATCACTGGCCTGAACGCGCTCTTCGCCGGGGCCCCGATTCCGGGCTGCCTCGACGCGTGTGACAACAACGACGATGGTCAATTCGACATCGGCGACCCGATTTACCTGTTGCAGTACCTCTTCGGCGGCGGCCCTCTGTTGCCCGCTCCGAGCACCGGCTGTGGCGCCGATCCGACTGCCGACTCCATCAGCTGCCTCGGTCAAACCAGCTGCCCCTAAATCAGAGTCGTTTCGCATAGAGTCGTTCGGAATGGCAAGAGGCCCCGCTCCTGGGAAGGAACGGGGCCTCTTTCAATTCGCGACCCTCGAGCGCGCGAGCAGCAGGATCTTAGAATTCAAGCTCGAGAAACAGGAATCCCCCCCCGAGATCGAGGTCGAAATTCGCGCCACCGTCATCGAAATCCGCTTCCAGCGATCGATAGCCGATCCCAAACTTGAAACCGTCATCGATGTTCACGCCCCCGCGGATCTCGCTCGACAGGTAGCTGCCGTCGATCGTATTGAGAGACAGCGCCTCAATGATTCCGCTGATCTCACCAGCCGCGAAAAACTCGACCTTGAAGAGGGGAAGGCTGACCTCGGCGGTGATTCCGACGACCGGGACCCAGTCGTTGAAGTCTTGACTCGCAGTGATGAGAGCGGTCTCGTCGACAAGGGTCGAATCGATCTTGAGTTGATCGAGTCCCGCGATGAAGCCGAACTTCACGATGTTCCAGTTGTAGAGTCCGGTCGCCGCGTGGAGCTGCAAGATCGAGGTCTCCAGGTCGCTCGAGACCACGTTTCCCGCCCCGAAAGTCTGCCCCGAGAAGTCGATCGAGTTTGCGAGGGTCGTGACGCCGCTGTAGCCGAGATCGATGAAGGTCGCCTCGATCCGAGTCGGGCCGACCGTGGCGGCGCCGTGGTAGACCCACACTTTCTCATCGTCGATGTCGAGCGTGCTCTCCACATCGAGTCGATCCCCGACCAACCCGAGCTCAGACGACTCCAGAGAGCCCCCGACCTGGGCATCCCAGTAATCTACTCCGACGGCGACGAGCTTGGAGTCGGAGAGTGCCGCGCATCCTCCGGTCAAACTGACGAGGCCGAGCCAAAGGACGCTCAGAGCGATCAGCCGCCCGCGGAACGCGAGACAGCGGGCGGTGGTGCTCGTTCCGGACGTGCTCTCTTCTTGGTGTCTCATTTTTCCCCTTTCTTGGGGCTTCCGCGACGGCGGAGCGCGGACGCGCGGAGGATATCCGTTCCCCGCCCCTGCGAACACTCTCTAGATCTCGCGGACTCTGAGGGGTGGCCCTTGTGTCTCGGAGTCCGCCGTCCTACCCTGTTGAAAAGCGACAAACTACCGAAAGAAGGCGCCATGCCCACTCTCTCTACAGTTTCGAGCACTCGTCCCGTGTCTCTCCGGGTCAGCACGGGAGTCGCTCCTTCGCTTTGGGTCGCCGCCCTCTTGGTTGCCACCATGTTGCTCCCCACCTCTCCTCTTTCCGCCCAGGACAAGGCCAAGGACGCCGCCGACATCGAGACGTATCTGGAGACCTTGGGCACCTTCCGCCCGAAGGAGATCGAAGTCTCCGGGATGACGATCACCGCGAGCGTCATTCCAGACCTGCGCGCGTACACGGTCGCGAAAGAGATCCGCACTGCCCTCCGGAACGGATGGGACCAGACCAAGATCGATGCCCATCTCAAGAAGAAGAGCCGCGAGTTCAGCAAGCTCTCCCGACGATTCAGGGTGCGGATTTCCATCGAGCCCAACACCCCGAAGAATCACGTGTTCCTGCAGCAAAAACTCAAAGGTCACCTCGACACCAAAGGCGACGGGAAGATCAAAGAAATCTCCGACGGTACGCCGGCCCCGCGCTACGACAAGTGGAAGATTATTCAGGGCCCGAGTATGAGAAACTTCACACTCGCAAAAATCCAAACCCTTACCTTCGACGTGACGATCGAGCAGAAGGCTTCCGAGCTGTGCACTCTGAGCCTCGAGAAACTGATGCACTACGTCGAGAAGCCCAAGAAGAGTGTGTACGAGACGATCGGCATCAATGTCGGCGCTCGGCAGATCTCTCTCGGCAACATCGCGGACATGGCAATCGATCCGATCCTTATCGAGCTCGCTCCGGCCACGTGGAAGGCTCCTCTGGTCCCCGAAGTCGTGGAGAAGGCGCTGGCGAAACTCGATGTGAAGAGCTGACTCGCGGAGAAGCTGGGTCAAAGAAAGAACGCCCCCGGAGGTTGATCCTCCGAGGGCGTTCTTTTTGCCAGCCAGCCGTACTTTTCTCCAGCCAACGATGCCCTGCCTTCCATGACGCAGAGCGCTTTCGAAACTACTCCGTGTTCGTCACGGCCTCGTTCTGGAAGTTCTTCCAGTACTCCTCCGGCATGTCGAGAGCGATCTTCAGCGCCCCGTTCGAGCCGGCGTACTGCGGTTCTTCGACGGTCGTCACTTTGCCCCCGCCGTACTCGGAGAGTGCGTCTTCGATGGCGCGACCGAGCCCCTTGATCTGGCTGCCGCCCCCACCGAGCAAGATGTTGTTCCGCATCTTTGCCTGGAACTCGGGGTCGTAGGTCGCAATGAGGTCCTGCAACGCCTCGACGGTCGGCGGCACGAGAGAGTAGCACGCTTCGTAACAACACTCCGTGAGATCAAACTTCTGCGGCTTACCTTTGACGGTCAGATCGATCTCGACCGTATCCATGTTGCGACTGACGGACGCGTGCTTCTCTTTGCACGCGCGCACCATGTTGATCGAGTGCTGTGCTTCGGGGTAGCGCTCAGTGATCAGCTCGGCGAAGAACTCATCGATGTGATCACCCCCCACTTCGTGGGTCCGCTGATCTTCCGGCTGAGGCATGGTTCCGTGCACTCGGCAGAGGTCGGTGGTGCCCGCACCGACGTCGATGACGAGAGTGTCATTGAGGAAGTCGAGCCCATAGGCGACTGCGAACGGCTCTGAGCAGACGATCGCGGAGTCCACGAAACTCGTCGCTGCCTCGATGATCGCGGCCTTGCCCTCCACGCTTGCCTCCGCTGGCGCTCCGATCACGGAGTAGATCGTCGAGCCCGCCGGGATATTCGCCAACCCGATCGCATGCTCGAGGAGATCGCGGAGTGCGCGCTTCATCTCGTCGGTGTCTTTCCCATTCCGCTTCTTGATCGATCCGCCGGCGAGGGGGCGCACCAATTCGACCGACATCCGGTTCTCTACCGCTTCCTTGCCGTAGATCACAGAGCGGCCGCCCAGGGCCTTCATCGCGACGTGATCTTTCGGATATCCGACGTACGACCACACCGTCTCGCGGGTGCCGTTGGAACAAGTGATGGACGTCCGGCTCGTCCCCAGGTCGATGCCGAGATAGATGTTTTCGGTCATGTGATTCTCCTCGATGCCTTCGTGGCTCTTTCCCGCGCGCTAACTGGAACGCGTCAGCGGCGGGGGTTTCACTCTCTTCACTGCTATCTTGCGGATCCCCCCCCCATCGGAGGGGTCGCTTGCGACGACGGGCACTTGCTCGCCTGCGCGGGTCTTTCTGATGTGTGCGTGGACCGAGTCGTTCTCCTTCACAATCTCTTTCAGAAGAACGAGCTTTGCCTCACGTGTCGGGTCGTCAGGGTGGAGTCCCGCGTCCATGACTCCTCGATGCGCATTGCCGCCGCCGGCCGCCTCGAGCGCGGCGGCGCGATGCTCCGCGATCTCACGCGCCTTCTGACTCTTCTCCAGAGTCTGCGAGAGGCGACTCACCTTTCGCTCGAGAAGGCTGATCGCATCCGACTGCGCTTCGCGCGCGCGTTCACCGATCTTCTCTCGCTCATCGTCCAGCAGACTCGAGACCACCTGGCGCATCGCCTCTTCGGTCTCTCGATCCACGCTCCCCGACAGGAGTCCCTTCTCGATCAACCGCCCGAGGCGGCCTTCGATCTCGACGATGCCCGCGGCGGAAACAATGAATTGATCGTTCTCGATCTCCCGGACGCGCTCCTCTTCGAGGGTCGAGCGGGCAAGGTCGAGCTCTTGGCGGAGCTTCGTGATTTGTTCCTCGGCGCCCGCCTTCTCCGCTTGAAGCGTGGCAAGCCTGGTTTGGAACGTCGCCTCGGTCTCTTTGAGAAGTCGCTGGCGCGCGGCGGCATCAAAGGAGTGCCCGCTGAGCGCGAGGGCCTCTTCGAGTGACTCCTCGATCAACGAGGTAATCGTCGTCATGTTGAGAACCCGCACCTCGGACCGACGCTCGGCGAGATCACTCGAACGCATGGTGCGAGTGCGCTTGAGAATCGAGTCGCGAATCTCGGAACGCGTCTCGAGCAGGCGGGCAGCCTCGCTGGTGGTGAACTCCTCCGCCGCCTCGATCAACCGTGACCCGAAGCGCCCTTCGGCGGCCGCGCTCCCGTGCTCGAATTCGAGGAACAATCCGCGCTCCCCAGAGCCAGACACGCGGGCCATCAGTGGAATCGTTGCGCCATCGGGGAAGTCGACGTGGACAGCGAGCACGCTCCCCGGCTCGAGAGCGATGTGGGACTCGAGAACCGCTTTCCGGCGGGCGAGGAGAACGATGCGTACGCGTACCTCATCCTCACCCGGAGCGGCGAATCGCCCGAAGCAAGGAAGGTCGAGGTGGGCAAATACCCGTGAGATCACGCGAAACTCCTCGGTCCCCAGGGACCCGGATGTCGGGGAACTGTGTCCAGAAGTATCGGATGGCGGGAGGGATCGCGGCAAAGGGGGGTGGCGACCGAGAAGGCGGGAATTGCCGATTGGAGGGGTTCCCGGGCTGGTCAGAGCCCGACCGGGGTCGACAACGATCTTGGACCCCTCCAGCGTCCCGTCCCACGACCGGTCAGACCAGTCGTTCGTTGCATCCGAGAACATCTGCGGTCACTATGGGAGTTCACTCCCCGCCCTCCGTGGACCCCCTCCACATCGAAAGGCGGTGACGCGTGCACCAACCGACTGACCAACCTTCTGAATCCTCAGCCGACCTGGGGGATCCCACCACGTTTCCTGGACACCTTCTCGCCGATCTGCTCGACCCGGTTCCGATCGGGATCTTGATCATCGATACCGAAGAGCGCATCCACTACCTCAACCCGATCGGTCGCGAGATCCTGAGTTTGGACCTTCCGGCACTGCCCGCCCCGCTCGAGCGGACCTTGGCGGGGACGCGCTCCCCTTTGCTCCTCGAGCTGATCCGTCACGCGCTCTCGATCGCTGGCGCACGAGCTCCTGAAATCGTGACCCTCGAGAATCCGACCGGCATCGATCAACGCGTTCAAGTCCGCTCCTCTCCTCTCCCGGGCCCCCGCTTCTCCCGCATCATGGTGAGCCTCATCGACGTGACTTTGCAGGAGTGGGAGCGCAAGGTTCAGAAGTCGCACGAGCGTTCTCTCGAGTTGCTGGCAGCCGGTGACAACCTTTCGAAAATCCTCCACAGCGTGATCGAGGGCGCAGAAGACGCGTTGCCTGGGATGGTCTGTTCCATTCTCCTCCTCGAAGACGGAATGCGGCTGCGACACGGTGCGGCCCCGAGCCTCCCCAGCTTTTACAACCGCGCGATCGATGGACTGAAGATTGGAAACTCGGTCGGATCGTGCGGGAGCGCGGCGTTCCGAGGCGAGCGAGTGATCGTCTCTGACATCTCGACCCACCCGAATTGGGCCCCCTATCGGGACCTGGTCGCACGTGCGGGTTTCCTCGCATGCTGGTCCCAGCCGATCCTTTCCTCCAAGGGTGAGGTCCTCGGTACGTTCGCGATGTACTACAAAGAGCGCCGGGAGCCGGGCCCCCGAGACCTCGACTTCATCGACACGACCGCACACATGGCCGGGATCGCGATCGAGCGGAAACGCGCCGAACGACTGCTTCGAGAGGCCCACGACGAACTCGAACTGCGCGTCGAGCGTCGCGTCGCGGAGCTTGCGAGTGTAAGAGAGGAGATGGAGGGAGACCTCGAACTCGCGCGTGAGGTCCACGATGCCTGCCTGCCCCGCAGCTTCCCCACGTTCCCGCTCAATGTCGTCCCCTCGGAGAGCGCGATTCGTTTCTTCCACCGTCTCCGACCGACCGCAGGGCTTGCGGGCGACTTCTTCGACATTCGCTCGATCTCCGACTCGGAAGCGGGCCTCTTGATCTGCGACGTCATGGGTCGAGGAGTGCGCACCTCGCTCGTCACTGCGATGCTACGCGGACTCGTCGGCGAGCTGAGAGACTTCGCTGGCCTGCCCGGGAGGTTCCTACAAGAATTGAATGGT
>CALEHF010000085.1 GCA_937876125.1 uncultured bacterium
GCATCGAGCGGGTCCCTGGACTCGATCTACCCTCTTTCCGGGAGCTGGCCCAAAGCGTCAATTTCTCGAGAGACGATCCCGAGCCCGAGGAAGGTCAAGGAGACAGCAGCGGAACCGATGTCGACCGGCGGTGGCGAGAGAGCGGGGGCCTTCCGACAGCCCTGTTCCCCCAAGCGGCCGAAGCGCCGACCGATTTCGCGCTCGCGGAAAACGCGCTCGGTCCACAACTCTCAAGCTGGCTCGCCGAGATTCCCACCTCGGTGCCGTGGTCGGTTCTCACCGAGGCGGCTGGCATCACTGAAGACGAACTCTGGCGACGCATCGCCGCAGCGGGCGCACATGCGCCGGCGACGGTCGGCCCTCCATCCGCTCGTCGTATCCTCCCTTGGGCGATCCCTCGCGACCGCGGAAGCAAGGACCTCGCGCTCCTCGCCGATGCGTGGCGCGACGCGGATGGTACGACCGGGACTTGGGGAGCCCTGTACCTCTCTGCCCGCGGCGGACGGAAGATTCTCCCCGAAGCGTGGCAGGACGCGGTGTCTGCGGCCCGCCGGCGAGAAGATATCGCCGCGTCGCTGGCGCTTGCCGAGGTTGCGCCCGATCGGGTTCGGGGCAAGTGGCTCTCCTATGAAGCGCACGCTCGTTCGGGCGAGGCGCACCGTGTTCGCGCGGAACTTCCCCCATCCCCGGACAACCTGACCGCAGACCAATGCGCCATCGCTGCAAAGATCATCGAACGCACCGACGGTCCACGAAATGCCCTGCCCTTCGCACTCGCGCGGATCGAGCGGGCGGACCCTGGTGATCGGGCCGCAGCGCGGATCACCGCGGCTCGGCTTGCCCACGATGGCGGGCATGGAGATGAATGTGAGCGGATCCTGTTCGATCCGATCGCGATCGACGGACTCTCGGGATCCGCTCTCCTCGAGCTGGGAACTCTCCAGTTTCGCCGCGGAAAACTGAAGGACTCCGACGCTTCACTGCGACTCGCTCTCGACCGAGGGCGGGGGGGGAATCGGCCCACCATTGTAGCTGGAGCGCTTTCCGCGCTCTCGGGAATCGCCCGCCAAGAAGGAGATCTCCCGCGCGCGGCGCGACGCATCGAAAGAGCGATTCGCTATGCACGGCTCGCGCGAATCGAGGAGGAACGCCCGGCACTCGCGCTCAACCAGGGTGCGATCCTGCACTCGCTCCGGCGCACCGATGAAGCCCTAGCTTCGTACCAGCGCGCAGCCCGTTTCGTCGCCGCCTATCCCGATGGAAGCCTCGAGACCCACGCACAGCTCGGCCTCGGAACCGTGCTTCGCGATCGTGGAGATCTCTTTCCCGCGCTGATCGCATTGCGTCGAGCAGTGGGTCTCGCGCGAAAAATCTCCGCTGCGCCCGCCCTCGCCGTCGCGCTCGGAAATCTGGGGGACATCGAACTGCTCCTCGGCAATCCCCTGGGATCCGCGGAGCATCGCGGGGAACTGCTCACTCTAGCGGAGCAAATCGGGGATCCCGCCCTCGTGCGCCAAGCCAGGATCGCTCTCGCCGCTACCACCCTCGTTACGGGAGATCGCGATCGCGCCGAAGAACTGATCACTCTCTCCGAAGCAGAACCGCGCGCGGGGGGACCTCGTCTTGATGCCTGGGGACATCTCGTGCGTGCCGAATGGGAATCGTTGGTTCCGAACCCAACCAGCGCGCTCAGGTCCGGCGCGTGTGCACTCCGCGATGCCCTCCGCTCAGGTCGGTCATACACAGCCGCATCCGCGCTGCGCCTCATCGCTCGCATCGTCTCTGAGCGGGGAGATCGAGAACGTGCGGTCCGCTTGCTGAAGCGAGGACTCGATCTCGCACGACTGGACCCGTCGCCGCCCCTCTCTCGAATTCCTCTCGAGATCGAGCGCTGGCGGTTGGAACCGCGGACCGAGAAGGCACGAGAGCGAGCGATCCATCTCGCTCGAGAATCGATGCAACTTGGTCTCTTCGAGGAATTCCTCTGCGCCGTCGATGGGGTCGGCGAACCGCTTCCCGATGACCTCCTCGAGGCCCGCGCCGACCGCCGCAGTCGCCTCGCGCGGCGCTACGGCGCTCAGGGAGTTCGAGTCCTCGAGCAGAGACGCGGGATCGTGACCACCGGAACCGCCACGGTGTCGCTCAGGGTTCCCCAGAAGAGCCGGACAGTGGCGCCCGTCCCTCCCTCGTCAGCCCGCTACCGGCCCCTACCACAGCTCTTGGAGGTGCTCATCGATACCTTCAAGGCCCGAGGTGCGATCGCCCTCACTCGCCCTGCGCGCGCATGGCGATCGCTTCTCGCGGCGGGTCCAACGCCCACCGCTCCACCCCCACCGAACGAGCCATTCAGCACCCACTCGTGGCACGATGGTGAGTCGTGGACTCTTTGGATCGGCCTCGAGGGGATTCCCCCTGCTGCCATCGCTCTGGTCGGAATCGGCGCTCCCCCTAGCGAAGCGGAGCCCGATCGGGCGGAGCTCTCGGCGGCAGTTGCAGTTCACTACTATCGCAACGAAACAGAGCGGGAGCGGCAGAGAGTCCGCAAGCTTCGCGAAGAGATTCGCCTGATCCGGGCCGAGGGAGCGGCGGAACGCGAGCACCTCGAAACGCGGCTTCTCACTCAACGCCTCGAGGTGAGAGAAGGAGGAGACGCGGTCGACGGGAGCGGTGCCACCCCTTGGATCGTCGTCTCTGAGGTAATGCAGTCCCTGACCGACCAGGTCGATCGGTGGGCAGCATCCGACCTTCCTCTTCTTCTCTGGGGTGAAAGCGGCACCGGAAAAACCGAGCTCCTCGATCGACTTTCCCGTGAGGTCGAAGGGCCGTTCATCACGGAAAATTGCGCGGCACTCCCCGAGTCTCTCCTCGAAGTCGAACTCTTCGGCTCGGTGCCCGGTGCCTTCACAGGGGCGGATCGAGTGCACGCCGGCCTCCTCGAACGATGCGCTGGCGGCACCCTCGTGCTCGACCACCTCGACGAGCTCCCGACCCCACTGCAGGCGAAGCTTCTGCAAGTTCTCGACAGTGGCAAGTACCGCCCCCTGGGGAGCGAAGAAGAGAAGCAAGCCGACTTCCGGCTCGCGGTCACACTGCGCGATGAACCGAATGACCTGATCGAGCGAGGCGCTCTGCGCCCCGAGCTGTACTACCGCCTGCAAGGGATTGAAGTGTTCGTACCCCCTCTAAGGGATCGACAAGAAGAGATCGAACCGCTGATCGAAACCTATTTGCAGCTCTCCGCGCGGATGCAGGCGCGCCCCGTCCCGACCGTGCACCCAGACGCTCTCCGGCGACTCATCGCCTCTCCGTGGCCCGGCAATGTCCGTGAACTCGTGAATGCGACGCAGCGCTGGCTCATTGAGGCTCGCACCGTCATCCGCCTCGAAGACGTCGAAACCGACCAGGCTTCGTCTGCCGATGCGCCACCCGTTTCCGCCAGCTGCTGGAGCGGAGATGACTGGCGAACGGAAACCGATCGTTTCCACGAGAAACTACTCCGGGAAGCACTCGGGCGATTTGAGGGCAATCAGACCCATGCTGCGGACGCGCTGGGGATCAGCCGCCGGCATCTGCAAAACTTGTTGAACAAGCTCGGTTTTCGCGACGAGCCTCCGGAGGAGGCGTGAACTATCGTTCTCACTCCGGGGGGGGCTGACCTTCATTCCCTTGACACATCCACCGGGGATTTCAGATTCCAGGATTCCAGGCACTCTCATAGCTCTCTTCCTACCAACACATTAGGACTCCTCGTCAGCCCTGGAGCGCTCACTGGTACACCGGATGCTCTGAGTCGGGTGGCTGTAGATGACCTGTGAGGAGGCGCCGGGACGGCTGCCGAGACTGGAATCACTTCTTCAGGTGCACTCCCTGGCACCGAAGGACGATTCTGGGGAGAGACTTGGCGCCGTCCCCACCTCTTTTCTCTCCTCCAAGGCAACTGTTTCTCGCCGCCCGACGTCTCAATGATCCCCCCCCCAATCCCCAAGATCCCCCTCACGATATCTCGGCATCCACCGCTGTCCCGGGCGTAGTTCCGACGCTTGACGGCGAGTACGCAGGGAGATAGGCTGGCGGGTGCGGCGAGAAGTTCGCTGCCTGGCTCACGATACCCGAGCTTTTCAACCTGGTTCCGAATTGCGCAAAATCAAGTGCGTGATCATGGAATCACAATGGCCCCGATCCGACCGCCGTGCGGCGTTTCACTGGTTGCACTGTTCCATTTCCATTGGACGCACCCTCAGTCGGCCGCTGAAGAGCTCAAATCAGCTCACTCAGGAAAGGAGAATCTGGATGCTCCGCTCTCGGAAGTCCCCCATCGTCTCCGGTCTGATCACGCTGTTCGCGCTGAGCGTCTCCGCACTTCCATCGGCTGATGCGCAGTCCGGCTGGTTCATCCGAGGAGACGCGAATAGCGACGGCGTCTTGTCGATCGCGGACGTGCTGGCTGTCAGTCAGTTTATCCTGTTCGGTGCCGCCGCTCCCCAGTGCCCCGACTCCGCGGACGTGAACGACGACGGCGCCCTCAATATCGCGGACCCCCTGTTCTTGATCTCATACCTCTTTGGCCCCGGGACCAGCTTCTCGATCCCCGCTCCGAACCCCGATCCGGGCCCCGACCCCACCACCGACAATATCGTTTGCTCTGGACCGCTCGGATCAGAACCCTCGGGTTCCGAGCTGCCGCACGTCTTTTTCTTCTTCAGTGAAGACCCGGATAGCGGCAATGAAGACTTCGCGATCGCGCCGGGATCTGACTTCGTTTCGATCCCGATCCGCATGACGGCGGAGAGTCCATTCGGAGTCGAGGGGCTGGCGATCAGCCTCTCGTTCGACCCGGCAATCGTCGCCGAGGCGGTCATCGACTTCTCGGAAGGCGTTCCTGATCAGCACAACGCGGATCTTCAAATCTCTCACGTGAGTGAATTCCTTCCCGGTCGAGTGTATGGATACATTGTCATGGAGCTAGTCTCGCCGTTCTCGGAGCCGGAGTTCCCGGTTGGCGAGAATCAATTGTTGGGACACTTGATTCTGCGGCTGCACGACAACGTCGCACCGAACACATCCTTCGAGATCAACTTCTCGACACTGCCCCCGCAGCCCGGGACGCCACCGATCCGCAACGAAATTGTCAAAGGAGGGGGGGTCGGCGTGCTCTACCCCTACACCTATCCGATGACGGTCAACGTGCGCCCCGAGGGAGACATCTTCATCCGTGGAGACATGAACCGGGACGGCGTGGTGAACAGCATCGACGGATTCCAACTCGTGTCTTACATGTTCACGGGCTTCAATTTGACGCCCCCATGCCTGGACGCGGCGGACGTCGATGACAGCGGCTCCATCGACCTGGCCGACGCCATCGTTCTTCTCAACACGGTGTTCAACTCGAACTCCTCGTTCCGCCCCGCGACTCCGTACCCCTATCAGGGAGTGGACGCGACCGACGACTCGATCAACTGCCTGGAGTAGCACGGCCCCCTGCTTGGAACCCTCGTCCGTCTCCTGGGACTCGGACAGTTCCCGGCGTGGCACCCCCCAATTGGCGCAGTCCGTTGAACTGGCAGTCCGTTGAACTGGCGGTGCGTTGAACTGGCAGTCCGTTGAACTGGCGGTCCGTTGAACTGGCGGTGCGGGGGCAGAACCGTCCATACTTCTCCATGAGCGCTCTCGAGCCCCCCCCATAATGCGATCGCTGCCACCAGCGCGGCCCCAAGAATGCTGGCGCGCCCCTGAGAGCCGACCCCCTCTCCTAACCCCTCCGCCTGAACTCCAGAAAGCCCAGAGGCTCGAGAGCGGCCCTCTCGCGTATGAGGCGAGTCGCGCCCACACGCGCCCCTCACTCCCATCAGTGGGTGACGCTCAAAGGATCGGAGCAGGTTCAGCCGCGGGGAGTGAAGTAGGTACGAAAAAAAGAGGCGCCATCGGGGAAATGGCGCCCCCTCGGAAAGAAATGAAGCAAGCAGAGCGGACTCGATCTGAGTCCCTCCCTGTGCGGCCGTGGTTCCTTGCGGAGACCACTGGCCTCTGGTTGGTGGGAGAAGCGAGAGTCGGCGCTTCTCGTCACCGGATCCTTCCCGTAGGAAGAATCTCTCCCCCGAAGGGGAGTTTGGAAAGAAGGCAGTAACCTACCCCTGCTGGGGTCGGTCCCACACCCCCTTCTTTCCTGTCCCTGAGAGCCCACCCCACTAGAGCAGAGACAGTGCCAATCAGGGGCAGCGGGCTAACTCGTGATTTCGGCAGCACTTAGATTTTTCCACCCAAGGAGCCGCGACCTCGCAAAGTGGGCAAAAACCGACCACTCGCCGAAGGCAATTCGCGAAGGTCTGATTGGCTAAGGATTTACGGCGCTGGCCAGAAAACAGCCGCGCCAGATTTTGACCGGGGGCTTAGGAGTCAGACTCTGACCGCTCGACCGTCGTTTCGATCGTCGCCAGATGCTGCCCCTCCGCCACAGCACTCCCCTCGTCGACCCAATGCTCGATCAGGAGCCCGCTACAGGGGGCAGAGACGGTGTGAAACCCCTCCCCTTCGACGATCTGTGCGAGGGGCTCCCCTTCCCGCAGGGCTTCCCCCTCTTCGACGAGCCACTCGAGGAGAACCGCGACACTTCCCACCGGGAGCGGAGGAGCGACGACAGAAATCAGCTCGTTCTTCGCGTTCATGGTGCACCGCTCTTTCCGGTTCGACCGGTTGAGATCACAGATGATCGCGCGAGTTTCGGTCTCTCCGCAAGGGAGTACTACCCGGAAGCGGACTCGAGCTTGCGCTTGCACTCAATGCACAAGGTGGCGAAGGGGAGCGCTTCCAGGCGAGGTGCCCCGATCTCACCCTCGCACTCTTCGCAAGACTCGTAGGATCCATCATCGATGCGCTCAATTGCACGATTGATCTGTTCGAGAGTAGCCCCGCTGGTTCGGAACTGCTCGAAGAGCACCGAATCGGAACTCGTATCACCCGCAAGATCCTCGAGATCCGCGATGTGGTGGCGGTCCTCTTGGGAGCTGAGGGTGTCGAGACCCTGCTCCACATCCCGACCAAGAATCCGACGTTGCTCGATCAGGTTCTCCCTAATTTGGGCGTGTCGCTCGTCCAAGCCTTCTTCTCCCAGCTCGATCGCTTATCGCAAGGGTCTCAGTCCTTCGAAACGCACCTGGGGGCCATCCCGGACCGAGGTACGTCGATCGCCACCTCTCCGCTCGCCGCGAAGAGCCGGAGGAGAATACCATCCCGGCGCGAAGGGCGAAGGGTTAGCAGGGTGTTGCTTCGTGCTTTTGAACCGAGGGGAGGAGACTTCGATTCAGTGCCCCCCGCCAAACGACGTTGTACGGGTCGTACTCCGAGTTTTGCCGCGGGTGGGGGGGCCAGCTTCCTGTGGGATGGCAAACGGTCCCGACTCCCCTCTGGGAAATCGGGACCGTTTGCAATTCAGAAGAGCGAACTCGACTATGGGCAGGAGGCCGAGTCCACGCAAGCGAGGCCGTCAGCATCCCCACTCGGATCGACTCCGCAGTCCGGGAACGGACCAGCCGGGGGTCCGCCGCCGCTGAAGAGGAAGCCGAGCAGGTTGATGGCGTCTCCGATGTCGATCGCGCCGCTATCGTCGAAATCACCGGCGTCGAAGCAGGTCGGATCGATTCCTCCTGAGAAGAGGTAGTTGAGGAGGCCGATCGGGTCGGAAAGGTCAATTCCCGGGTTGTTGTTCAAGTCACCACGCACGAACAGCACTCCACCCTCCTCCACCGTCACGAAGCCGGAAGAGATCACCGGGACGACCGAGTCATCGCCGATGCTGATCCGGAGCGCGACGGGCGGCGCGGGTGCCGGCGGAGAGAGGGTCTCGACGAAGTTCAGAATCGTATCGCCGAGAGGAGCCGATCCGAGCACGTCGTAGGTCGCGGTGGCAAGCTCGTAAGGGCCCCCCGGAGGGAGTGTCGCGTTGGTCCCCGAGAACGAAAAGACGCATCCGAGCGTGAATCCGGTGCCACCGGAAGGAGACAGGTCCTCATGGAAAAATGAAGCCTCACCGCCATTGAACCCGGCGAGGGCAGTTCCCTCGTCGACCGAAGTCACCGCGAGGACCGCCGGGTCGTTCTCGACCCCGAAGCTGAATCCATAGACCGGCTGTGAGTTGTTGAGAATCATCGGGAGCGTGACGGAGCCACCCTGCTCGACGGGAGCGGAAGTTCCGAACTCGAGAACGAACGGCACGATGTCGATGTTGATCGAGGTCGAAAGCTGGGTCGGCACGATTGCCTGACCTGAGACCACCACCACCGTCGCCACCGGCGGCGCGCCGGCCGTATCGCAGAAGCTCAGATTCGCGTCCGTTCCGTTCGGCGCAATGAGGTCATAGTCGATCAGCATGAGCTCATATCCAAGACCTGCGGGCAAGGTTGCGCAACCGATCAGGCAGATCACCACCCCGACGCTGACCCCACCGACCTCGGTCGGAGATCCGACGTCGACCGCGATCTGAACGAATCCCGCAGGGGTCCCGTTTTGAACGGTGTCCGTTGTGGAGCCGTTGATCGCCTGGGTCGGCACCAACTGCGTGAAGTCGTGACAGACACCGTAGGACCACCCCTCGAGATCGGCCATCCCCGTTGCGATGTCGAGAAGAATCGGCATCTGCAAACTGGTGCCACTGGGACCCATCAAGTCAGTAGGCATGTACAGGGTGTACTGAGCCTGGACACTCCCGACGCAGAGCGTCGAAAGAAGGACGAGGGCTCCGAAGATGCGCGTCATCTTGCCTCTTTCTCGCCGCAACCCCCGAGAGGGCATTGGGACCTGGATACGTTGGTGCCTGGAAAAGTCGTGGCGGTCGACCCGCGAGCGGGGCCCATCGCCTCAACATCACCGCGCGAGCGCAGCGCCGATTTTCCGTCTGGTTTGTCGTTCTTTTCGAGTACAGACCCACTACACAGGTCCAGCCGAGCGACCTCACTGCCCTAGAGTAAAAACACTGTTCGGGCGAGGTGGGGTTGGAATCCCACGCAGAGGTGCCCATCATAGCACAGCTTCCGGGAATTCCGACCCCAGCGGCGAGTCTCTGGCGCCGGTTTCGGCGGGTAGACACTGGGCTGAGGGGGATCCGGGAGGCCCAGCTCTACGAGCCTGTCCTTCAATTCACCGGTGCGAATCACCGTCCAAGAGAGCGACGAAGAGGTTCGAATCGGGTCGAAAAGCCCGGCGAGCAGTCAGGTCGGCGCGGGGGCCGGACCCACCCCCCCTGGTGAATTTTGGACTAAATTTGAGCGATCTTCGGTGGCTCTTGGGTGCGCCTTGGACCGAAGAAGGGAAGGGTGTTGGCTCCAAGAGGAGTGGGCCCAGCCCTTGCAGTAGGGGAATTGGGCTGCGGCCCACAGGGAGGATGGAATGATCGCAGGACGCCAGACGGACCCCGGAGCGCCAGGCCGGTCCGCACTTCTCAACGATGGTGGGGAACTCCGCCCGGTCGGTGATCTCGAGAATCGCGGGATCTCCCAGGTACGACTGATCAGTCAGAGTCAGTTCGACTCGGCGGTCCGCGAAGCCTTGGCTCGCGAGATCTTGGCTATCGCCAGTGACTTGACCTTGGCGAACCCCGACCGCGAACTTCTCATCGAGCGAGCTCACGCCCGACTCGCCGGGAAACCGATAGAACCGACCGCCTCAGTTTCGCCCCCGCGGCCCCTGGCCGAGCGCTCCGCCGCACGCGCTCCGGAGTTGGAGCCGATCCCACTCGACGATCCGGAGCCGTCGCCTCACCCCGAGAGTGCGGAATTCGATGTCGAAGCGCTCGAGAATCGAATCGTCGAAGAGGTCGGCCGCCTCGTCTCGCAAAACTGGCGTGAAGAGCTGCGCACCGCGCAAGACTCGCAGCGAAATGTAATCGATCGGCTCGAAGGACGCATCGACTCGCTGATGAAGGCCCTCGACCAAATCGAGCGGCTGATGGATCATCAGCACACTCGCCCGGCGGAGGGAATGCCGACGAGCTTCATCGACAGCGGTGCTCTCGGTGGAATCAAGAACGAACTCATGGAACAACTCTTCGAAGCCAACCTCGCACTGCGCGAACTCGAGGCCGGCGAAGAAGGATAGCGCGCCCCAACCTTACGATCGCAGACCGAGCGTGGCTGTTTCGCAGCCGATGAGATCGCCCGCGAAGCACAGCCGTACGAAGGAGATCGATGAACCCCAAAGCTCGAAGTAACCCCCAAGTCCAGGGGAAGGAATTGATAGTGAACGCCGATTCGAAGCAGGACGCTCCGAAGGCCGTCGAGCCCAGTATCCAAGTTGAGGGGGAGGCTGTGAAGGATTCCAAGGATTCCGTGGCGACCGATGTGATGTACATCGGGATTGACCTCGGCACTTCCCGCTCCGCTGTCGCCTCGAGTAACGGCGTGCGCGACCTCGTGTCGAGCGTGGTCGGATGGCCGAAGGACAACATTTCGACCAAAGTACTCGGCGACAAGACGATGTTCGGTGAAGACGTCATCAAGCACCGTCTCGCTCTCGACGTATGCTGGCCCCTCGCCGACGGCAACTTGGCCTTCTCCGATCTCCAGGGAGAGGACCGCAATCGCTCGCGCCGTGCCGCTGAGGAGTTGCTGGCCCACGTCAAATCCCTCGCGCGGCCCACACGTGGCCAGGCAGTCTACGCAGTCGTGGGGGCGCCCTCCGAAGCGACCAAAGCAAACAAGCAGGCGATCATCGACATCGCTCGCGCCGCCGGGATCGACTCGGTCATGGTGGTGTCCGAGCCGTTCGCCGTCGCGTACACAGTCGATGCCCTGGAAGATGCCATCGTCATCGACATCGGTGCGGGCACGATTGATCTCTGCCGGATGTCGGGGACCCTTCCGACCGCCGAAGATCAGATCACCGTATTCAAGGCCGGAAACTTCATCGACGAGGAGATTGCCAAGCGCCTCCGCGCGAACAATCCCCAGGTCCAGTTCACGATCAACATGATCAAGAAGGCCAAGGAGATGTTCTCTTCGGTGACAGACAACGCCCAGCGCGCGGTCGTCACGTTCCCGGTCGACGGCGTGCCGACCGAGATCGACATCACCAATGAAGTTCGCGAAGCCGTGAACCTGATCGTTCCAGAGATCGTCGACGGAATCCGCAAGCTCGTCTCGACCTTCGACCCCGAGTTCCAAGAGCGCATTCGAAGTCGCGTCTTCGTCGGCGGAGGCGGGTCGCAGATCTACGGTCTGCGCGAAGCGATCTCCGAAGGCATGAAGAAGATCGGCGGCGGCAACGTCATCCTCGTGGACGAGCCGGTCTTCGCAGGAGCGAACGGCGCTCTGAAACTCGCGCGCGAGATGCCCGCACAGTACTGGGAGAAGCTCCGTAACGCGTGATTCTGCTCCACCAACCGAAACACGAGGGGCGGGACCGCACACAGGTCTCGCCCCTCTTCTTATGTCAGGCTGCTCAAAGGGAGAGAGCTTCTTGCCACTCGGCCGCGGCGGAGAAGTTCGCAAATGCTCCTCCGGTGTGCCAAAAAAGGATTCGTGCCCCACTGGCAAACTGCCCCGCTTCGATTGAGCGGAAGAGACCGAGGAACGCCTTCCCCGTGTAGCAAGGATCGACCAGCACTCCCTCGGTCCGCGCGAGCTCAGCGTAGACACGCAGCTCGTCGGGACTCGAAAGGCCGTACCCGCGGCCACCGTACCCATCAAGATATCGATCGCCCTCCGCGCCGCCCCCCTCGGCGCCGCTCCCCTCCGAGGGAAGCCCGAACTCACTCGTCAGGTCAGCACGGATCTCGGTGACTTTGGCCGCGAAAGTCGCGCCGTCGTCGCACACAGGGACTCCGAGAACGCTCCACGGTCTCCCGAGCGCGTCGCGGCCGGTGTGCAGCCCCGCCGACGTCCCACCCGAACCGACCGCGTGGACGACAAAATCGAAGGGACTCTCGAGAGCTCTCTCTTGCGCGGCAAGCTCTTCCACCGCCGCGACGAAACCGAGCGCCCCCCGCGCATCGGAGGCCCCTTCCGGAATCACACAGACTCGTCGCCCTTCCGCTTCGAGACGCGCCCGATGCGCGGCGAGCATCGCAGAACCAGTGCGGTATTCCTCAGGTGTCACCCAGGAAATTTCAGCGCCGACAATCGCGTCCAACAAGGTGTTCCCTTGCCACTCCTGCACGGGTTGGCCGTCAGCAGTGCGCAAGAGCAAGTGCGGCACCAAGCCGAGTCGACGGGCGAGAAAGGCTGTGGCTCGACAGTGGTTCGAGTCGAACCCCCCGCACGTAAGGACGGTGTCCGCGCCCAGCTCGAGCGCGTGAGCGAAGGAAAATTCGAGCTTCCTCACCTTGTTCCCGCCGAGCGCGAAGCCGGTCAGATCGTCGCGCTTGATCCACAGATCCACACGATGACCCGATCGCTTTGCGACCAGTTCAGACCAGCGTGAGAGAGGCTCGATCGGGGTCGGAACCTGGGCGACGCGATGGCGCGCGGGTAGGGACAAGAAGGGGGCTGGCTGCGCAGATTCTGATGTTCCGTGCGACACGTGATTATCCTCTCGGAGAACGGCGATTCCGTAAGTCGGCGACGATGCCGGCAAGAGTCTCGGCGACTCGGGCGAGCTCTTCGGCGGTGGTCATGGGCCCCGCCGAGAAGCGAATCGCCCCCCGAATCGCGCGGTCAGGAACGCCCATCGCGGCCAAGACATGGGACGGTTCTCGAGCGCCTGAGGAGCACGCCGAGCCGCTCGATGCCGCGATCCCCGCGAGATCGAGCCGGACGAGAACCGTCTCGGCGATCAGATCGTCGACGGTGATGGAAACACAGCCTGGGAACGAACGCAGAGCGGGGGAGACCACCCGGAGCCCTTCGATCGTCCCGAGGTTCGCACGGAAGGTCTTTGCGCGGGTCGCCAACAGTTCGAGGTCCCAGAGCGGGGATTCCTGGAAGATCTGGGCGAGCGCAGCGAAGCCGATGATGGCGAGGAGATTCTCGGTCCCGGGGCGCACCTTCTTCTCCTGAGGTCCACCGCGAAGAATCGGGTCGAGGATCTTGCCTCGACGCACCCAGAGCGCCCCGATCCCCGTCGGTCCGAAGCTCTTATGCGCAGTGATGGTCGCCGCATCCACGCCGAGGTCGGGGATTCGGTCCGGGAGTCGGAAGAACCCCTGAGCGCCATCGGTATGCACCATGGCGCCTTGCTCGCGAAACCACTCGGCCCACTCGCGAAGATCCTGGATCGTCCCCACCTCATTGTTGATCCACTGGAGAGAGACCAGCGCTCCTTTGAACTCGGGCCCCCGCTCACGGATGGAGTCATCGAGATGACCGGTCGCCGTGACCGGGAGCTCCCCCCCAGGAGCGCCCCGGGCCCACCGCAACCGCGCGGCTTCTCGAACCGAGGGGTGTTCGATCGAGGAGATGAAGAGGGGCTGTTCCGGATCCGGCACACCGAGGACCATGAGGTTGTTGCTCTCGGTTCCCCCCGAGGTGAAGAA
>CALEHF010000086.1 GCA_937876125.1 uncultured bacterium
TCCCCCCCGGTGCACCGGTCAACCTCATCGCCCCGTAACCGGAAACGGATGGAGAAAAACATGAACATGCTCAACGCCGGTCGATACGGAGCGATCCTGATCGGAATCCTTTCGACTCTCACATTTCTCGCACCGAGCGCATTCTCGCAAGAGACCGTGGTGCTCCTGGAAGCGGGTGCGTTCGTGAAGACGATGCCCGACGGCACGCAAGTCGCCATGTGGGGCTACGGGCTTCGCTCGAACGGACAAGCGACCGAGTTCAGCTCGCCTGGACCGACGATCGAAGTGCCCGCCGGGAACACTCTGCGAGTGAGCCTGCGCAACAGCCTGCCGGTCCCGATCTCGATCATGATCCCGGGGCAGCCGATGCCGGTGACGCCGAATAATGCGAATCACGTCAGTGTGCGGTTTCCCGCCAACGATATGGAGTACCCATCGCGGATGCGCTCGTTCGTACGTGAGACGAATCCGGGCCAAACGCGCAACTATCTCTTCGAGAACATCCACGCGGGGACGTTCCTCTACCACTCCGGAACCCACCCGTACCTCCAGGTACAGATGGGTCTCGCCGGAATGGCGACAGTTGAGGCCGCTCCCGGTGTCCCTTACGTCGGGGAGGTCTTCGACCAAGAGATCCCGTTGATCTATACAGAGATCGATGTCGACTGGCATATCGCGATCGCCGGAGACCCACTCCTCGGCGTGCTGGGGGATCCCACCACCGCGATGACGGTCGACTACGAACCGGACTACGCTCTCGTGAACGGTTCGACCTTCGATCCTTCGAATCCCGCCCCTATCGCGACGGTGACCGAAGGGGACCGCTGTCTCATTCGCTGCTTGAACGCCGGGATCGGCGACCACACCGCAACGTTCCTCGAGCGGGTCACCGAGATCGCCGAGGACGGCAATCCCACCCCCTTCCCGCGCACTCGCACCACGGTCTTCTTGGCCGCTTCGAAGACGAAAGACCTGGTGTTCCAGCCGAGTGCGCCGGGGACCGTGACCATTTTCGATCGCCTGGGTGCGGTCTCTGATGGTCCGGGAACGAGCGGTGGTTTGATCGCTCCTATCGAAGTCGCTCCGGCGACACCGTAACTGGCAGCCCCCCCACCTGCCTGAGGTGGGACCTGGCCGACGAGGGAGGGAAGCTCCCTCGTCGGCCACTTCATAGTGGAGGTGAATCATGTCTCGTCAATTCGTCGTTCTGTTCGTGCTCCTCTCCATCGGCTGCAGTTCGACCGGAGGGGTCGAGTCCTCACCCCTGACTCCGGCCGCCCCCAAGGCGGCCGAATGTGCGAGCACAACCGTCGCTCCTTCACCTTCCCCGAGAGTCCCGATGGGAACGCGCACGGCTCCAGCTCTCGGCATCGATCGAGTGCAGTTGAGATCGTCGAACGAGGGATACCTCATCGACTTTCGCTATCGAGTGCTCAACGGAGATCTCGCACGACCACTCCTCGATCGCAGCGTGGCGCTCCGGCTCGTGGACCCCGAGACCGGGGCATCGTTTCGGATTGCGGGCACAGCCAAGCTCGGCTCTCTCCGCACCACCGGTTCGCCGGTCGAGGGGCGAACCTACTACGCGCTGTTCTCCAACCCCGCCGGGCGAATTCCCGAAGGAGCCCGCTGGACGCTCGAGGTCGGCGATGTTCGGGTCGCGGGGATTCCCGTCGGGCTCTGATGGATGAAGGGATGCTCAGTTTCGGTGGTCCGAGGTTCGCAGGTCGCAGGTGAAACCGACCTGGGTCGAACATCGGAAGCTCAGGGACAACCGGCATTCCCGACGCAATCGAGTGGACCGGTATCCGTGGCATCGAGCCTACAAACGCCGAACGGAGGGGGGAGAAGGATTCGGCTGGGCTGTGTCCCTGATCAAAAAGTCAGGACCGTGACCATTCCGCTAACCGAGGCTCGCATCGATCCGGCCTCCACGGAGATTCGAAATCACACTTTTGAGTCGGGGCAGAGCACGCTGATGGCGCATCCGCGCGGCGTTTTCGGTGATTCCGTAGCGCGCTCCGATCTCCGCAAAGCTGAGCTCCTCGAAATCGCGCAGGACGATGATGTCCGAGTCTTCGGGCTCGAGGAGTTGGAGAGCCAGTTCGATCATGGCACCGCGCTCCACCTTCATGGCAACTTCACTCGGCGTGTCTTGGTTCCGCTGGGGGAGGTCGAGCAACACACCACACTGGGAGAGATTCGGCTGGTCGCGCCGACGATCGCGCTTCGCCGCAGTCTGACGGTCGTTCTCATCGCGAAGGGTGTTCTCGACCACCCGGGCGAGGAAAGCGCGGAGGCGCACCGGATCGTCGGTCAGGACCGGAGCATCGCCTCTAAGAAAGCGATACGCCGCATCTTGGGCCATATCGAGACTGTCCGCGCGAGCCCGAAGCCCCGACCCCATCCGCTGACGCACTCGCTCGAGAATGTACGGAAGGTGCTCTTTGACGAGCGCGGCGCGCGCGGAGTCATCACCACCCCAACTCCTGACCAACAAATGGGAAGTCCGAGTGCCGCCGAGATCGTCGGCCCGGAAGAGATCGATCTGAACTCCCCCCGCACCGTGTCCAATCGTCATCGTGCAAGGAATGACGACTTGGACAGACTCCCCCTCTGCGAGCTGCTTCTCTCCCTCGGGGGTGGAATACTGAACGGGGTTCTTCCGGGTGTTCTTCAGCGTCCAGGTTCGACGTTCGGAGTCTGTGGGGTCGAGTTCGAGGGAACAGTGGATCCCGCGAGAAACTTGGACGTCTTCCGCCGCGAGGTTGAACGTGGCGTCGGGGCCTCGCCCGATCGTGATCAAATCTTCCTCGAACGATCGGAACGTCCCGCGGAGCATGCCCTCGCGAATACAGCAGTAGAGCGTAAGAATGGGCGGGGTGCTGGTCGCCCCATCACCGTTCGCCCCATCACCGTTCGCGTGACCAACAGGACCTTGGGGCCGAGGTGCGTTCTCGTCGGTCATTTTCGCAAATCTCCGGTGCTGGAACGGCGAACAGCAAGTCGCGGGAAACAGGAACAGAAGAGAGGCTGCCCGACCAACTCAGATCACGGGCACCCCGCGTTCTCGAAGCAGTTGAACGGATCCGTAGCCGTGGCGTCCATTCCGCACGTACCGAACGGAGCGGGGAGACCCACACCACCACCACCGAAGAGGGCATTCAAGCCCGTGATCGCGTCGGCGATGTTCCGTGCCCCGTCGTCGTTGGTATCACAGGCATCATCGCATGTGCCCGGGTCCCCCGCGGTGAACAAGCTACCGAGGAGAAAAATCATGTCGGCGATATTGAAAGATCCATCATTGTTGCAGTCGCCACGATCGAACTCCGGCTCGGGACCCGGTCCGGTGTCGGGAACGAAAGCGAAGTCGACGATCCCCGGCGCGGAGTACACGACATCGCTCAACGTACCGTCGAGCTCGTAGCGCGTAATCGCAGTGCTGGTCGCAACGTAGACTTTCGCGGCATTCGAATCGACAACGATGCGACGGACGTCGGAACCGTTCGCAGCGACAGACGGGAGCGTGCTGATCGCGCCGGTGGCAACCGGAGCACTTTGGAGTAGGCCTGCACCGTTCACCCAGAAGAGCGTCTGCGTCAACGGTTCGATGGCGACTGCCCGCGGATTGGAAAGTCCCCCGACCACGAGCTGCTCGTTCCCCAGCCCGAACTGGTTCGAAATGATCACGCCGGGGCCACCGAGGCAGTAGTAGAGCTTGTTGTTGGCGGGGTCCAAGGCAGGCCCACTCGTCATCAACTGCAGGCCCCCCGCATCGGCGGCAGGGGACGCCCCTGTGTAGCCGACACTCCGAATCTGAAAGAGCCCTGTATCCGCCCAATAGACCCGTTGGTTGAGCGGGTTCACTCCGAGCATCATCGGGTTCGTGCCGGGGCCAGAGAAAAGAGTGATCGGAGCGGAGCCATCGAGGTTCGCGCGCTTGGTCGCCAGCACATCCATCCAGAAGATATAGCCGGCCACGGGATCGACCGCGACCATCGGGCCGAAACTGATGCCACTCACCACCGTCGTCGGAGGCGTGAAAAAAGTGTCGGTCGTCACAATCTCGCTTCCCTGGAGGACGTACAGGGTCTGGGACTGGACCTGGTCCGTGATCGCAACGATCCCGAGGAAGAGAACTACGAAAATGGTCAACGCACGGAGTGGCATTCTGGGTCCTATCTTGGGTGGTGGGGCGAGCCGGAACGAGGCTGAATGGTAACCTCCCCCGCCGTTGACAGAAAGCGCGAAGGGGCGAGCGCTCACTTTGGCGCCAAGCACCCGCGAGGAACTGCGCGCCGTCCGGCGATCTGCGAGAGTTCAGACGATCTGGATGCGCAACATCGCTCCCGCGGGCGCAAATCTGCGCGGCTCGAGGCCTCGTCCATCGATCTCCACGACCGCGGGAGCCGGAGTCGCGACGACCTCTGTCGGGAACCACGGACGCCCCTCCTTCACCAGGATGAAAAGGCCGCGCTCATCGCCGAGTGCCGCGAATTGCTGAGTCGCAGGTCTGTATCCGGGCAAAACGAGACCCGCGCGCAGGGTCGCTGCCAAGATGGAGACGTTTCCAGTCACCACTCCGATTTCGCTCACTTCGAGCATGTGCGATGCGTCGAAGGCAGCTTCCCCATCCTCAGCGGTCACGTCATTTGCGACGGCATGGCGCGCAATCCACTCGACTATGTTTCCGGCAGGATCGAGGGCGTAGAGCGCTTGAGCATCCCAGCTCGGGAACGGGAAGACATGACCGCCGTCGGGGTGACGCAGAAGATCGACGCGCGATGACAACCAGTCGGTCGCCTCCTCGAGTCTGTTTCGCGGAATGTTGAATGCGAAATGGTGAGGCGCGGACGGCGGGTCGGCAGAGTTTGGGGTGGCAGAGTTTGGGGTGGCAGATTCTGGGGCGGCGATTTCTGGGCGGGGCGAGCTGTGAAGCGGAGAAAACTCTAGGCG
>CALEHF010000087.1 GCA_937876125.1 uncultured bacterium
TGACTGGGCCCCGATCGAAGATCAGGAGCGCGCCTTCATCGCCCAGCTCGAACTCGCCCGGCGCACCCAGCGGCCGGTGGTGATCCATTGCCGGGAGGCGTGGCCGCGAACGCTCGAGATCATCGCGTCGGAAGGAACCGGCGTCACGGGAGTATTCCACTGCTTCGGAGGGACACCCGCCGAAGCGATCCGCGCGATCGAGCTCGACTGGTACGTCTCGTTCGCCGGAAATGTCTCCTACCCGAAGGCTCAGAACCTCCGCGACGCCGCGAAGGAAGTGCCCCTCGATCGCACCCTGCTCGAGACCGACTCGCCGTTCCTCGCTCCCCAACCGAAGCGGGGAAAGAGAAATGAACCGGTCTTCTCGCTCGACACCGCCGAGACTCTCGCCTCGGTCCTCGAAATCGAACTCGACGAGGTGCTCGCTAGAACCACCGCGAACGCGCGACGCCTCTTTTCGCTGCCGGGGGCCTGAGCTGCGTCTTCCCCCGCGCCCCGCTGATGGGCTCCGCCTCGATTCCCCCTCCCAGCCCAAGATCCCCGTCGGTGCGACCGAAGATGGGGGGGAGTACACCACGTGGAGGCTGTCGGAAAGGCGCGGAAGACATGCGGATCCTCATTACGGGCGGCGCGGGATTCATCGGCAGCCACTTGGTCGAAGGCTTCGCGAGCGATGGGCACGATCTGGTGGTCCTCGATGACTTCTCGAGTGGCCGGCGCGAGAACCTCGGTGATCTGTCAGCCGAGTTCGAGCTGATCGTCGGAGACCTGCGCGATCGCGAGGTCGTGCGGAAATCTCTCCGCGGAGTCGAAGCGGTCATCCACCACGCCGCGATCGCCTCGGTGCCTGCCTCGCTCGAATCTCCGAGCGAAACCGGGAGCGTCAACATTCAGGGGACGGCACTTCTGCTCGAGGAATCACGCAGAGCAGAAGTCTCCCGAGTGGTCCTCGCGTCGAGCTCCGCGATCTACGGCGAAGGACTCCCCCCTCTGGGCGAGGGTGCACCGACTTTGCCCCTCTCCCCCTACGGCGCCCACAAGCTGGCGGGCGAGCACATCGCCCGGTCGATCTCACTCGCCGGGGGCCCCGACTCCGTGAGCCTCCGCTACTTCAACGTCTATGGACCCCGTCAACGCGACGACTCTGACTACGCCGCCGCAATTCCGATCTTCTTCCGACGCATCGAGGAAGGTCTCAACCCTCTGATTTACGGCGACGGGACGCAAACCCGCGACTTTGTCCACGTCGATGACGTGGTCGAGGCGAATCGTCGTGCAGTCACCGCCCCGGGTCGATTCGATGGCGAGTCGTTCAACATCGCAAGCGGCGCACCGATCTCCATCGCAGCACTCGCCGGTGAGATCCTCCGCATCGCAGAGTCGGATCTTCCCATCGAATTCGCTCCTGCGCGGGCGGGGGACATTGTTCACAGCCACGCCTCGGTCGAGAAGCTGCGAGCCGTCTTCGGGTGGTCCCCGTCGATCTCGCTCGCAGACGGCCTTCGGTCGATCATCCCGGCCATCTGAGACCTTCCCCGACGCGTCCGCACAAAGAGCCCCGTTCACGAAAAGAGCCGCCGCGCGGAGCCCGAGGGCACCGCGCGGCGGCTTTAGTAAACGGATGGGCGCGCTGTCACAGACAGCAGCCTCTTACAGACAGAGTCTCTTACAGACAGGGCAGTCCATCCGGAGTCGGATCGCTTCCCGGCGCCGGGAACGGAGCCGGCGGAGGCGAGCCCGAGACGAACAAGTAGTTCAGCAGATTGATGCCATCGACGATGTTCAACACGCCGGAGTCATTGGTATCGCACCCGCTGAAGCAGGTCGGAATCGTTCCACCCGCGAACAGGTAGTTCAGGACGAAGATCGCGTCGTTGATGAGGACCGCGCCATCGGAGTTGCAGTCTCCCCGAATGAAGGTCGGCGAGACCGCGAAGGTCACCGTTCCACCTTCGGTCAGCGGGGTCTGATCAAGACCGTCGATCCGCACCGTGTTGGCCACGCTCGGCGAGCCGAGGCCGTCGACGAAGTTGAGTTGTCGAGTTTCGCCCTCAACGACGTTCGAGGTGACGCTCGCGGTCAGAGTCGCGATCTGCTGATCAGTTCCCGGGCCGATCGTCTGTTGAGCGAACGGTCCCACGGCGTCGAGAACCACTTGGATCGTAGCGAATCCGACCCCGAAACTGGCTTCAACGAACTCAGCACCCGCGGCAGCGGTGATGGTGCCATCGACCGAGACCTCGTAGACCGAGATGCGATCCGAGGGGACCGAAATCGAGAACGTGAAGCCTTGGAGGGGAGCACTGTTCGAAGAGAGAACAGGAATCGAGAGTGCGGACTGACCTGAGAACGCAATCATGTCGGAGATCGACAGGGTCCGGAGGGTCACCGCCGCGCTGCAGAGCGCGTCGTTGGTCGCGTCGAGGCCCTGGAACGCTCGCAGGCTCCACTCGTAGGTTCCCGGCGCGAGGCTCGGATCCGCGAAACCGGTCGCGGTGCCCGCGAGGGTCGCGAGGAGGCTACCGTCACGGCGCACCTCGATCGAGTCGTAGACGTCGCCGTTGACCCACGAGAGGTTCACGGTGGTCGCGCCAGGGACGCAGCTGAACGAGCTGATCGGCGGCACCAGCGATCCGGCGGGCACGTCGAAGATGAGCGGCATTGCGCTGGGCGTTCCCGGCTTGAAGATGCCGAGAGAGCCGGTTCCGCTGGCCGGCGGCGCGTTCGCGTCGAACCGGAAGTTGTACATCGTGCTCCAGCGGATCGCGTTCGCGTCCTGGTTCGTACCGAACGGAGTCGTCTGCCAAGTCACGCCGACGCCCTGGGAGTAGTTACCCGGCCAATCGGTTCCGTCATAAGGCTCACCGCTGTGGTGATCGACGTCGTGCATCGAAATGTTGGTGACGTCGACGACGCCCGGGAAGTTGACGGTGAGGCGGTCGGCGCAACGATCGGAGTTGATGTTGTAGACCGCGTACTCGTAGTGCCAAGTGCCGTTGCCATTGTCGGTAATGTTGTTTCCGACAATGATGAGCCCGTCGTTCGGGACCTGCACGTCCTCTAGCGAGACGGTCGGTACGAAGTCCTGCCACGCCTGGATTCCAGGGGACTGCTGCTGAGTCGCAGAGCCGGGCATCATACCGGCCGTGAAGTTGGGGCTGGCCGGGTCGATCGTGATCTGGCGGTACGATGAGTTGTTGTCGCCGTTGCCGCCTTGCGCGTCATCTTGCGTGACGTAGTGCGAGGTCACGAAGTACTGCGCGCCGGCGTTCTCGGCCGCCGTGAGGTCCGCTTCGTGAACCTGGAGGCGGCGGGCGATGATGCCGTTGAAGGCCGGCGCCGTGAACGGGTAAGGGAACACACCCGTCGACGCATTGACCTGGGAGCGCGGTCCGAGGTTTCCCTGGGAGCCGTTCAGTCCCGCGCCATACGGGTCCGAGCAACCGATCCCGAGGATATCGCAGTCGTTGGTCACCGTGCAGGGGCCGCAGAACGTGTTGTCGAGCGCGCAGAAGCTATGCTTCAGCCAGCTGATGCCGATCTGCTCGAGGACACCGTCCTTGAGACGCCACATCTCCTGACCGATCACCGGGTGAAGGTTGTTTCCGGCGACCCAGGAGAGAGTCACGTTGCCGATGTTGCACGACTCAGTACCGACCGAATACGCGAAGATATCACCCGCGGATCCGTATGAGTTGATGTTGAACAGATCACCGACGATGACGTCGGGGTTCTGAGCTGACAGCGTGGTCGGCGCCAAGGCCAAGACCACGAGTACGACCGCGAGAGCGAATCGATGCATGTCTGATCCCTTCTCTTCCCTCTGCCTCGGCACGAGCCGAGACCCATTCTATTACCTGTGGAAGGGGCGGGTCCGGCCCCTCATCTTTGTATCTCAATCATGTTCGTCACGGGCCCCTGAGCGACCTCAGGTCATGAAACTAAAGTCGAATCGACGGCGGTGCGATCGAATGAAGCGGCCAATGTTCGATCGTGTTCTCGAGCCCGATGGTACGCACTTGTTCCCGAAGCGAGATCGAGTCGAGCTCGGCCTCGCACATTTCGTCGGCGGCGAGTCCACGTTCGCGGCGCAGTCGCTGGCGAATGGCGGAGAAAGCCTGCTCCACCCGTTCACCTGTGAGCGCGCGACGCAGGCCCATGCCAATCGAGCGCGCTTCACCCGCCGACGCTTCTACGAACTTTTCGATCGGCTCGACGATTTCGTCGAACCAATCAGCGGGGCGTCGCCCCGCAGAACTTGGTGTCGTCATCCTTTACGTCCTCCAGAATGCCGATTCGGATCGGAGGGAACCCCCCTCTCTCGAGTCGGAATCAGGTCCTCTCCTGGATCTCCCCAGGAGGACCACGCCCCTGCGGCAAGTGGCGGAATCAGTGAAGAGTAGGAGCCCCAGGCACCTAAATCAACGGTGAGCCCCTTTGCCGGGAAATGCCCACGACCCGAGACGGGGGAGCGCCGGGGCTCCCGTGGTCTCCAAAAAGCTCCCCGGGCGACCGTAAACCCATTCGTGGCCTAAGATTGCGAAGGCGGCCGCTTCTCGGAGATCGCAGCCGACCCCGTGCAGCTCGGCATCGAGCGGTTCCGCTTCGAGCCCCGCGCGAGCGGTCAGTTCGGCGACGAGTCGTCGGTTGCGAGCGCCGCCCCCTCCGACCAGAAGGCGCTCTGGGCTGCGTCCCCGGGCGAGGATTCGCATCGATTCGGAGAGCTCTTCGGCGACCCAAGCGCAGATCGTGGCGAGTCGATCGGGCGTGGAGAATTCTGCGAGCGAAACGTGCTGCGCGCGCCACCACCCTTCCCCGAACTCTTCGCGACCGAAACTCCGTCGCGCGACCACTTCTTCTCTGGCAGTCTGTTGAAAAAGTGCTTTCGATCGGAATGACTTTTTCAACAGGCTGCTAGGTTGTCGTGAACGTCGATGCGCCGCGAGCCAGTCGTGATCGACCTCGCCTTGCATCGCAAGCGCACCATCGCGATCGAAGCCAGGCCCTTCGGGGTGTGCGTCGTGGTGCAACCGATCGAGGAGAAGATTGCCCGGTCCCGCATCGACCGCGGCGGGGTCCCGCCCTCTCTCGAGCCAGGTCACGTTTGAAATGCCCCCGATGTTGACCACCGCGATCGGGTCAGCGATCTCTCCGAACAGTACGCGGTCCCCCGCGGGAACGAGGGGCGCGCCCTCCCCACCCCGGGCAACATCCGCCGCACGAAATCCGAACAGAACCGGAGTTCCAGTGCGCTCGGCGACGA
>CALEHF010000088.1 GCA_937876125.1 uncultured bacterium
GCGGCGATCGCGAGATCGGAGTCGAAACAAGGAAGTTCGAGGCGCCGGGCGAGAAGGCGCCCGATCGTAGACTTGCCAGAGCCGCGGAGACCGACCAAGACGAGCCGGTCTGTCGAGACCCCTTCGTTCGCCGAGTCAATCACCGCGGCTCTGGGGTCACCTCGAGCTCGGTCGTCTTACCGCCGCGAAGCACGGTGAATGGCGAAGCAGTCTCGAAGCTCAGAGAAAACACTGCGCGGCGCATCGAATCGAGATCGATCACATCGGTGCCGGCGACCGCGAGAACCCGGTCCCCCACCCGGAAGCCGGCGCTGCGCGCGGGAGTGGCCGGCTCGACTGCAATGACCCAGACACCATCGGCGCGCTCTTCGACTTCGAGGCCGAGGAACGGACGAGGAGCGGTCGCCGCGGCAGGAACGACGACCCCGACGGACGCGGCCTCTGCAGTCCCACTCTGCCCCTTTGCCTCACTCTGTTCAGTCGAGGCGGCTTCGTCGTCCTTCGAGGTCGGGGGCGCGAGCGTCACTCGCAGATCGATGGGGCGCCCTTCGCGCTCGACGGTGAGCGAAATCCGATCCCCGGCTGAATGCCGGGCGAGGCTATCGATGATCGTTTCGAATCCGGTGACCGGCTTTCCTTCGATCCGTGCGATCCGATCTCCGACCCGGGCACCCGCGGCGGACGCCGCGCTGCTCTCGGGAAGCTCGGCGATGACAATCGACCCGGAAATTACTTCGGCCACGACGCCGAGAGTCCCCGGCTGGGAGATGACGGGCTCGCTACCCGACTCGGAAGAGCCGGATCCAGAACCACCTCCCGAAGCAGAACCGGATCCCGATTTCGATGCGGAAGCAGGCGCGATCCCGCTCGCGGCCACCTGGCCCGAGGAGCGAACGATCGAGCCGCCGGACGCGGGCTGGGGCGCACTCGACTGATCTCCGTCTTCGGGCGGGGCGCCGAGAGTTCCCTCGGCCACCTGGCGGCTCCCATCGCGGCGATAGACGATGCGAATCTCGTCGCCAGCGAACAGACCACTCAGCGCGGTCCGCAAATCTTCGATCGTGCGCAGTCTCGTTCCGTTCAAGGAGACGATCCTGTCGCCAGCCGCGAGCCCCATGGCAGCCGCAGAGCTCCCTTCGACGACTTCAGAGATCGTGAGCCCATTGCCAACTTCTTCTGGGAGCACCCCGAGGAATCCGCGACCCCGCGCGGGCGGCGTGCCTCCGGTGCGAACTCGATCGGGTCCGGCGAGGAGGGCGGCTCCGCCGTCATTTCCGGCGAGACGAATGCGGCTCGTCCAGGATCCATCCCCGCGCACGAAACCGACACTCAGCTCTTGTCCCGCCCGCGCGCTACCCAGAGCGCTACGGAGGTCATCGATGTTCGCGATCGACGCGTCGCCGAACGAGGTGATCCGGTCGTCGACGCGCAATCCTGCGACGGCGGCATTCCCCCCCTCGATCACCTCGGAGATCACCACGCCGTTCGCGGCCTCGCTCTCATTCACGGAGACACCGAACGTAACTCCACGTCTTTGGGGCGCGGGAGTCGGAGGCTCGACCGGCGGCGGCGGCATCGGGATGAGACGGATCGCGGGAACCGAACCTGGAGCGCTCGGCTCTTCTGCGTTGTCCGCCGGATCGCGCCACGGCAACAGCTCGGTGCGGCCGGTGATCCGCAGGGTCTCGCCACTCGTCTGCCGACGCGCGTAGGTGAGAACCAATTCGTCGCCAGCGCGCTTCGATCCCATGTGCTCCATGAACGCTTCGAGGCCGCCACTCTTGCCATCGAATCCTGTAATCACGTCGTTTGCACGCAATCGCATCCGCGCGGCGGAACTGTTCTCTTGGACGTCGGTCACTTGGAATGTGTTCTCGGCTTCCACCTTGAGAGCGGTGGCAAGATCGGGATCGGTCGGGCCGAGGCGAACCCCGAGTTGTCCGCGGGGACGATCCCCCGCTGCCGGCTCGACTCGAATCCCTGCGCCTCTGGCACCCGCTCCTCCGCGCATCTCGCGAAGCGCGCGACGCAGTTCGGCGTTCTCTTTCTCGAGCTCTTCGAGGCGGGCCTGCAGCTCACGATTTCCCGAACGCGCCTCGGATGCCTGGGCTCGCTCGAGCTCGCGACGGAACTCCGCTCGCAGCCGTTCGATGTCCGCCTCGAAACGAGCGCGCAGCGCATCGAGATCGTCGTCAAGTTCGACCGGATCCGAGTCCGCGCCCAGCGAGAGCACATCGGACCCCGTTTCAGAGCTAGACGTTTCAGAGCTAGACGTTTCAGAACTGGGCGGTTCCGCCTGGAGCGGGGAGCGCCCCGCCGGCGCCACGAGCAAGAGAGTTGCGATGAGGAGCACGCCGAGGGTGCTACGTCGAAGAAGTACATTCATGAGGATTACCTCTCCACCAGAAGGGCGGACATTCGCGAATCGATACGGGTCACGGACGAAAACGGGAGCCGCCTCCGTCAGAAGTCGAATTCTAGCCTTCAGTTGTACCTGACATCGAGGTGTTTCTGGGAGCCGAATCGAAGGAGCCGCTCGCGATCCGTCACGACGGTCACTCGAGACGATGGTCCGATCGCCCGCGATGGGGCTCAGAGGTCAGAGGTGCGCCTTTGGGGGCTGTTCTCGCACTTCGAAGTCTCGGCGCTGTCTCAGCGGACCGAGAGGTGGTCCTTGAATAGTTTCAGTCCCCGCTCCATCTCCTCGATCGACCGTGCGTAGGAGAGGCGCAACCAACCCGGCGTGCCGAACGCCTCGCCGGGGACCGTCGCGACCCCCTTCTCGTCGAGGAGCGCCTCGCAGAATTCGGTCGTGGTCGCTCCGTCCGAGAGGAAGTTGCGGACATCGACGAAGAGGTAAAAGGCACCTTCCGGGTGCAGCGTCACGAGACCCTCGATCTCGGCGAGGCGCTCGACCGCGAGCAAGCGACGCTCATCGAATGCAGCGATCATCGCCTGGAGATCGGCGTGGTCATGCTGCTTCACCGCTTCGAGTCCGGCGTACTGCGAGATCGTGCAAGCGTTCGACGCAGTGTGTCCTTGAAGACGGGACATGCCGCCGATGATCGACTTGTCCCCCACTGCCCAGCCGAGCCGCCAGCCCGTCATCGCGAACGATTTCGAAAGGCCGCTGACGAGGATCGTTCGCTCGCGACCCTTGCCGGCGAACGGAGAGGCGAACGTGCCCTCGAACACAAAGCGCTCGTAGATTTCATCCGAGATGATCCAGAGATCGTTCTGCTCCGCGAAGTCGACCAGAGCGGCGATCTCAGTCGGAGAATAGATCACGCCGGTCGGGTTGCTCGGAGAGTTGATGATCAGACCGGCGGTCCGAGGAGTCACGTGGGGCGCGAGCGCCTCCGGAGTGATGCGGAACTGCGCATCTTCAGCCGGGTACACGACGACCGGGGTCGCTTCGGCGAGACGAATCTCATCGGGATAGCTCACCCAGTAGGGAGCCGGGAGCAAGACCTCATCCCCGGGGTCGCAGAGAGACGCGAATGCGTTGGTCAACGCTTGCTTCGCGCCGCTACAAATGACCACCTCGCTCGCGTCGATCGACTCCCCGCGCTGGGACCCGACGTAATCCGCGACCGCTTGCCGGAACTCGGGAGTGCCGGGCACTGGGGTGTAGCGAGTCTTCCCGGAGTCGATCGCGCGCTTCCCCGCTTCGCGGATGAACTCGGGGGTATCGAAATCGGGTTCGCCGACCGAGAAGTTGACGATGTCGCGACCGTCAGCTTTGAGTTTCTGGATGATCGCGTTCAGACCGAGCGTGGCCGACGGCTCGATGGTGCGCACGCGCTGGCTGAGCATCATGGTGCGTTCCTTCCCCGGGAACAACGAGACGAGACTTCGTGGACTCGATCTTTGGATGATCGTACCTGGCTAGGAATCCCTTGAGGAGAGGTTCGGGAATCGAGGTCCGAAGGCGAGGGAAGGATCGGCAGCAGGTTGAGACGTGAGGGGACGATATATCCAAGCTCGAAAGTCAGCGTTTCGAAGGAGTGTTCCCGCGCGGGCGGTTGAGCAAGAAAAAAGGAGCCCGCCGCCCAAAGGGCGAGGCTCCAATATCGGCGACCTAGAGCGGCCGCCCGAGTCGCGGACTCGGTCTCTCCGTATCAAGACCTCCCGAGTCTCGCCAGATCTCAACCTCGCCAGAGGTTGAATCAAGAAATACGTTGAATCAAAAACATGCCGAGAGGGGGACTTGAACCCCCATGGGCCGTTAAGCCCACTAGGCCCTCAACCTAGCGCGTCTGCCAATTCCGCCATCTCGGCTCGGAAGAACGCGCGATCATAGGCAGACACCTCGAGGTGTCAAGACGTCCATTTCGTCAGCCCCCTGGATTCTTCACCGCGATCCTCCGCGCCCCCACCGGAGCGTCCGCGCCGACCAACCGCGAACATCATCGAAGAAGACGTAGAAGAGTGGCACCGCGAGGAGGGTGAAGATCGTCGCGCTGGTCAACCCCCCGAGCACGACGACTCCCAGCGGTCGGTAGTTCAATCCACCACCGTCGTGGGGGAGGAGAACGAGGGGAAGGAGCCCGCACACAGTGGTCAAGGCCGTCATCCAGATGGGGCGTAGGCGCTCCCGAGCGGCGGCGAGGATCGCGCTCGAGCGTCCCATTCCTTCGCGCCGAAATCTGTTGATGCAATCGACGAGGACGATGGCGTTATTCACCACGATGCCGAGCAAGATCACGAGCCCGATGAGAGCCGTCCCGGTCAACGTCTCGCCAAAGAAGTAGCAGCTCCAAAATGCACCGACGAAGAGGAACGGGACACTGCAGAGGATCGAGAGTGGCAGGAGCACACTCTCGAACAAGACTCCCATCAGGAAGAAGATCAGGATCGCCCCCAGGAGTCCCGCAGTGACGATGTCCTTCAGGTCGTCCTCGAACTGATCCAACCCACCCGATGAGGCGAAGGCGTAGCCCTCAGGCAGGTCGATCTGGCTCATCTCGGCCCGAATCAGCGGCTCCGTCTCTTTGAGATCGGTTTCCGGCTCGAAGACGACGGTGATTTGGCTCGACACCTGACGGTCAATGCGGCGAATGCTCGGAAGAGTGCGGCCGACATCGAACCGCGCCAAGTGGGAAAGCGGAACCGAACGGCCATCCCCCGTGAAGATCTCGACTCGACCGAGTTCGCCGAGCCCCTCCGCCTCCTGCTCTTGGAAGCGAATCCACATCGGGAGTTCCTCGCCGTCGAGCTCGAAATCGGGGAGAGGCGCGCCGCGGAGCATCCACCCCACCATCGATGACACTTGTTGAGTGCTCACGTCGAAGCGCTGGGCACGCTCCCGCTCCACGACGACAGCGATCTCCTCGCTTGTCTCGTCCGCGGGGGTGGTCACTTCGAGAACGCCGGGGACGGTCCGGATCCGAACGCTCAGTCTCTGCAGAATCGGAGCGAGGACCTCGGGATCGCGTCCAATCGCCTCGATGCGCAGCGTGCTGCGCTCGTCTCCTCCCCCACCCCCAAACGAGTACTCCACTCCCGGAAGATCAGGGAGTGACGGCTTCACCCGCTCGAGAAACACCTCTTTTTGTTCAGTCCTTCCAGGGTTGAGAAAAAACGCCAGCGTCCCGTCATCCGAATCGAACCACGCGGCGATGGTCTCGACATTGAGGGGCTCACGCAGATGCTCGACCGCTCCGCGGATTTTCTCCATCGTCTCATCCGCTTCCTGAAGCCCGATCGCTCGCGGAAACTCCACGGCCACGTAGTGATCTCCCGAGGGTGAACCCTTCTCCCCCTCAGTCTTCAGGGCCCTAAACGGAACCACCAAGGTTGCGAGAGCAATCACGAGGAAGATGAACATCGGCAAGCGATGGCGGAGACTGACGATCAAGAGCCGTCGATAGAGACGCGGAGCGAAGCCGGGGCGGGAGAACGAGTCCCCCCCCCGCCGAGTCGCAGAGCCTGCCGGAAGTTGCGCCGAGCCCGATGGAATGAACACCAGGGCGACCACCAGGGATGCGAGCAGGGAATAGCACACCGGCAGCCCCACCGCTCCCATGATCAGGCGCATGTTTGACTCGGATCCGAGGAAGATTAACGGAATGAACACCGCGACCGTCGTCAGAGTTGCCAGGGTGACTGCGAGGGCGACCTCGCTTGCACCCTTTGCGGCGGCCGCGCGCGGAGAGAGCCCGCGCTCCCGCCAGCGGAAAATGTTCTCCGAGACGACAATCGCGTTATCGATCAACATGCCGATGGCGATGGTCAGGCCCGTCATCGAAAAGAGGTTCAAAGTCGCGCCGCTGAAGTAAATCACCACGAGCGCCATCAGGAGAGAGAGCGGGATCGCGGCGGAAACGAGCAGGGTCGCGCGCCACCGACGAAGAAAGAAAAACAGCACCGCCATGGCGAGGAGCCCTCCCCACGCGCAGGTGCTCTGAAGGCTAGCGATGCTCTCTGTGATCATCTCCCCTGCGTCGAAGAACACGAAAAAGTCGAAGCCGCCGAAGCGAGGATCGCGGGGAAGCTCCTTCTCGTAGACCTCGTTGAGACGGCGACAGACTTCGACTGCATTCGCATCGGAGTCTTTGAAGATGCTGAGCAATTTGCACATTTCGCCATTCACTCGAACGACGAACTGCTCCACGCCTCGCTCGATGAACACTTCCGCGATGTCTCCGATCGTCAACGAGTCGTTCACGCGCATCTCACGGATGTCATCGAGGCTCTCGAAGCGCTGGGAAACTCGCAGAAGCGAACGTCTGCCCCCATCTTCGAGGGCACCTCCCGGGGCGAGGATGTTCTCGCCCCGCAAACGAGCGATGAGCCCCGCGACATCCACCGAGTGAGCAGCGACCCGCTCGGGGATCAGCTCAATCGCGACTTGGCGATTGACGAGCCCCTGGACCTCAACCCGCGCGACCCCGTCCACTGCCTCGAGACGCGGAGCGACCACGTTCTCGAGGAGGACATCCGGCGCGATCACCGTCTCGGTGTAGGTTGCCGCGCACTGCATCACCGGGATATCAGTCTCGAGATTGAAGCGGTAGATTTGGTATCGGTCGCTTCCCTCGGGCAAACTGGGGAGGAGGCGCTCCATCCGGTCGCGGATGTCCGCGTATATGAGGTCCGCATCCTCCGTATTGGAGTAGGTGATGCTCAGCCGACAGGATGAACTTCGCGACCGGCTCTCGATCCGATTGATCCCCGGGATCGTTCGGATCAACTCCTCCGCAGGGATTGCAACCCTCTCCATCACCTCCATCGGAGTCGAGTCGATGACCGGGATCGAGACGCTGATGCGTCCGGCGACGAAACCGGATGGAAACAGCTGCCGAGGGAGTCGCGCGTTCGCGATCACGCCGATCACCAAAAGCGAGACGAGCAGCATCAGGACGGTGACGGGGCGTTCGAGGATCGTGGCGAATGGAGACCGCGCCATCACGGCGAACTCTCGAGGTCCCCGGGGGACGCGTGGCGTTCTCTGATCACCAGCGAATACACGACCGGGATCACGACCAAGGTCAAGAGAGTGCTCGACAGAAGACCGCCGATGACGGTCAGGGCCAGCGGGGCCCGGATCTCCGCACCTTCGCCGGTTCCAAGAAGAAGATCGAGGGACTCGGGGTGCGGGATGGAAGAGAAGATCCCGGTGACCGGCAGGAGAGCGAGAACCGTGGTCAGGGTGGTCATCAAAATCGGGCGCAACCGGCGGCGTCCTCCCTCGATGAGTGCAACCTGGATGGAGAGCCCTTCACTCCGCAGTCGATTCACTTGGTCCAAGAGGACGATCGCATTGTTCACAACGATCCCCGCGAGCACGATCATGCCGATGAAGGCCATGACAGAGATGGGAGTTCCGGTGAGCCACAGCGTCCCGATGACCCCCACCACAGCGAGGGGAATCGTGAACAAGATCACGAACGGTTGGAGCAACGACTCGAACTGACTCGCCATCACGACGTAGACGAGAAACACGGCGAGCGCCAATGCTCCGAGCAGTGAGTTGAGAGAACGCTCCATCTCTTTCTTCTGACCGACGACTTCGACCACCGCTTCCGGCGGTAGGGTCAGCCCTTGGAGAAGGCGGTCTTCGATCGTTCCCGCGATCCTCCCGAGGTCGATTCCTTCGATTTCCGCCGAGATCACGACGGCGCGTTGTCGCCCGATCCGGCGAATCTCCGCCGGCCCCTCCCGCGGCTCCCATCGCTCGAGAAGATCGCCGAGGCGCAATCCGCCACCACCCACCCGGGGCTGGACGACCAGAGCGAGGAGGTCTTCCATCGACTGTCGATCCTCGGGCCTGACCTGCACCCGCATGTCGATGCGACGATCGTCTGAGCGGAATCGGCTGACCACCTCGCCGAGATTCTTTCGCCGGAGGACGGTGGCGATCTGTTCGCTGGTCACACCGTGGCGAGCGAGTGCATCGCGATCGGGAAAGAGGTGATACTCGGGGCTCCCGGTCGCGACAGTGCTACGCACTTCGCGCAACTGCGGGATCGTCGCCAAGATCGCGCGCACTTCACGGTCGAGATCGATCAGTGCATTGAGTTCGGGACCGCGGATTTCAATTTCGATCGGACTCTGAGTCGAGAACAACGTGGGACGCCGAACCTCGACTTCGTGGTCGTCGACGGTGTCGAGGAGCTTTGCGATCTCGACGAGAACCCGCTCTTCGAGAAGCTCTGGATCGAGTCTGCGCCCCGAGACTTCCGCACTCGCGGCTCCCGTCTCGAGCTGGATCGCGAACTTGACCGAATGCTCCCCATCCTGCGACTCGCGAACTTCCTCGGGGTCACGCCCGACCGTCGTTGCCACGGTGCGAATCCCAGGAACCTGAACGAGGGACCTCTCGAGCTCTCGCGCGAACCGGTCGGTGGACAGAAGGGGAGTTCCAACCGGGTATTGGACATGCAGCGTGAATTCGCCGCGAGAGACCTCAGGGACCAGCTCAGATCCGAGGCCACCGAACATCGAGTAGGCGAGAGTGGCAGCCCCGGCCACCAAGACGAGGACGACTGCATGTTTCGTGAGGGCGACAGCAATCAGCGCAACGTAGGCATTCTCGACCGATTCGTAGCCCTTCCGAAACAGGGTGACCACCGGCGTCGCCACAAACCTGAAACCTGCGGAGACGATGAGGGCCACCATCCCTGCAAACCTCGTCGTCAGGAACAGGAAGAAGAAAAGAATGGATCCGCCGACATCAAGGAAGACCGAAAGAACGAAGTAATTGAAGAACACCGGGCTCCCGATGCCCGCGACAAGCATCCCGTACAGTTCGCGCTTCTTGACCCAAGTCAGAAAGGAGCGCCAGCGAGCCGCCGTGCGCCAGCGGTACCACCCGAAGGAGGGGCTCTCCGACCGGGAAATTCCTCCCCATCCCCCCAGCCTTCCCGCGAGCATGGGAACCAGGGTCAACGACACCACGAGCGAGGCGATGAGGGAGAGCACGACGGTGAGCGCCTGGTCGCGAAAGAACTGCCCCGCCATCCCTTCCACGAAGACAATCGGGAAGAACACCGCGACCGTGGTCGTCGTCGAGGCGAAGACCGCACCTGACACCTCTCGCCCGCCGACGATCGCTGCGGTGATGGGACTATCCCCCGCCTCGCGCCGTCGGAAGATCGACTCCAAGACGACGATACTCGAGTCGACGAGCATGCCGATCCCGAGCGCCAAACCACCGAGCGACATGATGTTCAATGAGATCTCACCGACGTACATCGGCGCAAAGGTTGCGATCACCGAAACGGGAATCGTGACGGCGACGACCAGGGTGTACGAGACGCGTCCAAGGAAAAGAAACAGGACGAGGATGGCGAGAAAACCGCCGAGGGCAGCGGTCAACTCGAGATCGTGGATCGCGCCCTCGATGAACACCGACTGATCTGAAAGGAGCACCAAGTGGGCTTCGGGAGGGATCCACCCAGCCACGAAGTCCGGTCGCTTCGTCGCCCGACCGCTCTCAGGAAGAACGCCGGTTTCTTGCTCGGTGCGCCACTTCTCGAGCTGTCGCTGCTCGGATGCGGTGCCGAACAAGCGCTCTCGCACTCGCTCTGCGAGATCGACGATGTTCGCATCCCCCTCCCGGAGGATCTCGATCTGCACCGCGGGGCGACCGCCGATGCGAGTGATCACACGATCTTCCTTGGATCCCGCCGTGACCGTGGCGACATCGGAGAGTCGCAAGATCGAATCGCCATCGACCCGGATCGGGATGTCTGCCACTTCTTCGAGCGTGAGGAATTCGTTGCGGGTGCGCACGATGTAGCGCATGTCTCCGTCGCTCAGGCGTCCGGCGGCCCGGTCGAGGTTCTCCTCCGTGAGCCGCTGGCCGATCCGCTCGAGAGTGACCCCGCGGCTGCGGAGAAGCTCCTCGTCGACGAAGATCGCAATCTCTTCTTCGAGTCCACCGCGCACTCGCACAGCCGCAATGCCTTCGACCGTCTCGAGGCGTCGCTCGACCTCTTCTTCCGCAACGCGCCGGAGGGAGCGGAGGTCGAGGCTTCCCTCGAGGCCCACTCTGAGCACCGGGTCCAGACGCGGGTCGTATCGCAGCACACTCGGAGTCTCGACGTCGTCGGGAAGGAATGCCTGATCGAGCTTCTCACGGATGTCCTGGACCGCGTCGCGCAAGTCCGCGTTCCACGTGAATTCAAGAACGACATCGCACGTCTCCGCCCGAGAAATCGAGGTGATCCTCCGGAGCCCCTTGACGACACTCAGCGTCTTTTCGAGGCGGATCGCGACCCGCTCCTCGACGTCCTCAGGGGCAGCACCTGGGTAGTCAGTACGGACCGTGACCGTCGGCCGGTTCACTTCCGGCATCAGGTCCACCGGCAGTCTCTCCAGAGAGATCAGACCGAACACCCCCACCGCGGAGAAGATCATCAACAGGGCGACCGGTCGCCGAACGGCGAGCGAGATCCAGCCGCCAAGAAGAGAGGGTTCGAGAGATTCAGGCAAGTTGCCGGCGGTTGCGGAGAGCTGTTCTTCGCTCATCTCCGGCTCAGCCCCGACGCACTTCGTCAGGTGCGGAATCGCCGTCTCGAGGGGGGGCCTCGAGCGCTGACGTCGACTTGGCTTCAGGAGCCTCGGCGGGAACGGGCAGACTCTCTCCTTCGGTGGTCTCGACTCTCTCTCCATCGCGAAGACGCGACTGGCCCCGAGTGACCACCGCTTCTCCCACTCCGACACTCATGAGTTGGCTGCTCGCAGGGAGAATCTCGACCTCGTCCGTGGTCAAGAGGCCCGTCAGAACAGGGATCTTGACCGCCCGGTCTTCTCGGACCACGAACAGGTAGGAGACGTTGCCATCGAAGAGTCGCGCCCGCTTGGGAACGAGAAGCGCGTCGGGGCGCTCCGATAGAATGACCCGAGCGGAAAGAAACGCACCAGGTCTTAGGGAACCGGTCGGATCGTTTACTTTTACGCGAGCTTCGATCGTTCCTTCGCTCGGGTTCACTACAGGAACGATCGCCTCGAGCGTCCCTCCGAAAACTCGCCCCGGGTGGGTTTCCGCTTCAATCTCAACGCGTAGGCCCAACTCCAACTCGGCGAGTCGTCGTTGGGGAACTCGTATCGCGCAGAAAAGCTCTCCGGCGTCGACCACTGTTGCCACGTGGAGTCCCGCCGCGACCTGCTCCCCCGGCCGCACATCAAGAAACGTCACCGCACCGGCAATCGGGGCCCGAATGTCTGCGCGCTCGAGATCGAGACGCGCTCGATCCCACGCCACTTGCGCACGCTCGACCGCGATCTCGGCGAGGCGACGAGAGTGATCCGCACGCCGGGTCGCGAGCAATGCACTGGCGAGCGCGATGCGGGCTTCCTGCCAAGCGAAGCGGGTCGCCTCGACATCCTCTTCGGAAACCGCCTTGCGCCCCGACTCGCTGGTCAGCCCCTCCAAGCGCTGGAACTCACGTTTCGCTTTGTCGGCGGAGAGCTGACGCAGCTCTTCATTTGCGCCTGAGTCCTGCCAGTCGAGTTCCGCGGTCGCCGCGCGCTCCACGGCGTCCGCATGAGCGAGGGACTGTTCTACGACGGCGAGTTGAAGCTCATCGATTTCGATGCGGAGCAGCGACTCACCCTCGACAACCAGAGTGCCCGGGCGCACCAGAACCTGATCGACCCGACCTGCAATCCGGGCCGGGATCTCGACGGTGCGCCGCGCCTCGAGAGTGGTCGAGAGCGTGATCGTGTCGCGGACCGCTCCGAGCCGCACGGTCTCGACCTCGACCTTGCGCGCGAGAGGCTCCGGCTCGTCGGTCACGGGCCCATCGTCACTCCCTGGGTCAGCCGTGGCTGAGTCAGGCACCTTCCCCGATTCCGATCGCCCCGACTCCGCACCGTCCGGGCGGCAGCCGACCATCGAGATGAAGAGGAGTCCGAGGAGCACGAACCGAGAAAGAAGGCGCGCTCTCACGAGCGGGACAGACCGGTGGCGGAGAAAAATGGGGACAGTCGGGGACTCGAAAGGCATCGAGAACTCTCTTCGGGAGCGAGCTTCCGGAGCTCCTCAATGAGGATCTCTGCGCTCGTTCCTTTGGCCGCTTTGTTTGCAGCTCTGGTGGAGCAAGGGGTGGCGATTGGCTGGTGAGTATAGCGGGTTCTCGGAAGCTCCACACGATCTGCACCTCACTGATCCCCAGCCCGCACCTTGCGGTCCCGGGACTGGTCGGGCCAGCCCCGGGTCCTCCTCTTCGGAGGCCCAGACTGTGAGAAGCTCTGCCCCTTTTTGGAAGCTCTGCCCCTTTTTGGAAGCTCTGCCCCTTTTTGGAAGCTCTGCCCCTCAGACAATCGGCCGGAACCCGCGGGGAGCGGATCAGCAGCCTCCGAGCGGATCGTCGGTCGGGTCCGCCCCTGGAGTCGGCCAAGGATACGGCGGCGGCTGGTTCGAACCTGTAAACAGGAAGTTGAGCAAGTTCACCGGATCGGAGAGATCGATGGTTCCAGTATCGTTCACGTCCGCCGAGTCGACACAGCCCGGCGGCGCCCCCCCCGCGAACAGATACGCGAGAATCGCGACTGCGTCGTTGATCGCGACCTGCAGATCGTTGTCGAAGTCACCGCGCAGGAAGAGGATCGGAGGCGGGAACGACAACGGCACGACGAGCACCTGACCGTCGATTTGGAAGGGAAGCTTGCTCACCCCTGCCACGGTGAAGATGTTCAGGATTGGCGGATCACCAATCGTGTCGTCGAATTCGATCACGGAAATCTGGTCCGCCGGCGCAGTCCCCAAAACGTCTACGTTGACGTGCACCAATCGCTGGTCGATGCCGGGAGGGATGACACGACCATCCAGGGGAGGAATCGTGTCGAACACGACGCCCATCGTGAGCCCCTCGACTCCGTTTGGCCCGTCGAGCGGATTGATGATCAAGAAGTCGGGCAGCAGGGGTTCACTCACGGTGCCGACAATCGTCGCTTCATTGTAGAGAAACACGGTCGGATCCCACCGCAGGCCAATCTGGTATCCCTGCAGTGGGTCGGGGTGCGTGGCGTAGACCGGAATCGTGATCCCCGGCTGCGATCGGATCACGGTGATGGCCGGGATCCGCACCACGTTCTCTGGGGGCGAGACTGTGACGGCACCTTGAATTGTGGTCGCGTCGACTCCGCCGGGACCGACCAGGGACAAGGTCACGGTGTAACTTCCCGCCGTCTCGTAGATGTGCTGGGGGCTCTCTTCGGTCGAGGTCTCCCCGTCACCGAACTCCCAAATTCTGTTCTCGATCTCGCCAGTCGAAGTATCGCTGAAGGCGACCGCATGCGGCGCTTCACCGACGGCTGGCGAAACGGTGAACGAGGCCGCGGGGGGCGGGATGTTGTTCCGATAGCGGAGCAATCCTTGGCGCCGGTAGACCAGATGGATCGAGCCAGCAGTGTCGATCCCCGCTGAAAAATGATCTTCTGGATCTGTCGGACTGCCCGTGAGATTCATAGTGGGTCCGAAGAATCCCACCGCACCACTACGAAGCCAGATGTCTCCCGCCGATGCGTAGAGAATCTGCACGATGCCCGTCGGCTCGACAGCGATTTCGGCTTGCTCGATGTCGAACACTCCCGGGGTCACTTCGATCGGAGCAGTGAACCCTCCACCGGCGGGACGCCGCACGTACCAAACCTGTCCGCCGGAAAGAAACGTGACGTGCACAGCACCCAACGCATCGACGGCGACTCGCGGCTCCGAGGGGGCCAACGCTCCCGAGATCGTGGTGTCCGGACCCCAAACTCCAGAAACCCCGGAGCGATGAATCACGCCTCCATTGCGGAGGTAGACCAGCTCTTCGCTTGCACCCACGAAGAATGCGAGGTTCGGGTCTTCTCCCTCATCGACGGCCTGGACTCCGATGCTGGGATCCGAGTAGTGAACGAATGGCGTGCCGCCATTCACTCGAGTCCATGCGATGCTCGATGTTCCAAAACCGTTGTAGCTCGCGATCGTCGGCCGTCGGTCGGGGGCGAAGTCCGGATCGACCTCTACGCTCGGAGTGAAGTTTCCCCCGAGACTCATGCGGCGAAAAACGCCCGAGCCGGTTCCAGTGGGGTCGACTTGCTCGAAGTAGACGCTGAGTGCACCCGAAAGACTAATCGAGAGCACGGGCCAGCTTTGATCCAACCCTGCCCCAAGGGTGACGGCGGACCCGAATTGCGGCCCCGACTGCACTCGCACCAAATTGTCCTCGATGTAGGCAACGTAGACCAAGCCGGGGTGGAAAACCCGAAGGCTCACTTCTGAGGGATCTCCGATCGAGATCGTCTCTTCCAGATTGAGCGGTACTTGTCCGAACGCGGGTACCGAGAGGACCAAACTTCCAGCCAGCGAGATGGCGCAAGCTGCGATCAGCAGCCAGTCACGGGTCACCGACCGCAAGAAGTCTCGAATCGGCTCTTCGCTCAGTGCACTCCTCATAGGATCGCTCTCCTCAATGGATCGGCCTCGCCGTTGTTTCGGTCTCAGTCGTCACTCGGCCGAGCAGCAGGGGGGCTACTCGTTCCACGGGTCAGGACGCGGTCGCATGAGGACCGACGGCACGACATCAAACGCGCCCCCTCAAGAGGCGCATGAGCTCGCAGAGAGTGGGAATCGCCCACGGTTCTCGACCGGAAAACTCGTCAGGACCGGGAGCACCGACTCAGCAGCACGCTTTGAGTCGACGCAGCCGCGACGAGCCCAGCCCGGCTCGTCGGAAGAGGTGCTCCGCCGAAACGGATCCCCAAGGTAGACGCCTCCCCATAAGTTGGTGAGGCGAAGCGAGTTTCCCAAAGAAGCAGCAGCCCGAGAAGACTTGGAATCGAGACCTCCTGGGGCTCGATTCTGTGGGGTCGATCATATCACCCACCGGGAGCTGGCTCCAGGTGCGGTCCGCCCCGCGACTCGCGACCGGGACCCGCCAATTGCGCAGTTTTGGCAGCCAGGTCCGAACTATCAGCGAAATACTGCAGAGGGGGGGCCCCCGAAGCGAGCAGAGGATATCTGTCGCGGCACATAACCGGAGACGGGCACGCTCTCAGATGAGAGAAGGGGTGGAGGAATCCTCCACCCCTTCCCGTGAGCACCGAGTCGCAGCGACTCGGCCTCCCACCCAGGAAGCAAAGAACTGCCCGCGCGGCCGAGATCGCCCGGCTGGCGGGGGATTATCTCCCTCAGTCCGTGAACCCCCAAAAGTCGTACTTCGGCTTCGTGCCGGGGTTCGCTGAAGAAGACTTCTTCCCGGTCCGCCAGGGCCGATGATCGGCGGCGGGCCTCGTTACTTTGACTTCTTAGCAGTCTTCCGCTTCGCAGTCTTCTTCTTGGCGGTCTTCTTCTTAGCAGTCTTCTTCTTGGCGGTCTTCTTCTTCGCAGTCTTCTTCTTGGCAGTCTTCTTCTTGGCAGTCTTCTTCTTGGCGGTCTTCTTCTTAGCGGTCTTCCTCTTGGCGGTCTTCTTCTTCGCAGTCTTCTTCTTGGCCGTCTTCTTCTTGGCCGTCTTCTTCTTAGCAGTCTTCTTCTTGGCGGTCTTCTTCTTCGCGACTCTCTTCGCAGTCGTCTTCTTCTTCGCCGCCTTCTTCTTCGCCTTCTTCTTCGCCATGAGCGCACTCCTTCGAGGGGTTTCCCCCACAATCCTGATGCCTAGCGCCCCATCAAGGAACGCAATCGTTCACTCGACGACACCCACACAATGGATGACGCCCCGTTTTCAATCTTCGACGTGCTCGCCCCCGGACCGACCGGAGACGGCAACACTTCGAAGCTGACCATCATGACGCTTGAGAATAGGACTGAACCCGATAGACCCACGCGGCGCTCGCCGCGAAGTCAATCTCGACACACCGAACGACAACCCAGCCGGACTTGAAAGAGTCAGTCGAGTTACGATTCGAGCGGAGATGCCACGCGATTCGAGTGCAAGGGGGGAATCCGAACAGACCGAGGGTGTGCTCATCGTCCCCGCGTTGGGGATGAGAGTCGAAGAGAGGCGACCCGACTGGGAAGGCCTCCCGAACGTTGCGACTCGCGCGAACCCCGACGACTGGATCCAGCGTAGTGCACTCGTCCGAGCCTTCGAGCTGGGTGGAGCCTGAGTCTGGAAACGCTGGATCGCGGTCCTCGGACCGCACCCGACCTTTCTCAGCTGCAACCGTTCCCCCAGTGTTGCCCAACCCGAAACCGAAGGTTTGGGGGGGCAACGCCCCTAACCCTCCGCCGAATCAGGATTTCCTTCCGCGGTTTTTGCTCGGGCAGTCGCTCGAAGCGCAAACAGCGAAAAGAATGATCCGGTCTCGAGAACACCCCAGCGGTTCCCCTCCGCTTGAGCATTCGTCCGGGAGTTCAGTCTCCCTCGCGGCCTCTTCACGGTGACGAACTCTAGGACCCGAGGGTCTGTCGACTCCGCCTCGAAGACACCGAAGGATCACGCGACGCGAAGAGAAAAAACGTCGCACATGACGACGCGACTCACGCGAGTGATCGCACCGAGGTGCCGCACACGATGCGCAGCGCCCTCCCGAACCATCGTTATCGTAACGATGGCCCCTTGGGGTTCAATGCTGTTTCTCTGTGGAGGGGGTTGTGGGCGTCGAGGAGGGTCGGTCGAAAGGAAACGATGCGAGGTGGGATCGCGGGTCGCGACCCCACCTCGAACGTTCAATCACTCGGTGACGAAGCGGACCGAATCGAGCATCGCCTCGAGGGCGGAGCGATCTGGGGAAGGAGTCTCTTCAGCGAGGAAGAGTCCGAGCACAAACACGCCGAGCGGTGTCGCCACGATTTGTTGGCGACTCTCGACGCCGCGGTCGGTGTCGCTGCAGGCCAGTGTTTTAGCGGCTTTCCCGCCGATGCTCCGATCGATCTCACTCACGACGACGAAGCTCGGGAGGTTCATCGCGATCGCGTCTTCGAGAACGGAGAGCGCCGTTTCAGAATCGATGCCCTCGCCGGGCCAGAGATCGATCGTCAGATAGTCACGAGTCGGATTGCCGATGCTCGAGACCCGGATCGCATTCTCCTTCTCATCGACGCGCCACTCTTCGGGCACCGCGATGGCGACGCCAATCGACGCAAAGATTTTTTCAAAAATTTCTGGTCGAGGTACCGTTTCGACGACCGTGGCAGGGTCCGAGTCGACAGGATCGGTGTTCGACACTCCGATGTTCGTCGCGGTCGAAACGTTGTTCTCGTTGTCCAAACTCTGCGGAGAGAACTCCGGAACTCGACCCGATCCGAGGATCGATTCGTAGCTGTCGGGGAGCGAGAGCACCTCATTGCCTTGCAGACTTAGTTCCTCGAACACGACTGCCGAGCGCTGTTGTTCGACTTCCTCGTTGACCTTCTGTTGGCGGATCATTTCCTCCTCTGAAGGGTCGAGGAGAACCTCGTCAATGAAGCGATCGTGGATCGTCACGCGGCCGTTCTGCCACCCGAGGACGACCATATCCTGTCCGCGTTCGACGATTCTCCCCTGAAGGATGTAGCCATTCTTCAGAAAAACGCTGCCCGCGTTCGCCGAACCTGAACCCCAGAGGGTCAGGAAGACAATCGAGGTGAGCGTGAGCCGTTTGTAATTCTTCTGCATCGGTTTCCTCGCTCCCTATCGACCATCCGAGGCGGATGCCCCGAAGTTGCTGGCCAAGACGCCGGTCATCCAGGCGCCGAGTTCTGCGCGCGCAGCGTTCCCGGCAGCCGATACCGAAATCGACGTCCCGGTGTTCGGATCTTTGGTCGCGACGTCGGTACCGCCCGCGGTCCCTCCGTTGGGTGTGGTGCTGACACCCACGGGGTCTTTGACCCCGGTGGACCCTTGGCTCCCCGCTTGGTTCGACGTGCCGACTGGATCCGCTCGGCCTCCGGTACTCGCGACCGTCTCTGTGCCCTGCCCCGAGAAGTACTGTTCGTAGAGCCCTGGTCCATAGAGCACTCCGCCGGCGACAATCGCGAGAGCGGCGGCGAGCTTCATGAAGACAGCGAACCCACCCCCGCTGCCGGGAACGCCGACGGCCCCTTCTTCGGCCGCAAGGAACTCGTCCTCGAAGTCGTTTTGCGGCGGCGGCATTTCGTAGGAGACGGCATCCTCCACGAGCGAAGTGATGTCTTCTACGTCCTCAATATCCGGGAGCCCGCCGGTCACGTCTTCCACGTCGAGGTAGCCATCGACAGGAAGCACTCCGTGACTCGGGTCTTGGCTGAGCAGCCCAACCTCTTCGATCCCGGTCGGAGATTCGCTCGATGGAACCGCCGAAGTTTCGCCGGACATCGTCGAGGCGGACTCGGTCAGCGGCGTCGACGCGAACGAGCGGGTCCCGAAGGCGTCCTCCG